>JBOHXL010000204.1:0-4172 GCA_050736975.1 Chthoniobacterales bacterium | reverse complement strand
GCCTCGAAGCGCTCGAGGATGTGGTAATCGCGCAGCGCCTTGCGATTGAGGATGGTCTCGGCGGGCATCGGAAGTGATGAGTGACAAGTGGAAAACGCCGCGTCTCCCGCTCCTACTTGTCACTCGTCACTGGCCACTCATCACTTCCCTACGCTTCGGCGGGCGCTTCGTCTTTCAGCTCTTCGTAGGTCAGCTTGCCGGCGATGATTTCCTTGAGCGCGATGTCGGTGAGGGAAGATTTGAGGGTGGCTTCAACAAGGGGACGATGACCAAGGCCAAGCTGCCGGACGCGCTTGGACACGACGTTGATCAGCAATTGCTGATTTGGAATCACTTTGGCTGCTTCCTGCAGGAGTTGAGCGGTCATATTTCTCAAGGAACGGACGGAGCGAGCGGGCTCGGACGGAAATTGCAGGATCGACGGCGCGCCGTTCGTTAGGGCTGAAGAGGTGGAAATCGAGGCAAGCATCGTCGGGCCGGGCGGACTCGGATAATGCGTGCAGTGGGAGCCTTGTCAACGGATTTCTCGGCGGGAGAGTGAATCGCCTTGCCAGCGCCGGTGAAGTGCGCGAAGTAGGGGCGCTGCGCGATTTCCGGCTGACTGTCTGACGGATGCGCGGCGCGAAAGTGCGGGCTGTGGCTCAGCTTGGTAGAGCGCTGCGTTCGGGACGCAGAGGCCGTGGGTTCAAATCCCACCAGCCCGATTTTCATCGCGCGACTTTTTTTTGACGGCGGAGAATTGAAGCAGCCAATCCCGCTTCGCCCGCTCCAATGAACAGCTCGGTTCTCACCACGATCGCGATCACCGGATTCGGGGTTGCGTTTTTTCACGCCGCCATCCCGACCCATTGGCTGCCTTTTGTTCTGACCGCGCGGCTGCAACGCTGGAACCGCCCAAAGACGCTTGCCATCACGGCAATCGCCGCTACTGGTCACGCCTCGTTTACTGCCACGCTCGGCTTGATCGTAGCCTGGCTGGGCATTGTCTTGAGCGATCGCATCGGCATCTGGTTCCCACGCATTGCCGGCGGCGCGCTGCTTGCCTTTGGCCTTTTTTATATTGTCAGGCAATTGACCGGCCACCCGCACACTCATCTTCACCTTGCTCACCATCGTTCCCACGCCGATCACGACCATGTGCCCGGGCAGGGCGGGAAACGGACGTTGCTCAGCCGTTCCGATCTCGTGGCCATCATGAGCCTGCTCGCGCTCCTCACCTTTTCGCCCTGTGAAGCGTTCGTCCCGATCTATGTCTCGGGCGTTCGCTACGGGTGGCATGGCTTCGCCCTGCTCACCATCATTCTCACCCTCGCAACGATCGCCGGGATGGTTGCCTTCACCTTTCTTGCTCTTACCGGCATTGAGCAGGTCAAGCTTCGCTCCTTTGAAAGGTACGAAGCCGGCGTCATGGGCGTGCTCTTGTGCGTCGTCGGCGTCCTGATTATCCTTTTCGAAAAATGACCAGCAAAGATGCGCAATTGTCGATCGGCGATCCCGCGCCGGATTTCATCGCCACGGCGGTTGGGGAAAAATATGGCGAAGGTCAAATCGTTAGGCTGAAGGATTTCCATGGTTCGCCTCTCGTTCTCTATTTCTATCCAAAAGACGACACGCCGGGATGCACTGCGCAAGCCTGCGGGCTGCGCGACGCCTGGAGCGAGTTGGAAGGTCGGGACGGGATCTTTGGCGTGAGCGTCGATTCCACCACGAGCCACGAAAAATTCATCAGCAAATATCAGCTCCCCTTCCCGCTTCTTTCCGATCCGGAAAAAAAGATCGTCACGGCCTATGGCGTATGGGTCGAGAAAAGCATGTATGGCAGGAAATACATGGGCACCGAGCGGACGACTTTCGTCATCGACCTCCGCGGCCGGGTCAGCGCGATCCTGCGCAAGGTGAAACCGGCCGAACACGTCGACCAATTGCGCGCGGCGTTGGCCGCCGCAAAATGAGTTGCCAAGCGATGCAATCCCTCTACCTTCGCTGCTCGCGACCGGATTCGGCCGCGCTTTGTGGTTTCAGATGCTGACTTTCGGCACTCCGAAATCGGGATCGTGAAAACTCCTCTATGGGCTCGCTGAAAAAACGACGAAAAGCTAAAATCTCCAAGCACAAGCGCCGCAAGCGGATGAAAGAAAACCGCCACAAGAAGCGCTTGCGCTACAAGTCGTAATTTTCCCGCCCTCGCAAGGGCGTCTCATGAAAACCGCGCCCGGTTGGCCGCTCCTCCTGGCGCTCGCGTTGTCTGCGTCGGAAATGGGCAGCGCCGCGTCGGCGACGCAGCCGTACCTGGAGAACGACTCCCTCCGAGTCGACCTTTCGACGCAGGATGCTTCGCTGACGGTCGTTGACAAGCGTATCGACCTGACCTGGCGCCAACAGATTCAACCCGGCTTCAAGGTCGCGCCCACGTCGCTGCACGTCACGGCCGACTCCATTTCCTGCCGGGTTTCTGGCGCGGGTGAAACTTGCGACCTGACGATCGCATTGAAGGATGGAGCGGCAGCCGCCTTCGATCTGACCGTCGCAATTCCCGGCGAGCGCTACGCCACGTTGCCGGCCTATCCCTTTCATTTCGTCGCGCCGGGCAAAGGCTGGTCCTACGTCCAGAACACGAGCGGCGAAGGAATGCTCATGCCGCTTGATCGGCCGGGCGAGATTAACAAACCCTATGGCTGGAGCGGCAGCCAGCCGTGGTGGGGACTGACCGATCTCCAACCCGGCCTGGCGGTGCGGCTGGATACTTTTCGCAATCCTGATACTTCGACCGGGCCTAACGACTCGACAGTTTACGCGCTGCCAATGCGGTTGCACTTCGACTTTGTAAGTGGAGGCGGCTACGTCGCGCTCGCCCGGCTTTACCGGGAATACTTCCTGGCCACGCACCCGGAGCTAACACCTCTGCGCGAGCGCGCGAACCGCCGGCCGCCGGTCGGGATGTTGAAAGACGGCGTCTATGTCTATCTCTGGGGCGACACTCCGGTTGACGATCTGAAACTTGTCTCGGAAATGAAGGCGGCCGGTATCGATCGAGGCATGGCAGTCTTCTACGGCAAACGTCCGGTCGATCGCGCTCTTTTCGACGGGATTAAGCGCCTCGGCTGGGTTCCGGGCCTCTATCATATGCCGACGGGCAACCTCTTCCGGGTCGGCCCCCATGGCTGGCCGAACGATGTGCTTACCGGCCGGATACAAGCCGATCAACTCCGCCAGACCGCCAGGCCGCAGAGCTGGGACCGCATCTGCGCCAAGTACCAGCTGCCGCTCTGGCACGAGAAGGCGAAGGCTCTTATCGACAGCTATGGGACGGAACTGTTCTATTTCGACACGCTTGTCGTGCAACTGGCCCCTTGCCTGAGCCCGCGCCACCCTTCCACGATCGAGGAGAACCAGCAGGCCCGCCTGGAGCTGGCGCAGAACACCCAGGAACTCGGAACCGTCGTGGGTTCCGGTGAAGGACTTTGTCCTACCTGGGCGCTCCCAGGACTCGATTTCTTCGAAGGACTCATGTCGTTGCGCACCTATGCCGACTCACGGCTGAGGATTCCAGCCGGCGGTTACGAGACCGACCTGGGCAATAGCTATGCCGCGGATGCCGCCGTCCTACTTGACGAGAAAAGACGAATCCCGCTCTATGAGCTCGCGTTTCATGATTACGTCGCCGGCACCTGGGTCTGGCGCGACACGAATTTCCAAAGCCGTCCGTTCGCGTGGAAGAAGGACCTGTTCAACATCCTCTATGGCACCATGCCAATGTGGCATATGAACCGGCGGCTTTGGGATAGTCATAAGGCCGACTACCTGGCGAGCTATCGTGCGATTGCTCCCGTCCGTTCCCGAATCGGCTTTGCCGCCATGACCGGACACGGCTGGCTTACTCCGGATCGTTCGGTCCAATACACCGATTGGGATACCGGTGACCGGGTGATTGTTAACTTTGGCAATAAAGCCTACCAGCGCGCGGGCAGACCGACTGTTGCCGCCGCCTCCTTCCTTCTTGAGCAGACCGACAGCAAATAATCCTCCACGGTGTAGAGGCGCGGCCGTCTCGGCCGCACCTCGTTTTCTCGATCCGGCGTGCAGACCCAAACGGCATGTATTTTGCATATGTTCGACTTATCACTTTAGGTCGCGACACTCTGGAAAATGAGCTGGATTTGCAAAACCAGTAT
>JBOHXL010000203.1:0-7283 GCA_050736975.1 Chthoniobacterales bacterium | reverse complement strand
CTGTCTCATCCCAAAGTCCGATCCCCTTCCCGCCCGCATTGTTCATCGCCCCGGCGATCCCAAGGAAATGCTCGAAGAACTTGGTCGCGATGTTTTCGTAGACCGGGTTCTGGCGTGCCAGCTCGAGCGCGCTCCGCATCATCGTCAGGCAAAACATTCCCATCCAACTCGTGCCGTCGCTCTGCTCAAGCCGGGTGCCATCGGAAAACGAGGCGCTCCGGTCAAAGACCCCGATGTTGTCGAGGCCGAGAAAGCCGCCTTCAAATATGTTGCGGCCGCCGGAGTCTTTGCGGTTCACCCACCAGGTAAAGTTAATCAGCAGCTTGTGGAAAACTGTCTCGAGAAACGCGCGGTCGCTACGGCCAGTGGCGTGTTGCTCGATCTTATAGACCCGCCAGGCCGCCCAGACGATGACAGGGGGGTTGACGTCGCTGAAATTCCATTCGTACGCCGGGACCTGACCATTGGGATGCTGGTACCATTCGCGCAGGATGATATCGAGCTGCGCCTTGGCAAAGTGCGGATCGACGAGGGCTATCGGGATGCAGTGAAAAGCCAGATCCCAGGCCGCGTACCAGGGATACTCCCAGGTGTCGGGCATCGACATCACTCGCTCGTTGTAAAGATGGTGCCAGGCCGCGTTGCGGCCGCTTTTACGCTCGCCAGGCGGAAGGGGCTGGGCCGGGTCGCCCTCCAGCCATTGCTCGACGACGTAGTAGTAGAATTGCTTCGTCCACAGCATCCCGGCAAGGGCCTGCCGTTGGATTGCGCAGTGCTCCTGACTTAAGGAAGGCGGGCTGAGCGTGCGGTAGAACTCGTCCGCTTCCTCGCGTCGCTGTGCCAGGACGCGATCGAAATCGGTAAACACCTTCGCGGCTTGTCCAGGGAGCACCCGCCCCTCGCGTGCCGTGGACGGCGCCCCGCCCGCTGCATCGGCGGCGGGGAATGTCCCGGCGAGGGCGCGGGAAACGCCACCGGGGGGCCGCGCGGGCTCCGGGCCGATCCGTTGCAACCGCATCCGAACGCTACGCGCTTTTCCCGGACCCAACTGCATCTTGTAATACGCCGCCCCCTTCGTTCCCATCCGCTGCGGATTCACTGCCGCGTCGTTTTTCTTCACGATCGCCTCGTGGAACGCATCCTTGACGTAAGGCGACCGGTTCGGCGCGCCGTAGAGACGCTGCACGTTCGTTTCATTTTCAGTGAAGAGGAGCGCGGCTGCTCCCTCGCACACCAAACGATATTCACCGAGCACGTCATGACTCGCCTCGATCACCGCCTGCGCCTCGGAATGATCGCTCCCGACGTGCAAATTCGGCCGCGACGCGTCCGCACTCCAGGTCCAGGTGTTGCGAAACCAAAGCGTCGGGAGGAGATGGAGGGCCGCCGCGTCCGGCCCGCGGTTTGTTACTGTGGCACGAAGCAGAATGTCGTCTTCGGCCGACTTGGCGTATTCGATCGTAATGTCGAAATAGCGTTCCTCGCGCAGCACACCCGTGTCCCAGAGTTCGAACTCCGGCTCCATTCTGGAGCGCTCCGCATTGCGTCTGACTAATTCTTCATAAGGAAACTCCGCCTGCGGGTAGCGGTAGGTCATTCGCATATAGGAATGGCTCGGTGTGTTGTCCTCGAAAAAGAAGACCTCCTTCACGTCCTCGCCGTGATTGCCTTCTGGGCCGGTTAGACCAAAGAGCCGTTCCTTTAGAATCGGATCGCGCTCATTCCAGAACGCGAAAGCAAAACAAAGCCGTTGTTTATAGTCGCAAATACCGCCGATGCCATCCTCGCCCCAGCGATAGGCGCGGGAGCGGGCGTGCTCGTGTGGGAAATAATTCCAGGCGTCGCCATTAGCGCTGTAATCCTCCCGCACCGTCCCCCACTGCCGTTCGCTCAGGTACGGACCCCAGAGGTGCCAGCGTTCCTCACGGTGGTCATTCTGTTCAAGACGTTGTTGTTCGGCGTTCATCGTAAACATTGATATGGCCGGGTTGAGGCCCGGCTGCCAGTCTTACACCCATCCATCTTGCGCATCCGGGCCAGTTCAAGTCGAGCCTTGGCCGATTTTGAGCCGAAAATTCTGGAGGCAGGGAGCCGGGGCCGGCGAAAATCCAGTTCGAGCATTTTGTTCTGGAATTATTTGGTAAATAAGGCATTATCTTCGCCCTGCGCCTCTTCCGGACCGATCGAAAAGTATTTATGGCTCTTCGGAATCCGGTAATTGTAGCGGGCTTTTTCCGCTCAGGAACATCGCTCTTATACGCACTCTTAAATGGGCATCCCCGAGTCGCGATCATGTACGAGTGCAGCGTCTGGGAGATGCCGGGGGCGCTTTCGGGGGCACGCTTCCGTCGCAATTGGCTGGAGCGGCAGGAATTCTATAACAAGGTGCTATCCCGCCATCGCCTGACATTCGGCGGCAGCCTGCGCGGCCTCGAGGAACTTCGGACCCCAGAAGACCTTTATCGGGTTTACGCGCAAACGCAGGATGCTGATTTCTGGGGCGAGAAGTCGCCGCTCTACGGTCCACGCCTCAAGCGGCTCGCGCGGCGCAATCCGCAAACCGCCTTTATCCTCGTCTGGCGCGATCCGATCGAGATTTACGCGAGCGTACTCTCCGCCGGGCGAACCGCTCGTTTCTTCCGGCGCAACATGTTGAGTCGGCTCATTCTTTCCAATGAGGAAATGGTCCCGCAGGCGAATGAACTGGCAAAGGTGGGCGCGAGGATTCATCACGTCACCTACGATGACCTGGTCGATCGATCGGCAGATGTCTGCCACGATTTGTGCAAATTTTTAGAGATCGATTTCGACGCAAAAATGCTCGACCTGCAACAGGCAGATTTGACGGCGATCGATTTCGCGCCGCATCACGACCACCTGCGCCGGGGAGTAATCGAGCGCCAGGCAGTTCGAGAATCGGCCATCAGACCCGCGGTCGCGGCAAAACTGGAGCGCTTTCAAAAGCGCTGGGAACGCCTGCGGGGTCGCTCGGCAGGCGACAAGGGCGCGTCCAAAGGCGAGCCGGGATTACTCGAAAGACTTTACCATCGGTTGGTGGGGCGGTGGCTTTTCTTTCTCGATGGCTCCAGACGAGTCCTGTTTGAATTTCTTCCCCTAGCCTGGTTGCGCAGCTATCGGCAGACGAAACAGTGGTTCCTCGCGCGCCGCGATCATCCGGCTATCGCCCATTCGTTAGGGCAGCAGATCCGCCATCATTGGGTGACGCTTTTGATCTGCGCCACGGCCCTGATTTTCGCTGCTAACGTCGATCGCCTCGCCGGGCCGTGGATTACCCTTGCACCGCTCTACGTCGTACCCGTAGCCGTGATCGCCCTGCTGATTAACCGAATTTGGGGGACGGGCGCCGCGATTGTTTGCGCGCTGGTCTGGTCGTCCATTAAGATCCCGCAATCGCTTAGCGAATCTTCGCTCGCCATTTTTCTCTGGAACACCGGGATGCGATTTCTCCTCCTGCAAATTATTGTCGTCCTGATCGATCGTATTCGAGTCGAGGCCGCCTTCGACGATCCCGAGCGCAACTGACGGCAGATCTTATCGCGGGACGTATCTGGCAAACCAGCTCCAGTAACGCTGGTAACGATCCAAAATGTAGCTCGGCCTCTTGAGCTGGTGGAATTGTCCACGCTGAATGACCAGCTCGGTTAGCACGCCTAACGTTCGCAAGGCCTGATACATTTGCTCACTGTTGAGGAGCGGGAGGTTGAAGTCGCTCTCGCCGCAGAGAAACAGCGTCGGCGTTTTTATCCTGTCAACGCGCAGGAAAGAAGAGGAAATCTTCGTCCAGACATCCAAATGCTCCCAGGGCAAACCCAGCTCATACGCATAGTCGCGGATCGCAGTCGCGCGGGCGAGCAAAACTGGAAAAAGGATTACAGCTTCCTGGCCGTTCAGTATCGCCTTCCGGCACGGAAACCATTTTTATCGCGTTGGTTGTTAGGCAGGACGGCTTGGATGTATCGTTTCAGTCAGCAGACCTCGACAAAACGTGTTCACGCGAAAGATCAGACATTGGCTGAGCAACCTGGATGCACATCACCGATTGCTCATTTCACTCACTTTCGCCCTGATCGTTTTCCTCTTCATGAAACGCGCCTACCACTGGCGTACGCTGCTCATCGTAACCTGGGACGCTTACGCTCTTTGCTTTCTCGTCCTCGCCTGGACTCGTATCCTCACGGCAGAGCCGCGGGCTGCGGTGCGGCTGGCCAAGCTGCAACCGACGAGCCGTAGAGTCATCTTCTTTTTCGTCGTGGGGGCCGCCTGCGCCAGCCTCACCGCCGTCGCCTTCCTGCTTAACCTGGCGAAAGGAATGACCGGCACTCGTTTCGCGACCCACATCGGGCTGGCCCTGGCCACGGTCGTGATGTCATGGGTCGTGTTGCACACGGTCTACGCGCTGCACTACGCGTTTATCTTCTACCGCGAAACGAAAACTGGAAAATCGATCCAGCCTGCCGGCGGGCTGATTTTTCCGGGCGCGCAAACCGAACCGGACTTTCTCGATTTTGCCTATTTCTCCTTCATCATCGGCATGACTTCGCAAGTGTCCGACGTGCAAATCAGCTCCCCCCGGATCCGCCGTTGGGCCCTCCTTCACGGCATCGTTTCCTTCGCCTTCAACACCGCCGTCCTCGCCCTGAGCATCAATATTCTCTCGGGATTGCTTTGAGTAGCGGATCTTTGGATTTTTGTGCGCATCAGCGGCTGGCGCCCTTCGCAGCTGCACGTTTCGAAAGAGAGCTTTTCTTCGAACGCATTCCGTGCGGATTTGTCTCACCATGCCTATGAGATCAACGCAGGAGATTACCCAACAGGTTCAGGAGTTGGGACAATGGATTTCGCCTTTGCGCGAGCAGGTCGGCCACGTCATCGTCGGGCAGAAATATCTGGTTGATCGGCTCTTGCTCGGATTGCTCGCCAACGGTCACATCCTGCTCGAAGGCGTCCCGGGCCTCGCCAAAACCCTCACCGTGAAAACGATGGCGGCGGCGATTCAAACCGGTTTCCAGCGCTTGCAATTCACGCCCGACCTTTTACCGGCGGATTTGATCGGCACCTTGATTTACAATCCGCGTACCGGCGAGTTCACGACCAAGCTCGGGCCGATTTTTTCTAATCTGATCCTGGCGGACGAGATCAATCGCGCGCCCGCCAAAGTGCAGAGCGCGCTCCTCGAAGCGATGCAGGAACGCCAGGTCACGATCGGCGACAAAAGCTATCACCTGGCCGATCCGTTTCTCGTTCTCGCGACGGAAAACCCGCTCGAGCAGGAGGGCACCTACCAGCTTCCGGAGGCGCAACTCGATCGTTTCATGCTCAAGCTTAACGTCGGTTATCCAGCCAAAGCCGAAGAGCGCCGCATCCTGGATTTGATGGCGACTTCCGCGCCCGATCTGCATGTCGATCCGGTGGTCGCGCCCGACCAAATCATCCGCGCACGCGAACTGGTGAACCAGATTTACATCGATGATCGGGTGAAGGATTACATCGTCGACGTCGTCTGGGCGACGCGCGAACCGGCGTCGTATCGACTCGAACTGGAAGGGCTGGTGCGTTATGGCGCCTCGCCTCGCGCCACGATTTACCTTGCGCTGGCGGCCCGCGCCTACGCCTTCCTCAACGGCCGGGGCTATGTCACGCCGCAGGACATTAAGAGCATCGGCCCCGACGTGTTGCGCCATCGCATCATCGTTAGTTACGAGGCGGAAGCCGAGAGTGTCACGAGCGAGACGGTGATCGATCGAATCTTTGCAGGACTGCCCGTGCCGTGATTCGCCATCGCATCCCTGCGCGGCGTACCGCACCGGATGGCCAACGGACGCCAGCCGAAATCCTGAAGAAAATCCGCGCGCTCGAAATCAAGACCCGCGGTCTCGTCCAATCGGCTTTCGCAGGCGATTACCATAGCGTCTTTAAAGGGCGCGGGATGAATTTCGAAGACGTCCGCGAGTATCAGCCAGGCGACGAGATTCGCGCGATCGATTGGAACGTGACCGCGCGGCTCGGGAACGCGTTTATCAAAAAATTCACCGAGGACCGCGAGCTGACCGTCATGCTGGTGGTTGACGTCAGTGCCTCGGGAAATTTCGGCAGCGTCATGCAATCGAAACGCGAGCTGGCCGCGGAAGTTGCCTGTCTGCTCGCCTTCAGCGCCATCCGGAATAATGACAAGGTAGGGCTCGTTCTCTTTTCCGATCAGGTGGAGCTTTTCATTCCGCCGAAGAAAGGGCGCTCCCACACCCTGCGTTTGATCCGCGAGATCCTTTTCTTCGAGCCGCAGGGGCGGGCCACGCTGCCGAGTCTGGCGCTTGATTACCTGAACCACGTCGTCACCCGGCGCTCGGTCGTCTTCTTCATCTCCGACTTCCAGGCGGAAGATTTCTCGCGCGCCTTGACGATCACGAGCCGGCGACACGATTTCATTGCCATCCGAATCGACGACGAACGCGAGGAAGTACTGCCCGACGTCGGTCTCATCACGCTGGAGGACGCGGAGACGGGGGAACAAATCGAAATTAATACCGGCGACCGCCGCACCCGGGTGCGCTTTAACGAGGCCGCCCAGGCGCAGCGCACCGAGATCTCCCATACCCTGCGACGGAACAACATCGACGCCATCTCGCTCCGGACGGGCGACGATTACCTGCCGGCATTGCGGGCTTTTTTCAAACAGCGCGAGCTGCGCATGGGGCGTCGTTAGGCTGAAGGCCATGCAGATCTTTCTCGTGCAGGAATTTCACGATATCAGCGGGCCGATGGATTATTTCCTCCTCAAGCCCTGGATGATTTTTTGCGCGGTCGCGGCGACCCTGCTGCTCGTTGGTCTGACTATCTGGCTGGTCAAACGCTGGCGAAATCGGCCGGTGGTGGTGCCGACACCGCGGCAGCGCGCGCTTGATCTTCTGGCGCGGGTGGAAACGCAGGTCGACAAACTCACGCCTTATCAATTCAGCATCCGGGTCTCAGATATCGTGCGCGGTTACGTGACTGAGCAATACCAATTGCCCGTGACGAAGCAGACTTCGGTGGAGTTTCTCAACGCGCTCGCCGCGACTTCCTTTACCGGCGATGAGCAATTGCTCCTGACGGATTTTTTGAATCGCTGCGATTTGATCAAGTTTGCGCGCTACGACGCGACCCGGGAAGACAGCCGGCTCCTGCTCGACGAAGCGGAGCGTTTTGTGAAAGGAGGCGTGCTTGAACCTGCCTGATCTTTTCTCTCCCAATTCGCCCTGGGGCTTTTCCTTCATGCACCCATGGCT
>JBOHXL010000202.1:0-5926 GCA_050736975.1 Chthoniobacterales bacterium | reverse complement strand
GCCCGGGACGAAGCCCGCGAATTTCGTCGTGCCAGGGCGGCGTCTCGCGCAATACCGGACTTTTCAAGCGCGCGCCGGCTGCCACCCGCGGCAACAGTACAAACTTCACCGGCCGAAACCATCGAAGCCGAGGGCTTCACGATCGATCTGGCGGCGCTCCCGGAGGAGCTTGCGGCAGCCTGAGCCTTGCCAAGGCTCCCCGGGCTGGCTGTTTGGCCGTGGCTTGATTTTCATCGCCGTGCATGAGTCCGGGGCGTTCGCCATAATGCAAAAGCAGAATTGCCTTTGCGTTGATGATTTCGCGATTGTCGATGATGGCCCCAATTCGAACCTGCAACTGTCTGCCTGCGGGAGCGCCCAAGTTGCGTCGGGCCAGCGCCTCCTGGATTTCGACCGCGCAATTCACCGCGGCCACCGCGCTGGCAAACTCTACCAGAAAGCCGTCGCCTATTGTTTTTATCTCCTGTCCTTGATGTTTGGGGAACGCGGGACGCAAGAGAGTGCGGTGTTCCTCGAGCAACGTCACCACAAGCCCCTCGTCGCGCTGCGCCAGCGCGCAGTAGCCCACCATGTCAGTGAACATGATCGCGGCGAGCTTGCGTTGTTCGAACCCTTCAATAGCCATTTGAGAATGTGGTTTCCCCAATTCGACCGGTAACCTTAGAAGCACACCCTAATCCTCGTTGAGCAATCGTGATAGGTTCTGGTGTGCTCGTGCATAAAATGCGGCGGCATCGTCCACGCAAGCGTTAGGTTGAGTGAATTGGATTCTCTGGCTCAAATAGAATCTGACGGTTTCTTCAGTGGATGTTTTCCATTCATCCCAAGCGACGTTGCGCCCTGTTAACCTTTCGGATTCTTGGCGCAATTTTTCCACATCAGACCGAAAGGTCTTGTAATCGCTCGCGAGCCCAGCGAGATCCGCGGCTCGAACGGCTTTTTCCTCATTGGACGTGGGCTGCGCGTCTCGCTTAGTGCTGAGAATAGCAGCAACCACCGTTTTGATGGTATCTTCAGGAATAGCTTCGGCGCGCAAGCACTGAATCGCAAGATAAACTGAATACTCTTCTTTAGTGATAAAGCCCTTCTTGATGTAATCTTCATGGTAACCCGCGTCGTGAAAAAGGAGTGCGTAATAGACTACTTCGCAGTTAATTGGAACGCCCCCATTAAGGCAACGTTCTACCAGTAATTCTGCTGCTTCTAATGTTCCAAATACATGTTTGAAGTTATGATATGGCATTTGGTCGCTATAAAGTTCTGCTGCGACTTGCTCAAGGTGAGCGTTACGGATTCGATCGAAGGGCATTGTGGTTAAGTCCAAGGTTTTTTGAGGGGTTTTTAACCTAACAGCCTTGTTGTATTATTAATAGCATTGACGGTTCTTATCTAGAGCCTTGCGGCTGCGATGGATAACATTGAAAGATGGGTGCCGACCATGGCGGATGCGTTTTATGCCGGCGTTCCGATATTTGACGGATTCAACCGCATCGTCGAGCCGGCCCTTTACAAACCACTGCCGGACGGCTGGATGCTCGGGCTTGCCGACATTGTCGGCTCGACCGGCGTGATTGGGGCGGGCGGCTACAAGTCGGTCAATATGGCGGGCGCGTCCGTCATCACCGCGGTCGCAAATGCGGTCGGCACACCCGAGTTCCCTTTCGTATTCGGCGGCGACGGCGCGAGCTTCGCCGTCCCTCCAGACTGGGCAGCTCGCGCCCGGGAGGCGCTGGCGGCGACCATCGTCTATGTGCACGACGAGCTTGCCCTGTCGCTTCGCGCTGCAATGGTGCCTGTCTCCACCATTCGGGCGCAGGGGCTCGATGTGCGGATCGCCCGCTTCGCGCCGTCATCGAATGTGACCTACGCGATGTTTTCGGGCGGCGGATTGGCGTGGGCGGAAAAGGCGATGAAGCGCGGCGCCTTCGCCGTGAAGCCTGCCCCGGCCGGGGCTCGTCCCGACCTCAGCAACCTAACATGCGCGTTCGAGAAAATGCCCTCGATTCATGGCACGATCCTGTCCCTCCTGGTGATGTCGTCGGGCCGCGAGATGACCGGCGAATTCTGGGGACTGCTGGAAGCGCTGCTCGACCTGACTGCGAATGCTGAACCGGCGGGCAGGCCGATGCGCGACGAGGCCCTACCCGTCAAATGGCCTCCGAGCGGGTTGGACATCGAGGCGCGGGCGCGGCACAAGCCGGGGCATCCGCTGTTCGTCGACCGGCTTTACGTGGCAGCAAGGATGCTGATCTACTACGTCATTCTGCGGTTCGGTCTGAGCGTCGGCAGGTTCCGGCCGAGCACCTATCTGGGCGAGGTGATTGAGAACTCGGATTTCAGGAAATACGCCGACGGCCTGCGCATGACGCTCGACTGCTCGCAGGAGCTCGCCGATCGCATCGAGGCTCTGCTCGCGGGTGCCGCGCGGCGCGGCGTCGCCCGTTACGGGCTGCATCGCCAGTCCGACGCGCTGATGACCTGCTTTACGCCGACCGTGTTCGGCCATCACTTTCATTTCATCGACGGCGCTGCCGGCGGGTATGCGATGGCGGCTAAGGGGCTCGGCAAAATCGACCAAGCTTAGCAGTAGCTTAGAAATTCGAATCCTTCCTAACCAACCACTATTCGCGCATGGCAGTTGCTAGTTAGGGACGCTGGCGCGCAAGTAATTTTAAACCTAAGTTTCGCGGAGAGAAGGTTCATTATGATACAGGATGTCAAGACGCCTATGCACACTCGACCGGAGAGCAACCCGGATGTCCCAGTGCGGCGAGTGATGGTGGGGACCGATCGGTCCGAAACGGCGGATCAAGCGGTCAAATGGGCCGCCTCGTTCGCCGAGCGCTACGGCGCCGAGTTGATCGTCGTCCAGGTAGTCGTATCGCACAGCCCGGCCGCCACCGAGCACGGAGCTGCCGAACATACCCGAGCGGTCGCAGCCGGCGAGGACCTCGCCATGTACGCCAGGCAGCTCGCCGGTGAGCGTGGCCGTGCGCTGCTCATCATCGATGACGATCCGGCGATGGCGATCGTTCGCGCCGCCGAGCGGGAGGCGATCGACGTCCTCGTGGTCGGCAACGCGGGAATGGCAGGGCGGAAGGAGTTCCTGCTCGGCAACATTCCCAACCGCATCAGCCACAACGCCTGCTGTATCGTGGTCATCGTGAACACCTGCCCCACCGTCGATCGCACAGCGGGGAAAACGCCGACCGTGATTCGGAGCACCGAGCCCGCGCCTTCCGAGCCCCGGCTGATGGCTCGGGGCGCACAGATCGCGGCGGTGATGAGCAAACATGGTCTGCGGGAGCTGTTCGGCCGGCCCGACGAGCAAGGTGCGACCGGCCGGCGCCGGCAGGCCAAGCGCCTGCGCGCTGCGCTCGAGGAGCTAGGTCCCACCTTCTCGAAGCTTGGGCAGGTATTGTCGACGCGCCCGGACCTCCTGCCGGCCGAGTACATCGAGGAGCTCGCGACGCTGCAGGACCACGTCGCGCCGATGACCGAGGAAGAGGTGGTCCAAGTCATGGAACAGGAACTCGGGGTGCCTTGGGAGGACGTGTTCGATTCGATCGATCCTAAACCCCTTGCCGCCGGCACCATCGCCCAGGTCCAGCGTGCGACGCTGGCGAGCGGCGACCGGGTCGTTGTCAAGGTACAGCGCCCGACGGCACGCGAGACGATCGAGCAGGACCTCGCTTTGCTCGAGGTGTTTGCCGAGAAAGTCGGGAAGCGCCCCGGTTTGAAGCAGGTTATCGACATGAAGGCCGTGTTCAAGCACTTGTCCACCTCGCTGCATCGCGAACTCGACTTCCGCCAGGAGGCCGAAAACATCGAGCGGATGCGGGGCGTGCTTAAAGGTTACGATCGCCTCGCCGTCCCAGGCGTGCACCGGGATCTGTCCACGTCCCGGCTCCTGGTGATGGAAGAGATCCAGGGCGGACCAATCGCGCAGGCCCCGGAAGGTCGGGAGCGCACCCAGGCCGCTCGCCAGCTCCTGGAAAGCTTTTACAAACAGGTGCTAGTGGAAGGGTTTTTCCATGCAGACCCCCACCCCGGCAACCTCATGTGGTGGAAGGACCGCATTTACTTCCTCGATTTTGGGATGGTTGGAACGGTTGGGGCCGACTTCCGCGAGCATATGATGCTTCTGCTGATGGCCCTATGGCGGGAAGACGCCGGTTTCCTCACCGATGTCACACTCATGATGACCAGCGCCTCCGACCGCAGCGACCTGGATGTTTCCAAGCTCCAGGCCGAGATCGGCGAAGTGATGGCGAAGTATCGCACCGTCGCGCTCGCCGAGATGCAGATCGGGCCGATCCTGCAGGAAATGAGCGAGATCGCGCTGCGTCACAGGCTGCCGCTTCCGGCATCGCTCACACTCAGTGCCAAAGCGCTCGCGCAGGTACAGCTTGCGACGGCAGACCTCGATCCGGAACTCGATCCCTTCGAAGTGGCTGGGAAGTTCTTGATGCGATCGACATTGAAGAGCATGGGCACCGCGCTCGACCCGAAGACAATTGCCTACCAATCGCAAAAGATAAAAGTGCGGGCCAGTCGCTATTTTGAGGCTGTCGAACGATTGATCGGAGCCCGCCCCGGCGAAAAGCTCCAGGTGAATATCCGGGCGTCAACGCTCGAAACCACCATTCGCCGCGCTGGACGCCAGCTGGCGCTCGGACTGACCGCAGGAGCGGCCGGGCTCGCCACCGGCCTCACGGCCATGTCGGCAAGGGTGGCCGGTTGGGTCCCCGTGACCTTTGGTGTGATCGCGGGTATGCTAACCGTCGGGCTGCTCACCGAGTTGGTGCGGCGGCGCTGAACGGTCGACGATCATGACCGAAGCTGGGGACCTTCTCCGGCGCTCTTCGCCATCGGCCCTTGTTGGGGAGGCTTTCCCCGCCCGCGCCTGATCGAGCGCAGCACGGCTTTTTCGAGCATGTAGGCCATGACTGCCATCACCAAGCCCACCAACCATCGCTCCATACGCCGGAAGAAAGGCCGCTTAGAAACGTTGCTCACGATGTCATTTCTCAATAGACAGGATTAAGCATCGCTAACGAAGTACCCGCCGGGTTCGCCATGGTGTCCTCGCTTCGAGCGTTCCAGCACAGACTTCGATCAGGCATTCATGGCTGCGTCTCAAAAAAGCGGGCACGAGAAACCATCGCACAAGAACGACCCGCGAGCGGCTCGGATCGTAGCGCAAAATCGCGGCGCCATCGCCTGAATCGTAGATCTCGCGGGCAAGGCTTTGCACGCGCCCATCGAAACGCTTTCGTTCGACGCTAAGTCGTTCCAGCAAACCGTGCCCGCGTGCAACGATATGCCGCGCAAGTATGCGAATGTTGCCGGTCATCGCTCTAATATCCAAACTGTTCCCGCAGAATCCGTTCGTCGAGCGAATGGCCTGGATCGTGGAGAAGAACGAGGCCGGTCGCATGATCCATCGCGACCGTTACCTTCACGACGTTCTTCACCTCGAAATGATCGGCGACGGCGGCGACGGGACGTTTTTCGGCCTCGAGAATATCGATCGTCACATGCGCCGTGTCGGGCAATAGCGCGCCTCGCCAGCGGCGCGGCCGGAACGCGGCGATTGGCGTCAACGGCATCAACGTCGCGTCGAGCGGCAGGATCGGTCCATGCGCCGACAGATTATACGCGGTCGAACCGACCGGCGTGGCGACGAGCAGCCCATCGGCGATGAGTTCGCCGAGTCTCTCCTTACCGTCAATCGAAATCCGCATCTTTGCCGCTTGATAGGCCTGGCGCAGGATGGAGACTTCATTGACCGCACGCGCCTTGATGCTTTCCCCCTGTGCGGCGGTTGCCTCCATCAGCAAAGGATACACGATCGATGCTTCCGCTTGGTCGAGGCGCTGTTCGAGGTCTGGGCCATGGAATTCATTCATGAGAAAGCCCACCG
>JBOHXL010000201.1:0-2837 GCA_050736975.1 Chthoniobacterales bacterium | reverse complement strand
CCTTTGGCTCATGCTACCGTTTTTTCCATGTCGCTATTTCCTCAAAAACGGACGTTTCACCCTGGCGGATTCAACCAGTCGGCGCAACACCTTCTAATCTATGGAGATGAGGAGGTGGAACATGGTGACGTCACGGATTTGGTTCACGTCGCAGCAGAGGTCCGAGTTGTGGGAGCGCTGGAAGAACGGACAAAGCGTAGCGACTATTTCTCGGGCGCTTGAGAGGCGGAACAAGACCGGCGTCCAGCGGATAGTGACCCTTCATGGAGGAATCGCGCCGGCGCCGCGCCGGAGAGCTGCGGTAGCGCTAAGGCTTGAGGAGCGCGAAGAGATTTCCCGTGGCATTGCGGCGAGCCGATCGGTCCGGCAGATCGCCCACAGGCTCGGACGATCGCCATCGACAGTAAGCCGGGAGATTCGACGGAATGACGGCTCGCAGGTCTACCGTGCAAACCGGGCCGATCAGCGTGCTTGGGAGCGGGCGTTGCGCCCCAAGCCTTGTCGCCTGGCGCTGCACAGCGAGCTACGATGGCGCGTGGCACAGAAGCTCGCGCTGCAATGGTCACCGGAACAGATCTCCGGCTGGCTGAAGCAGGAGTTTCCGACCGATCAAGACATGCAGATATCTCACGAAGCGATCTATCGCAGCCTCTTCATTCAGGCGCGTGGTGTGCTGAAGAAGGAGTTGACGGCGTATTTGCGCACCCGGCGGCAGATGCGCCGCCCCAAGAACAACCATAACGCCAAGAGTGGACAGGGACACATCCTCGATATGGTCTCCATCCGCGAGCGGCCCGCCGAGGCTGAGGATCGCGCCGTGCCGGGCCATTGGGAAGGAGACCTTCTTACCGGAGCGAACGACACGCACATCGCCACCCTCGTCGAGCGCAATACCCGCTTCACGATGCTCGTCAAGATCCCCCGCAAGGGCACGACGACTGTTGTTGCTGCGCTTGCCAAGCAGATCCGCAAGCTGCCTGAGGAGCTGCGACGCTCCTTGACCTGGGATCAAGGCAAAGAGATGCATGCCCACAAGCGCTGCACACTTGCCACGAACGTCCAGGTCTACTTCTGTGACCCGCGCAGTCCCTGGCAGCGCGGCAGCAATGAGAACACCAACGGCTTGCTGCGCCAGTACTTCCCGAGAGGGACCGATCTCTCGCGCATCTCCCAAGCCTACCTCAACGCCATCGCTTTGCGGCTCAATCAGCGTCCACGAAAAACCTTGGGCTTCGAAACACCAGCCGATAAACTACGACTGGTGTTGCACTGACCGGTTGAACTCACACGCCGAAAGCAGTCATTCGACGGCAACTGGCCCGGGTTGTTTCCAGTACGGTGTTTATGAGTCCACGGCCTAGTCATCTGGAACTGAAGTTCAGTACATTATAATATGGCTGCTGCATTTGATTGGAGAGCGCACCCATGGCCAATGCGACCGGCCGTCCAACGGCACCGTTGGTGCTGAGTTCGAATGAGCGGGACTACCTCGAACGGCAAGTGCGCCGACATCGTGTTGCACGATCGATGTCCGAGCGGTGCCGGATCATCCTGCGATGTGCCGATGGTTTGCCCAGCAAAGTCGTCGCGGCAAAGCTGGGCATGCACGAACACACCGTGGGCAAGTGGCGTAGGCGGTTCCTGAAGGGTCGCATTGAAGGTCTACTGGACGAGGCGCGGCCCGGCCGACCACGCACGATCGATGACGATCAGGTCGCTGCTGTGATCGAGCGCACGCTACGCTCTACGCCGGTCGACGCCACTCACTGGTCGATCCGCTCCATGGCCGGGGCCACCGGATTTTCGCACACGACAATCCGCAGGATCTGGGCTGCCTTTGGGCTGCAGCCGCATCGCTCGGAGACCTTCAAGCTTTCGAGTGATCCGCTGTTCGTCGACAAGGTCCGCGACATCGTCGGGCTCTACCTGTCCCCACCCAATCGGGCGCTGGTCCTGAGCGTGGATGAAAAGAGCCAGATTCAGGCGCTCGATCGCGAACAGCCGGTCCTGCCGATGATGCCTGGCGTGCCGGAACGTCGGACTCACTCCTATGTCCGTCATGGCACGACCTCGCTGTTCGCAGCGCTCGACGTCGCCTCCGGCTTTGTCATCGGCAAATGCTACAAGCGGCATCGGGCCGCCGAATTTCTGGATTTCATTAAACAGGTCGACGCTCGGGTCCCCAAGGAACTCGATGTCCACATCATCATGGACAATTACGCGACCCACAAAACGGCAACGATCAGGGCGTGGCTTGCGCGGCGGCCGCACTATCATGTGCATTTCACGCCAACATCAGCCTCCTGGATCAATCAGGTCGAACGCTGGTTTGCTGAGCTTACCCGCAAGAAGCTGCGGCGCGGCGTTCATACTTCAACCAGCCAGCTCGAAGCTGACATCCGCTCATTCATCGAGCGGCACAACGAGAACCCAAAACCTTATAAGTGGACCAAATCCGCCGACGAAATCCTCTCGGCCGTCAAACGCTTCTGCCAAAAGACAGAACAGACCTTATGTGGCGAACTTTAGATTCACGTGACTAGGCCGTTCGCCCCGTCAGCCGTGTCGCCATCACTTCGCGCGCCAGCAGGACCGCCCCCAGCGCCAGGCCCGCAATGTCGGTCCATTCGCCGTGCGGCACGGACTCGGCCGGGATGAACAGCAGCAGGCCGGCAACGGCAAATCCCGCCCGCATCGGATTGGACAGCACCCGCACGGCATAGCCGGCAAAGGCCGCGCAGATCAGCCACACGCCGGCGAGCGCCGTGACCAGCGCCATCAGTACCGACGACAGCGAACCTTCGAGCAGCAGCGACGGCGCGCGCACGAACAGGAAC
>JBOHXL010000200.1:0-7216 GCA_050736975.1 Chthoniobacterales bacterium | reverse complement strand
CCTCCCTCACCGCATCCGCCGGGATGAATTGCTCCACCGCCTTCCACTGCTCTTCTGTTAGGTCCATCCATAACTAATTATACCCCAAAATCTTGCGTACAAGTACTATTTATGAGATGGCTTCTAGAGTGCTCTGTGAAAGGGCTTCGATCCGAACGTTCACGATTAGTACATACGGTGTCAGGTTTGGGCTGGCAGTCTGGTGTGCTCGGAACATTACAGAATGAAACTGCCGTTGGATCATCTTACATTGCAGTCCGAAACTCCGTCGGTGTGATACCAACGACGCTGCGGAAGACTTGCGCGAATGCGTTCGGGCTGGTGTAGCCTACTTCGAGCGCGATCTCGATCAGGCTGCGCTTCGTTGGAAAGCCCGGCCGTTGCTTTGCATCCGTTACGGCGCGCATCATCTGCTGGGCGCGGATGATGCGTTCGCGGGTGACGAACTAGAGCGGACTCAGGCCGGTGGTTTGCTTGAAGACCCGGGAGAAATGGAACGGGCTCATTTCCGGCGGAGATTTTGGGAGCATCTCGGTTTGCCAGAAAACGTCAGAACTGCTCAATGCTGATGTCGACTGGAATTAGTTCCGCAGTGCCTCTCTGCTTGACCCAGTTGCCCGGGTGCGCGTCGCGAATGATCTGCTGTAGTTCGGCGTGGATGTAATCCTGAGTCTCGCTCCGGTCGGTGTGCTCGGCCCAGCCTCGCAATCGCATGTATTTTCCGATTTGTGCCGCCGTCGGGTGCCCTCCCTCGATATACTGCATGCTCGTGACGATGCTGGGGAGTGGCGGATGGTCTGGCCGCGGTTGCGCGAGGATACCGTGGACCCGCACCTCCAAAGCAGGGACGAAGCGCTGGAAAAGACGCCATGAATTTAGGTAAACGCTGGGCGAATACTCGTGCCGCCCATACTTGCCTGGGATGGTTGCCTTCATCACTCGAGGCGACGCGTATTCGAGGTATCGAGTGACGTAGTGCTCCGAACCTTTTGCGAAATCGGGATCGGCCGCGACACGCAGCGAATAGAATTCCTCGGCCCTCCAAGCCGTCGCGATCTCCAAAAGAACGCCGGTCTCCGCCTCAATCGCCTCTACTTTTTCAAGGTCGTTCGCGAAAGGCCTGTCCCAAGCGTACGCACTTCCGAGATGCTGACGTAGGAATGCGAGCCACTTCTCGAACGCTGCTTCAACTTCCAATCCTTCCGTAGGGTTTTTTCGTCGCGACCGTGAGCTGACCGAACTGCCTTTGCCGCTGCCGCGTTCGTTTTTTTCCAAAATAGTTTAGGTGGCATTGAACGTCAGCAACTGTAACAGGCGATGGCCTTCGCGTCACTTATGTATTTCTTCTCCCACACGACTTTGGGTTTACAACGCACTCCGAAACTCCGTCGGCGTGACGCCGACGACGCGGCGGAAGACTTGCGCGAATGCGCTTGGGCTGGTGTAGCCGACATCGAGTGCGATCTCGATCAGGCTGCGCTTCGTTTGAAAGCCCGGTCGTTGCTTCGCAGCCGTTACGGCCCGCATCGAACGCCGCGACCTAGATTTAGACGAATTCAGATTCTGGATTAGTCTGCGCCAATCTGTGAAATCTGCGGACAAAACAAAGAAAGCCTACGCCCGCGCCGGAGTCGACGTTGACCTCGGCAATCGCCTGAAGTGCAAAATCCAGGGACTCGTCCGGCAAACGCACGGCCCCGAAGTGCTCGGGAAGATTGGCGGTTTCGGCGGCTTGTTCGCGCCCAACTTCGCCGGAATGCGCGAACCGGTCCTGGTCAGCAGCATCGACGGCGTTGGGACCAAGTTGAAAATTGCCTTTGCGATGGACCGTCACGACACCGTCGGCGCCGATCTGGTTAACCATTGTATCAACGACATCGCCGTCCTTGGCGCACGCCCGCTTTTCTTTCTCGATTACATCGGAGCGGAGAAAATCGAGCCGCGGGTTTTCGATCAAATCCTGCGCGGTTTCACGAGAGCGTGCCGGGCCGGCGGCTGCGCCCTGATCGGCGGCGAAACCGCGCAGATGCCCGGGATGTACCGGCGTGGCGAGTACGATCTCGCGGGATGCATCGTCGGGGTGGTCGATCGCCGGCGGATGATCGATGGCTCGCGCATCATGCCGGGCGACATCATCCTCGGCCTGCCTTCGAATGGTCTGCACACCAATGGCTATTCTCTGGCACGCCGGATTTTCTTCGAGCGAATGCGCTTGAAACCGTCCGCGCGGATTCCTGATTTACCCTTGTCGTTAGGCGAAGAACTGCTCCGGCCGCACCAAAACTACCAGCCTTTGCTTGCCAGGGTGCCCGACGAAAAACTGAAAGGTCTGGCCCATATTACCGGGGGCGGTCTGATTGATAATCTGCCGCGCATTTTGCCTGACGAATGCGACGCGGTGATTGAAACGGGAAGCTGGAAAGTCCCGGCCATTTTCCAAATTCTCCAGAAGCACGGACGCATCCCGCGCCACGAGATGTATCAGGTCTTCAACATGGGCATCGGAATGACGGCAATCGTTTCGCCTGACGATGCCGCGGCGCTCGGGAAAAAGCTGCGGGCCAAACCGATCGGCCGAATCGTGCGCGGTCACGGCGTCGTCCGACTGTAGACGCCCCCCTTCGGCGGCGCGGGCCTGCGCGCTGCGAGCAGGAGAGCCGGGCCTGAATGACATCGCTCTTGGGCTTCGCAAAGCAAACCGTCCGCGGCATGACAAGCGCAAGGGCGCGCCTTAGCTTTTCCTCCATGGAAAAGCGCCCTTTCGGAAAGACTGACATGCAGGTTTCGATCCTCGGTTTTGGCGGGGCGGAGATCGGTCTCGAAGGCGCGGAGGAATCGACCGTCGCGAATTTGCTCGGCGCGGCCCTCGACGCCGGTCTCAACCTCATCGACACCGCGGAATGCTACGGGAAGAGCGAAGAGATGATCGGCAAGTCGGTCGGCCGGCGCCGCGACGAGTTTTATCTTTTCACCAAATGCGGCCATCCTCTCGGGATGGAGAGCGGGGCGGATTGGTCGCGCGACTCGATTCTCGAAAGCATCGAACGCAGTCTGCGGCGCCTGCGGACCGATCACGTCGATCTCGTGCACTTGCACAGTTGTTCGGAGGCGGTTTTGAGAAAAGGCGAAGTGATCAGCGCGCCCTCCAGGCCGCGCTGGAAAAAGGTCATACCCGTTTTATTGGCTACAGCGGCGACAGTCATGCCGCGCGTTACGCGGTCGAGTGCGGCGCGTTCGATTCGCTCCAGACGTCGATCAACATCGCCGACCAGGAGGCGATCGATCTGACTCTTCCGCGGGCGCGGGAAAAGAAGATGGGCGTGATCGCGAAACGGCCGGTCGCCAACGTGGCCTGGAAAAGCGGCCATAAGCCGGCCAACTCGTATCATCAGACCTATTGGGATCGGCTGCAGACGCTGCGCTATCCTTTTCTGCAAACCACGAAGCTGGAGAAGTCGGTCGCGATTGCCTTGCGCTTCACGCTCAGTGCGCCCGGCGTTTGCAGCGCGATTGTCGGCACGAAAAATCCGGCGCGTTGGGAAGAGAATGCGCGCTTTCTTGAAGCCGGCTCGTTAGGAAAAAAGGAGTTTGACGAAATCCGTGCGCGCTGGGAAGAGGTAGCGCCGAAAACCTGGATCGGCCAGACCTGAGTTTGTGAAATCGCGGGCGCGCCCGTTGTCGATCGTGATGGCAACGGTGGCTCGTTAGGCGACAGATCCCCGCATGGGACTTTGGGAGACAGCAGACGATGGCCGGCTTGCTCGAAAGCTTCGCCTCGGTGGACTGAGAGTCGGACATCAACCGGCGGTTAGCTCAGCGGTAGAGCGGCACGTTTACATCGTGTCATAGGAGCTTTTAACTAACGAGTGTATCCTCTCCTCTGAAAATCCCGCGAAGCCGGCTTCTAGAGGGAAAAACGCTTCCGCAATTGCGTTGTCGCAAATTATCCCAAATTATCCGAAAACGGAGTGCCAGTATCACATGGCAGTATCAGATTGCCTTTTCACGCAAAACAGGGTCGGCTAAGTCTGTCGCAGATGAGCAAGCGCGAACGTCGAGAATCTGCCTTGCCGCGTGCCGCGCTGAGGTGCCCCGCCAGCCGCTTTGACCGCCCGTTGGCGTGTCAAGGAACAGCGGCGCACCTTTTGCGACGCGATGGTGAGGCGCGTGGCGGACGATCTTGCGACGAAACATCTTGCAGCGGCCCGGTTTGGATGACTACGCTCGCATCAGAGGCGCTTGATATGAAACAAATCGCGATACTCAATTTGCATGCCGACTACGTCCGGGAACATGGCCATCCTCCCGGCCGTCTAGGGATCACGAAGCAGGATTGGCGGGAGCTTGCGGATTCAGCGGGAGTGGCCGTCGATCCCGATCTCACCGGCGAATATCGCTATATGGGTATGGCCGTAGTTTTTATCCCTCACGGCGAGCCACGGATCGAGGATGTGGGAATGGCCAGCGAATACTGATGGTGAAGGCGTGGCAATGCGCAACGTCCGATGCTCGACTTCTTCAAGCCGTGGTCAATGTTCAACCCACTCGTGTGCGTTCATGAGGCGAATGAGCCAAACGCACGTCAGCCAAGCTGATCTCGCAAAAATTCTGCCAGAGACGCGAGGGTTCCCGTTCGTTGAACCCTTTGCGCCTCTTCAAAAAGAGCTTCCCGGAAATGATCGCCCACCCTTATCAGCGTCATCACTGCCCCGCGGCATTCCCGCATGCTGTCGTCGGAGCCCCGCCCTTTGAGACCTTTATGCACGGTCTGGGCAACAAGCTGAATTAGCTGCTGCTGCTGCTGCTGAACAACCTCGTTAATTCGGAGCCTGAGACGAGGGAAGTATATCTTCACGAGGGTTTCCACCGTCCTGAGTTCAGCTACATTTGACCCTCCCCAAGCGTCTTGAGCCTTTTTCAACTCTTCGTCTGTTACGAACCCACCGCCTAGCGAGATCATCCCCAAACTTCCGCTGCTGAACCTGACGAGATAGTTGTCGAGTGCGGATTGGATTTCTTCCAGTTTTCGCAGGCGGAATTCCCTTTCGGCGCGGGTTGAGGCGAGTCGGTGCGTGACATAGCTGGAAACAACTCCGCTGCCGGCAATCGTCATGACCGCAATCAGTAAGGCTAAAATCCAACTCGGCACGGGGTCTTTTTCGGTAAGAAGTTCATTTCTGGAAGTTGTCGGCCGGCAATAGGTGTAGCAGGCATTTTCGTGCTTTCGCAATCTGCGCTATTCCGAAAGGAATTCGCTTTTGATCGTCCTCTGACATCGGGACCCGGGACACCCGTTCGAAGGTGGCGTTGCGGAGCAAATCTGGTCGTGAGGCTATCGCGCAGGCACTGTTAATCCCGTGAATAAACTGGAACGCGCGCGCCACCACGCGCCAATAGTCCAGCGAGAGTTCATTCGCCAACACGGCGCGATATTGGTTCCACGACCCAACTTCGATCGGTCCAATTTCCTCGGGCCACCATTCTTTTCGTTGAACCGCTGAGTTCGCCGAAATTTCCGCTTGTTCTAGTTCTGCATCCACTACTCGAGCCGCCTGTCTGGCGTTTTCCTGACGCTGCCTACTCTGACGCTTCGCCTCCGAGCGGGACCGATGCCTCTCGCCCACATAGGTAAAGAGTCCGGTCAACAGGCCGCCCACGATCGCGCCCAGAAGCGCGCCGACGACCCCAACAATTGCAATCCGGAGATTTTCGTCGATGGCGAGCTTTAGCGTCTAAGACGTGCCTTTTCCAACAGTTTTCGCCGAGTGAAAGACGCGTTATAGGGAAACATTCGCGGAAGGCGATCAACCCCGGTGTTCACATTCATTCATAAGCCTTGTCATGACTTCTTCGGATTTCGCAAATTCCTGCTCCCACTCAGCCTTTGCTTGTGCGACCGCCTTCCACGGATCGGACCACTGAGTCAAATAGTGATAGATGTTTGCAAGAGCCACTTCGCAATTCTTGTATGCTGCCTCCGGCAGCGTGTGTTCTCCATCGTCAATCAGCATCACGGATTTGTCCCATTGAAACGCATAACCGAGATCAACCGGAGTCCGGGCAAGCTTGCAATAGTCCATGATGGCCATTCGAATGACGTTAAAGCCCTCTTTTCCCCACTGGTTCGGTATCGTCAACGAAGCCATCCGTTAAACCTCCTGTCTCAATCTCGGCTAATTTCAAACCAGCCGGTCGCCCTCACGTCGAGACCATATCACCGTGATTGCGGGCGTCGATGGAATTTCGCGACTTCCGCTGTTTCACCCGCCTCGCTATCCGGGAAGTCACAGAAAGGAAAAAGGACGCTATTGCGGGCCGGTTCTGTGGCTCATCGGCGGGTTTGGATGTGCGAAACAGATTTCCCATACAGAATTCGCCCAGCAGCGCGCTTGAAAGGTTTCGAAAATGCTGATGCGTTTGGGGGAGCAGCAGCATGCTGCTTAGTAAGCCTCGACGCGATTGCAGGGCATTTTAGAGCGAAAACCAACATTGATTTTTGAAGGCGTTGTCGGTTAAAAAGGACCGGCCTTGGGCAACTTCGCGAGATTCCAGATCGACGTGATTACAAAAGCGGAACAGCTCCGAATCAATTTTCTAAAATCACATTGGCGTTACGATAAGCTCACGCCTGCGCAACAAGAAGCACTGCTTTGCACAAAAAAATATGCCGAACGTCCGCAGCCCGTGGACTACGGACTAAGCCGCTACGACGTTTGTCTCCATCGCGGCCGTTACCCCTTGAATGACGATTTAAAGTATCGCGAGGAACCGGACCGAACATGGCGTCGAATCTTTTTGATGGCGTTCATCATTTACGGCTGCGGCAGCGGCGGAATGCTCTACCTGTATGATTCGGGTCAGCTTAAGGGCACACCCTCGCAGATCGTGCAATTAGCGATTCTGCTCGCGCCGGCGAGTTTATTTGGGAGCGTCTTTCTATTCCAAATAATCGAACCGGTCGCAGCCTATTACTGGCGCAAACGGACCAGTTCTGCCTATTCGAGCTATCAAGAGGCGATTCAGCTGCACATGTTGTATCAAGCGGCGGCTCACGAGGCTGAGCAAGCGGTTCTCCGCACGAAACGCTCATACTGGGCATTCCTTGATGGCTAGAAGCCATCTCATAAATAGTACTTGTACGCAAGATTTTGGGGTATAATTAGTTATGGATGGACCTAACAGAAGAGCAGTGGAAGGCGGTGGAGCAATTCATCCC
>JBOHXL010000199.1:0-16421 GCA_050736975.1 Chthoniobacterales bacterium | reverse complement strand
CCCTTTTCCTCTCTCAGCGACAAGTGTTTCAACCGGTCGGCGAGAAGGCTCGCCAACGATCAGGCCTTTTCGGCCGATTCCTTTTTCGCAGGACGCCGAATGAGGGTGATCTGTTTGATCCGCGCCGAATCGGAAGGACTCCAGGTTCCAACTTCCGGATCATCCTTAAAGGCTTCGTGCACGATGCGGCGTTCGTAGGAATTCATCGGCTCAAGTTGCAACGGCCGGCCGGAAATGCGGACGCGCTCGGCCAATTGACGGACGTGCTGCACGATCTTGTCCTGGCGCATCGAGCGATACAGTTCGCAATCGACAATCCATTTGGGCGCGCTTGGATTCTTCGCCTGGAGCACCCGGTTAAGGAGAAACTGAATTGCATCCAGCGTTTCGCCGTCGCGACCGATCAGGCGGTCTGCTTCCTCGGTATAGATTTGCAGAGTGGGATTGCCGCTTTCGCTGCGCGTTTCCTCGATCTGGACGACGAAACCGAGGTAGCCAAGCATCGTGTCGAGCAATTCCCTGGCGTTGGCTTTGGGCTCGGCGTCGATGCTCATTAGCGTGCTTTTCCTCTCCGTTTTGCCGCCTGGTTTACTTTCTCCAGCTTGGGCAGCGGCTGGTTCCTGTTCTGATACAACTGCAGAATCGTAAACAGGTTCTGAGTTGTATAATACAAGGCAAGGGCAGCTGCAAAGTTGTAGCAAAAGACGACGAAAATCAGCGGCATGAACATCATCACCCGCTGTTGCGTGGCGTCGCCGCTCTTCGGCGTGATGTGCGTCATCCAGAAGCTCGTCCCTGCCATGATGATCGGCAGGATGTTGATCGGCCAGCCAAGCCCAGGGAGGTGCGCGACGGTGTCCGGCTGGGATAGATCGTGCACCCAGAGGAAGCTCGCGTTGCGCAGCTCGACCGCCTGCCGCAGCATGGTGAAGAGACCAAAAAAGATCGGAATCTGGATCATCATCGGCAGACAACCACTAACCGGATTGACCCCGTACTCTTTGTACATCTTCATGACCTCGGCGTTCATCTTCGTCGGGTCGTCCTTGTACTTCTCCTTGAGCTCCTGCATTTTGGGCGAGAGCGCAGACATGCGCCGCATCGACTTGTTCGCTTTGGTTTGCAGTGGCCAGAGAAGGAGCTTGATGATCGCGGTCAGGATCAGGATCGCGACGGCGTAGTTGCCGACGAACCCGTGGATCAGGTTCATCATGTTGAGGAGCGTTTCGCTGACCAGTTTCCAGAGGCCAAAGTCCATGATCTCGGCCTCGTCGTGCGTCAGTTGCGCAAGGCGGTGGTAAAGCTTGGGGCCGATGTAGAGCTGGAATTGCAGGGTCGCGGTCTTGCCAGGCGGGACGGTAAACGCGGGCATGCCCATCGTGCCTTCGATCCCATACTGGGGCTGGCCCTGCTGGTTCTTGAAGGCCTCGAAACGTTGCGCCCAGACTTCGGTCGCTTTGGCGTCGAGCGGAGTGATGAGGGTGACGAAAAATTGGTTGCTCACCCCGAGCCACTCCGCGTTACCGATCTTCTCGTCGAAATACTGCTGCGCCGCGCGCTTTTGCACCCCGACGAACGGGTAATTCTGCACGGAAAACCAGCTCACGTCGGTCGCGCTGGTTTTGCCGTTGATGCACCAGGTTACCCGGGTGTAGCTCGGGAGATCGTTGCGATGAATCGGCGCGGCAGAACCGAGCGCGACAAAATAGCCGGGGTTCTTGTAGATGCCGGCGCCGCGGTTTTGAAAATCAATTTCCAGCTGCGCGAGGTAGCTCTGCTTCTCGTTAGGCGGAGACGGGAGGGTGAACTTCTTGCGTAACATCACGTCGTTAGGCAAAGCGCGCTCGAACTGCACCCTCCCCTCCGCCGGCACGATCGAAAATTCCTCCAGAGTCGGGGTCGCCGGTTTCTCGATCAGCGCCCCGATCGGGAGCCGCTGACGCGCGTTCAGCTTTACCGGCTGGCCGTTCTCGCCTTTGTGTTTCGGCAGGATCGCCTCCGCGATGCCGCCACCGCGATTCGTCAGGAGCAGCTCGAGATCGGCGTTCCGCAGGGTTGCAGTCTTCTCGACGAACGGCCGTGGCGTCGGGGTCGGAGCCGGCGTGGCCTCGTTAGGCGCGGCGCCTGACTCGGTGGGCCGAGACTCCGTCGAGCCAGGGGCGGGGGTTGCTGGTGAAGTAGCGGCCGCGGGCGATGAAGCGGTCGGCGCTCCCGGCCCGACCGAAGGGCTAGTCGCCGCCAGTGGCCGTGACGCCGGGGGCCGCGGCTGTTTTGCCACGTAAATCTGCCATGCGAGCAGCCCGACGATGCAAAGCGTAATGGCAATCCAGGCTTGTCTGTCCATAAACTGATTGGGAAGGACTATTCACAGGCCAAGCCGTGCGCCTGCCGACTGGAATGTGGGAGCTGTGTTGCGGCGACGATCGGGGGGCCTAGGCCCTTCCCAAATTGCTCCGGCACCGGATCCTGTCCCTCGCCGCCCCATGGGTGGCAACGCGCCAGACGTTTCAAACCGAGCCAGCTCCCGCGGAGCGCGCCATGCCGTTCCACTGCCTCGAGAAAATAGGCCGAGCATGTCGGGTGAAAGCGGCAGCCCGACCCGGGACCACCAAGCAAGGAGAGGAAAGGCGAGAGTGTCAATTGGTAGATGCGAATGAGGAAACGAACGAGCAAAGCCATCGTCAGGGCCGTAGGATAGAAGCGCGCCCAACCCGACGCAAATCCAGGATATCCCTCCCGCTCCTGCTCTCGCCAGTATTGCGACTCCGGCGGCGCCGGCCGCCGACACGTTTCAAAATATTTTCGCCCGGGTGGCCAGCCGCAGCCATTCCCTTTCGAGCGACGCAGAGTCGGCCTGCGCCGCCGCCGGCCTGGCGATCACGACCAGCCAAATACCCTCCCCCAGCGCGTGCTGACTCCGCCGGACAATTTCGCGTAACCGTCGCCGCACCCGATTGCGCACGACTGCGCCGCCGATCCGCCGCGAAGTCACAAACCCGACGCGAAACACCGCCTCCGCCTCCGGTCGCAGCACTCCCAGCGTCAGCAAGCCGCCGCGAAACGCCTGGCCCTCGCGACGCACCCGATCAAACTCCCGACTCCGCTTCAAGCGTCGCGCCGCGGAAAATCGAAAACGCTGGCGCTTATTCGTGACATCGCCCATCGGCCTGGAGCTTAACATAACGCGGACGAGCGCTCCCATTGAGACCGATCGTCACCCGATCGTCACGAAAGGCCGCTCGAAAACGTTCGGCAGTGGTGCAAAATTTCTCGCTCCATGCACCTTCGCTGTTTCATCGCCGCCGCACTCGTTCCCTTCGTCGCCGCCGCGAGCGCCGCGCCTAACGAACACGGCAAAACCGAGCACATCGTCCTCGTGGTCTGGGACGGCATGCGACCGGACTTCGTTACGCCGCAGCATGCGCCGACTCTCGCGGCCCTGGCGGGCGCTGGCGTCTTCTTCCGGCAGAACCATCCCGCCTTCCCCAGCTCGACCAACGTCAACGGTGCCGCGATTGCCACCGGCGACTATCCGGGCCACGATGGCATCATTGCCAACCAGGAGTTCCGGCCCGAGATCGATCCGCACAAGCCCTTTGACACGTCGGATTTTCCCGGGCTCGACGATGGCGGACGGATCAGCCAGACCTTCATCGCCACTCCGACATTCGTGGAGGACCTCCATAAGGCCGGCTTTCGTACCGCGATCGCAGGCTCGAAGCCGGTTGCCCAGCTATTCGATCGTTCCCGGATTCGCGAAAGCGCGGTCACGCGGGATTCGGTGGTGTTGTTCCGGGGAAAAACCGTGCCCGCCAATGCCCTGCAAAACATCAGCGCCGTAATCGGGTCTTTCCCGAAACGCGAAGGGTTCCCGAATGCCGGACAAGACGCGTGGACGACCCGCGCCTTGACCGATGTGTTTTGGAAAGATGACGTGCCGAAATTTTCCCTCCTCTGGCTAAGCGAGCCCGATCTTTCCCAGCACGATACCGCGCCCGGCTCGCCCACTTCTCTCGCTGCGATCAAGAGCTGCGATGACAACCTCGCGAAAGTCATCGCCGCTTTGAAAGCGAAAAATGCCTTCGCAACGGCCGACATTTTCGTCGTCTCCGATCACGGTTTCTCCACCATCGATCTGGCGCTCGACGCGGCCCAGCACCTGCGCGAGGCCGGCTTCGATGCCGTCCGAAGGTTCGCCGGCCCGCCAAAACCGGGCCAGGTCCTGGTCGTTAGCCTGGGCGGCAGCATCGAATTCTACGTCGCCCGACATGATGCCGATACCGTTCGACGGTTGGTCGACTATCTGCAGCATTCCGATTTCGCCGGCGTGATTCTGACGCGCACGACGCAAAAGGGAACTTTCACCCTCGCTCAGCTCCACCTGAAGACCCCGGATGCGCCGGACGTTCTCGTCTCCGCGCGCTGGAACGATCGCCCTAACAAATTCGGAACGCCGGGCGAGGTCGCCTCGGACATTGGAGAAGGCCTTGACCAGGGCACACATGCCAGCCTGAGCCGGTTCGACATGCACAACACCCTGATCGCGAGCGGCCCCGATTTTCGCCAGGGCTGGAACGACGAAACGCCGAGCGGCAACATCGATCTCGCCCCAACGATTCTTTCTCTCCTCGGCCTGCCAATCACGAAGTCGATGGACGGCCGAACCATGCGCGAAGCGTTTCGCGACGCGAAGACGAGCCCGGCGACGGAGCCGCGGGAACTGGTCGCGGAACGCAATCTGGGCAACGCCACCTGGCGGCAGACGGTTCGCCTAACGACCGTTGGAACGACCACTTATTTTCTGGAAGGCAACGGCGGACGCATCCCGAAAAAACCCTGAAGCGAGGTGATCGGTCGCCCGGGTAACGCACGCGTTTCGCCCTCACGACGCGAGGGTCCGTCGATAGAGCGCCTCGTATTGCGGCACGATCCGATCGGCGGCGAAGTTTGCTTCGGCCCGCTGCCGACCACGCTCACCGAGTTGCCGGGCCAGCGCAGGGGATTCAGCCAGCCGCGAAAGAGCGTGCGCGAGCGCTTCGATATCTCCGAAGGGTTGCAGGAAACCGACTTCACCATCGATTACGACTTCCGGTATTCCTCCGACCCGGAACGCGACCACAGGTTTGGCATGGAACAACGTTTCAAGAATGCTCAGACCGAAACTCTCGCTTTCCGAAGTGTAAAGTCCGGCGTCGGCGGCGTTGAGATACTCCTCTACCTCGCGTACCTTTTCCCTCACCGTGACGCGTTCGCGCAGCTTCAACTGATCGAGAAGCGGTTCGTAGGCGGCGAACGAACTGCCGGCGAGAATAAGGAGGCGCAGCGGACGCGCGCTCCGGGCGGCGGCGAAGGTTCGCAGCAAAAGATCGATTCGTTTGAGCGGGCGAACATTCGAGATGTGCACGACCAGGAACTCGTCGCTCGTTAGGCCAAGCTCCCGCCGCACTTCCTCGCGACGGCGCAGCCGCACGGAAGGAACGAAAAAGTTGTGAATCACTTCCACCGGTCGATTGAGCCGAAAAGTAGCGAGCGTTTCCTCCCGCAAACTTTGCGAGACCGTGGTCAGCGCATCCGAGTGCCAGAGCGCATGCTCGATCGCAGGCCCATAGCTTGGATCCTGTCCGAGCAGAGTCGTGTCCGTCCCGTGCAAGGTCGTGACGATCTTCGGCGCCGGCGCAGCGGAAGCGCCCAGCATCTGGACCGCGAGATAAGCCGCGGTGGCGTGCGGCACCGCGTAGTGAACGTGAAAGATATCGAGTCGCGCCTCGCGCGCGATCTGCGCCATCTTCACCGCCAATGGCAGCGTGTAATCGGGATAGGTAAAGAGGCTGTATTCATTCACCACGACCTGGTGAAAGAAGATTCCAGGTTGGGCGAGATCGAGGCGAACGGGCAACGCCGAGCTGAAGAAGTGAACTTCGTGGCCGCGCAACGCCAGCTCCGAGCCGAGAGCCGTCGCGAGGATGCCGCTTCCGCCGATCAACGGATAGCAGGTAATCCCGATCTTGAGCGGTCCGGCGTCCATTCTAGAAAAGACGCACCGAGGCGGGCAGCTCGGCCAGACCTGTGACCACCATGTCATCTGTCGGATAGAGCGGCTGCGCGTACTCGACCCCGGCCTCGAGGCCGCAGACGCGAGCACGCGCGGTTTGCAATTCAAGATACCGTCGCGTGCGCAACTGCGTTTGATGGCATTCCATCAATTCTACCCAACGCCCAAACTGTTCGCTAATATCGACCCGAATGGCCGATTGATGGCGGCCCGGTTCGGCGCCCGATGTCACAGCGTATTCAAAGTGATGTTTGATCGCGTGCGGAGGGAGATCGCGCAGCTCAGTCAGTCCGCCATAGCGCGCCAGACGAGCTGCGTTCCGGCAAAGCTGGCTCACAACGATGTGATCCGGGTGTTGACCAGGAGACGGAATGGAGGCGAGCAGAATGTCGGGACGCGCAACGCGGATTTGGCGCGCGATGACGATGTTGTTTGCAGCCGAAACTTCCAAATGTGAATCGCCGCCCAGGTGGAGGAACTCAAGCGCGGCGCCGAGCAGCTTCGCCGCCTGGCGCGTTTCCGCCTCGCGCTCATCCGGCGTGCCATTGCTCCCCGCTTCCCCGCGTGAACAAACGCAGAGCGAGATCTCGCTCCCGCGCGCCGCTTCCCCGAGCAGGACGCCACCGCAGCCAAACTCGATGTCATCCGGGTGCGCGCCGACGGCGAGAATACGAAGTCTTGGCGGAGGCATCGGGCAGTGTAGCGCAAGCTTCCAGCTTGCGGAATCCCAACCGGCAAGCTGGAAGCTTGCCCTAACCTTTCCAGACCCCGCTACGCTTCCGGGTCTTCCTTTTCCGGAACGTAAGCACGGTCGGACTCGGAAATTTCCTCGCGCGCAACGAATTGGACGCCGGGCGCATCTTCCGTCTTCAGATATTTGATCTCGCTCGCGCCCGCCACGTAATGCGTGCAGTGGACAATCGACTGCATCCAGCGAAGGCGCGTGTCGCGAGTCGGGCTGATTTGCGCAGCGCCATATTCCTGCAGCGGCAGTTTCAGGTAGGAATTTCCACCCTTGTGAAGGAGCAAACCGTCGGGACTTTTTCGCGCGCGCACGAGCTCGTTCTCATACCTTAGATCGACGAAGTAGTCGTCAACCTCCACCGCCTGCCGCCGCAGTTCGGGATCGCCAGAACGCAGCACGCGCACTCCTTCGAGCAGCCTGAGACGCCGATACATTTCGAGGCAGAAATCGGCCACGTTGTTCGCCGCGACGTCCGCAAATTCTTTGACCAGGCGCGGCGGGACAAAGTTCGGAAGTTGCCGGGCGGTTTTCGCCTGCCACTCCGGCAGGACGCGCTTGGCGAAAAGCGGGGAGAATTGCTTCTGCAGTTTGTTCGCAAACTGGAAGTTGAAGCGCTGCTCCCGTCCGCTTTGTCGATCGCGCAGAATCGTGATCGTCTCACGCGGATCGTGGTCGCTGTCGTGATAAAAAAAAATGATCTCACCCCCCATCTCACGCCGCACCCGTCGGGCGGTCTCGATTTTTGCGTAAAGGAAACGGCGCGGAAAAAATCCGCACGGTTGTTGTCCAAAACAAATGATCGGGGTTGCCATTTCGTCAGGCCACGCGCGGCCCGCGGAAGAGCGTCGCCTCAAACAGAACGGAGAGGGCGAGGACCAGGAGGCAACCAATCAGGTTGTACCAGAGATAGCCGATTTTCGTCGTGTAAAAGAGGATCAGCACGAGCGCCTGCGAGGTCAACGCGGCGGTGAAAACCGCCGAACCCCGAACCGCGCGGACAAAGAACGCGACGAAAAAAATCCCGAGAATGCTGCCGTAAAAAATGGAACCAAGAATATTGATCGCCTGGATGAGGTTCTCGACCAGGTTGGCGAAGAGAGCGAAGGAAATGGCGACGCCGCCCCAGGCGGCGGTAAGCAGTTTCGAGACGAAAAGATAGTGGTTGTCGCTCGCGTGCGGATGAAGAAGCGGCCGATAAAAGTCCACCACCGTGGTCGAGCCGAGCGCGTTCAACTCCGAGGCGCTGGAGGACATCGCGGCGCAGAAAATGACCGCGATGAGGAGTCCGATAATTCCATGTGGCAGATATTCAAGGACAAAAGTGATGAAGACGTAGTCGGCGTCGTTCGTTTCCATTTTTGGATTGGCCGCTTGCAAGGTTGCTTTCACCTCGTTGCGGATCGTCTGGATTTCCTTTTGCGGTCGCAGGACGGCGCTGGTCGCGGCGGCAATCGCCGGCGCGGAACGCGTGTCCAGCGCAGTCGTCAGGTCGCGAACTGCGATCTGTTTTTGGGCGAAGACCTGATCGTAACGAGTCTGGAGCGCGCTCAACTGGCTCGCCTGCGAACCCTGCGTCGCGCGTTGGTAGGCGGGCTGATTGAAATAGAGTGGCGGCTTTTCGAACTGGAAGAAAATGAAAACCATCACTCCAGTGAGGAGGATGAAGAACTGCATCGGCACCTTGAGGACGGCATTGAAGAGAAGGCCGAATCGACCGGCCGCCAGCGAGCCGCCCGCGAGGTAGCGTTGGACCTGCGACTGGTCGGTCCCGAAATAGGAAAGCGCGAGGAAGAAACCACCGAGAAGACCCGACCAAAACGTATAGCGCCGTTGGAAGTCGAACGAGAAATCGACCGCGTCCAGCTTGCCCATTTTGCCCGCAATCGAAATCGCCCGGAGGAAGGAAACGTCCGGCGGCAGATCATGCAAAATCATGCCGAAGGCGACCGCCATCCCGGCGAGGATCACGGCCATCTGCCATTTCTGGGTGTGACTGACGGCGCTCGTCCCGCCGGAAGTGGTGTAAATGACAACGAAAAGACCGGAGAGCAGAATCGTCAGGCGCAAGTCCCAGCCAAGGAGCGCCGAGAGAATGATGGCGGGCGCGTAAATCGTAATCCCGGCGGCCAGGCCGCGCTGGACGAGGAAGAGAAACGCGCCTAACAATCGGGTCTTTTGATCGAAACGCTGGCCGAGGTATTCGTAGGCCGTGACGACCTTTAAGCGGTGATAGATCGGGAGGAAAACCGCACAGACCACGATGAGCGCGAAGGGCAGGCCGAAGTAGTTTTGGACGAAGCTCATTCCGCTCTCGTAAGCCTGCCCGGGAGTGGAAAGGAAAGTGACGGCGCTGGCCTGGGTCGCCATCACGGAAAGCCCGATCGTGCCCCAGCGAATACTCGAATCGCCCCGCAAATAATGCCCGAGATCGTGATCGGAACGAGTCTTCCACCAGCCGTAAATCGCAATCGCGAGCAGCGTGCCCAGGAGCACGGCATAATCGAGCCCGCTCACGCGAAATGGCGGCTAACGAAATAGAAGAACGCGACCTCGATGATGAAGACGACGACAATCGAGAGATAGGCGTTGCGCCAGCTTCCGAAAAGCGGGACGGGATCGCCGGGCTGCTTCATTTCCCAGAATGCCCTAACGAAATCAGGTTGGCGAAAATTCGGTAGGCGCCCGGCACGCCCGCGGGAAGCTCGCGGAACCATGAGTAACCGGTGTAGATAAACCAGCCTTGGCCGCTGCGCGTTACAAGAAGCCCGCCGTCGAGTGGCTTTTCGCCCGGGTCGTTGCTCGAGAGGATCGGCATCCAGGCTGCGTCCCATTGATCCGGAAAATAAAGTCCTCGCTCCTGCACCCAGCCGGAGAAGTCGGCGGCCGTGATTTTGTTTGGGAAATTCATCACCGGATGATCCGGCGCGAGGATGCGCATCTCGGCGGTTTCGTCCGTCACTCGATCGTGCGACACATGCAGCGGATGCGGTAACTCGTCAGGCCTGGGCCCCGGCGTGGTGTTGTATTGAATGAGCACCACACCCCCTCGCTGCGCATAGGCGAGCAACTCCGGATACCAGGCGCTCATCCGTTCCGGATGCACATTATAGGCACGCACGCCGAGAACGATCGCATCGAAACGCGCGAGGTTCGGCGCCTTCACATCCTGATCCGCGAGGATCGTGACCTTGGAACCGATCTCGCGCAGGCTTTCCGGAATCGTGTCGCCCGCGCCTGGAATGTAGCCGACCTGGGCCGCTTTGTTTTCGATTTTCGCCCTGACGAGTTTGGCTCTCGCGGGCGAAATCAGTGTTTGTGGTTCGATGTGGGAATACGCAATCCGCTGCCGGCTGTAAGCGTCGGTCCGTTTGCCGTCCGCGGAAACAAAAACGGCGCGCAAGGCTCCTTCGCTACTGGCGGCGGGAGGCAGGACTTGGAACGTGCAGTTGGTTTCGCTCTCAGCGCCTTCGAGCTTCACCGGGAGGGATGCGGGTTGGACCTTCCAGCCAGCCGGCGCTTCCAGCGCAACGTTTCCGCTAAATTTTTCGACCGCGGCAATCACCCGCAGATTGACGGTTTTCGCGTCCGCATTCCCGAAGACAAAGACCGATCGCGGCAGCTCGACAAAAGCCGGCGGCGCGATGACCAGCGGCTCGCTCACTTCGCCGGCGACCCGATCGACCTGCCGGAACCGCGGCGCCAGCGCATAGGTGATCTGCTCATCGCCGATCTGGAGGGTCACATTGACCGGAAAAGCCGGCGGATTCTCGGGACGTCCGATCAGGGTTTGATCGGTCACCGTGTAGGTGCCAATCGTGCCGGGCTGCCTCAACCAGTAAGGCTCCGAATAAGGCAGATCGCCCGGCAACGTTACCGCAGTTTTTTCGGTCACGAGCTCGTTAGGCAAGAGCGTTTTGTTGACTGGCTGGGCTGCGCCGTTCCTCAGCACACGCCAGGACTGAAGTTTTACGTCCACGGGAGAGCGATTGATCGCTTCCAACTGGAGCCCGACATTTTCCCCCGGCTGGGCCATGGCCTTTTCTGTCACCGCTTCAAGGTGCAGCCCGAGGCAGGCGCCGACGATCTCGTCGATTTCGGATAATTTTTCGCTGACCCACGAATCGTGGTCGAGTTCGCGCAATGTCTTGCACACTTCCAGTAACGCGGGCACCGATGCCCAGGGTTTTGTGTCATCGAAATCCCTGAGAATTTCGCGAATCTTGTCGCTCACTCCCGCAGCCTTCGCGACCCGCGACCAGGTGGTGTCGATTCCATCGAAGATTCCCCTCCCTTGGCCGACCGGTTTTCCGTCGAGAAACTTGAAATACTCCATGCGCTCACCGCGCTGAACCTCGACCCCGAAGCCCTGGCTCTTATGCATGCTGCGGCTGGCGGCGGCGATCTCGGGATACGACTGGCCGAGGAGCGGTTGATAGCCGCCGATCTCAAGACCGATCAAGCCAGTCGTGTCGATGGGTTCATTGCGCTCACGCGCGCGAAAGGTCACCCAGGAATTCCAAAGCAGACGGGTGGGCTGCCACGTTTGGACATACTTCAACTGCTCCGGAAAACGCCTCGGATCCGCCGCTGCACGGAACGCCTCCCCGGCCAGCCGCGACGAGGCGGTGTGGTGACCGTGAGTCGTGCTGTCCACGGTCGGGAAACGCGTGACGACGAGGTCCGGTCGAAATTTTCGGATCACCCAAACGACATCCGCGAGAACTTCCTCGCGGTTCCAGATATGCAACGTTTCCTCGGCGGATTTCGAGAAACCGAAGTCGTTCGCCCGCGTAAAGAATTGCCGGCCGTGATCGATCCGCCGCGCCGCCAGCAGTTCCTCGGTGCGGATGACACCGAGTTGTTCGCGCAACTCCGGACCGATCAGATTCTGCCCACCGTCGCCGCGGGTGAGCGAGAGGTAGGCTGTGTCGTAGAGAGCACCGTTCGCCCAATAGGCGATCAGGCCGGTATTTTCGTCATCCGGATGCGCGGCTACATAGAGAACGCGACCAAGCACGTTCAACTTCTCGAGCGCAAGACGAATGTGCGCAGAATCCGTCGACTGCGGTGCTTCGGCGGCGCGGCCAACGCCAGCGAGACTAAGCACAGCAAACAACGACGCGATGCAGCGCGAGAGCGGAGACATAACCGAGAACGGTTCGCAAGGTAAGCGGCCGGTCCTCGCTCGTCAGTGCAGCCCGTCGATCAGCAGTTGGCTGTTGCGGATCGCGGTCGGGTCGGGTGTTTTCCCGGCCTTTAACAACTCGATCGATTTTTCCGCGGCGGCTTTGGCTTCCGCGTTGTGACCCAGCTTCGCTTCGATCTGCGCCTTCTTGTAATACAGGAAATAACGAGGCGGCTGCTGTTTCCCGATCGCCTGGTCGACCCATTTCAAGGCCGTCTCGGGATCCTTGTCGTGGTCGTAATAGAAACTGGCCGCTTGATAATAGAAAATCGGCTTGAGCGATTTCGGATCCTTCAGTCCATCGCTGATCTCCGCGTTCACTTTCTCGATCGTGTTGGTCGTCAGCTCGACCGGCACCCGTGTTTTATCCCACTCCAGCGCGATGGTGGCCCCGTCGTCTTTCAGATCGTCAAAGCTAATCGTGAAAGTCTCGACCGGATTGGCGAGCGTGGTTGGCTTTACCTGCACCCGCAACTCATCGGCATCGGGCTTGTAGCCGTAGGCACCCCAGAGCTTGGTGTTTTTTGAGAGGATGATCGTCCACTCGTTTTCATTCGGGATGGTATAAAAGGCGTATTCTCCGGCGGGCACATCCTGACCGCCGATTTTGACCGCTTCGCTGAACTTGAGTTTAGTGGGAGCGTTCGCGCCGGTGCGCCAGACTTGGCCATAAGGAACCAACCCGCCAAAAATCTCGCGACCCCGCATGTCGGGACGCGAGTAATCGATGCTCACATCCGTCAGGCCAACCCGCTGCGTGAGGGTCGCGTGCTGGCTCGGGTCGGGAAACTCGAACTTTTTCTCCGCGCCAAAAATGGCGGACGCGATGGCAAGCGAGAAAACAAGAGCACCGAGAGGAATCAGCCGAAGGCGGGAAAGTGAAAATGGAAAGGAAGTCATAATGAAGAGGCGGATTGAGTGAACGCGACGATGAATTACTGCCGGATGGCCAACTGGCTCAAAAAAGAGATGGGGACGGCGGCGGAGTCAAATCCGAGATGCTAGGACTTGATCAACTGATAGAGATCCGGCGAGGGCAACCGCAACAGGGTCACGTCAATGATTGTCGTGCGATGGGGCTGGATCAGGACCTCCAGCTCTTCGGCGGAAAGCGGCATGCGCAGAGGCAAATAGGAAATAAGCGGATTGTCGGTCGGCGCCGCGGGCTCGATCGCGGTAATTTCGAGCGCGAAATCGCTCACATTCGCCAGTTGATCGACCCAGTCCTTGGCCCCGCGATCGAAGCGCTGCACCCGCAGGTAAAAGACAATGACGTTAGGCGCGACCCCGCTCACGACGGAGTTTTCGATGATCGACTGGACCGGAAGCGTCCCTTTCCCTCCCTGCTGCGAGACGAAAAAAATGTCCGAACTCCCAATCGGAATGGGTGATCCGTCCTGATCCCAGAGCCGGAAAACAACCTGCGCATGCGGGTCGTACTGATTCCGCGGATCGTCGAGAAAATTGAAGAGCCCGGGCTTCTGCATCGTTTTTGCGGTCTGGAAAGTCAGGGCGGTCTCCTGATCGAAGGCCGCCACCGCGCTTTGGTAGGCGGCCATGGTCGCTTCCGGAGTTTCCAGGGCGAGCTTCAGCATCCGCGCCACCTGGTCGCGCGGGATCGTTCCGTAGACGATCCCCATTTGGTCGCCCGAATGCGCGCAACTGTAAGGAATGCCGCACGGCACGGCCTGCCGGTCCTCGCCCGCGCAGGAATGTTCCTTCACTTCGTAGTACTCGGGAAAATCCGCCTTCGCCACGGCGGCCTGCGCCGCCGCGCGAATCGCCGGCCAGGGGAGAAGCGCCGCCTTGTCGTCAGGCCCGATCACCAGATGATTGAAGTTCAAATTCCCCGCCGCCACGCGCACGACGCCGTCCGATCCATCCTCGTGTGCGTAACGAATGGGAAATTCGAACCAGCTGGGATCGGCCTGGGTCCCGATGATGATGAACTCCTGGACCTTGTAATCCTCCAGCATGCGCGAGCCCGGCCGGGTAAAGAAAAGATGGAGATCGATCGTAGGCGACGAGCCAAGTTCGAGCGACTGGAGCACCTTGACGCCGCGCTGCGCGCCGCGTTCAAAAACGAACCGGCCCCAGCGCGCCACCTGGCCCTGCCCAATGCTCGCCCAGCCGCTGCCGAGGTTCGCGCCGGCCAGATAAATCAGATTTCGGACCGGCGAAGGCTGCGGACTGAAAAGGCGAATCCAGGTCCGGATAACGAGCGCGCCGGTGCTGTGGATGACGACGTGAAAACCGCTTTCAAGCAACGCCGGATGCTGCTCGAGCAAGGCGCGATGGAGCGCGCGCGCGATGTCGGCGACCGAGACCGAGTCGTTGAGCGAAACGTAACGCGACAGATCGACCTCGACGACATCGTAGCTCGCTCGCAGACGCTGCGGCAAATCGCCATAGATATTCTCGATCGATGCCGGATCGGGCGTCGGACTTTCCGAACTATAACCGTGAATAAGGACGATCGGCTTCATGGCAAGGTGCTACCTCACGTTATCGCCCGCCGTTCACGCGCGACAAGCGCGAAGTTGCAAATTTGCCTAACGAACAGAGATGCCGGCTCTTCATAATGGAGTTCGAGCGCCGCGTCGATTCGCGAAGTGCCTCGACGACGCACCACCCATTAACGATTCGCCCGACAAGGACATGGCCGCCGTCGGAATGGGCGTGATCGCTACCTTCTGGTGTGGCAAACCTGGATCGGAAGTTGCCGTTCACAGCAATTTAGCGGCCCTCTCTATCTCGGCCAGCGTCTCTGCGGAAATCCCGCCGTTTCTCTTTCTCCCGCATGGCCGGCCGAATATTTCGCGGATGCGATCATTACGCTCCTCCCGGCTGGGGCCTTCTCCGTCCGGCCCCGGTTCTTTCAGCAACTCTGCGACCTTCTCGCGGATCTGCTTTTCTGATTTCTCTTTCTCCAGCTTTAAACGCTCGCGCTCGATTTGGAGCCGCTCCGCGCTGTGATCGCCTTTTCGCAGTTCGACGACATCGCCGCACATTTCTCGCAGCAAACGCCAGCCTTCGCGTCCACCGGCCTCGGCGACGCGCCGTGTCGCGACCGCGTAACGGGCAACGAGAAAATGAGCCAGCGTGTCAGTAAGCGGCGCACGACCTTCACCGGCCCATTCCGCGGCATCTTCACCGAGCCGCTCGGCGATTTCCAAGGCTTCCTGCCGCGCCTGCCAATCGAGATAGCCTCCCTTTTTCCACTCGGAAAGATTCTGTTCGCGGATTGGCTTGCCGGCGAATTCCGCCGTCATGATTGCCTGCACGTCAGGGTGACTATCGAGCCAGGCGATGAGTTTTTTGCCGGGTTCACCTTCGTCGATACGACGGTTAAGCTCGTCACGAATGGCGCGGGGCAAACGTGCAATTTTTCCTGTTCTAGTTCCTTTCATGATCGGATTTAGCCGGATTAGGCCGGATTGAGTCGGATTTTGTGGTGCGCAAGTCAGGGTTGAATTCTTCCTGCCACATCGCCTTTTCGTCAGCGTCGAAGGGGTGCCGGACTGAATCGAGCTGTTCGCGGGCGACAACCGCGTACTGAGCGGCGAGCCATTTCGCCAAAGAATCGGCAACGGGGCCGCTCAGAGCCGTCTCCAAAATTACCGCTTCGACTCCCATCTCAAGGAGCGTGTTTCGCGTTTCTTTGAGGTTCGTTTTCACCTTAGCGGTATTTCCCACGGATATTTTGATTGTAGTAGGCGCCCATCGAAGGAGCGTTCATCAAGCCAGAGTAAACGTCGTAGGGTACGCCGGGGTGATCATAGACGCGGCCGCTCGTGAATTCGATTGTGAGGGTGTGTCCGTCGTAGCCGACGGCCTGAATCGCGCTTGAATTGACGGGTATTAGTGTCATGCCGCCACTGAAGCATGTGCTTTCCTCAGGTCGAGACTACCAAACGCAACGGTATTTCCCGGCTACCCGGCAAATGCCACGCTATTTGCTGGGTAGCCTGCAGTCCCAAGAATAGGGTTTCGTCCCTCGAGGAAGAAAGGGAAACAATTGGCCGAAAAACCGCCCCGCTTCGCGCCGTGCATCGTGCCACTTGGTAGCGTCGTGCCACTTCCTCCCGCCAAACTGCGGCGAATCGAAAGCCGGGTGCGATTCCGCGCCACGTGGATTGATGATTTGGGACACCTTAAATCGGGAGAGCAATCGCATCACTGCCAGACGCGTCAGATGGGCCCGCAGGTCGGCCGGTTTGTTTCCCCTATTGCCAAAGACGCGCAACTGGCCGCTGAGTGTGGCCTGATCCTCCCCTCTTCTAAAGAACTGTCAAAAAGGGACTGGAGCCTAGGGGATTCGAACCCCTGACCTCCTCAATGCCATTGAGGCGCTCTACCAACTGAGCTAAGAGCCCGTAACCCAACCAACGAAGGGCCTAAAAGTAAGTTTTGGCCGGCGAAAGCAAGGACTTTTTATC
>JBOHXL010000198.1:0-4728 GCA_050736975.1 Chthoniobacterales bacterium | reverse complement strand
CTCGTAGTTGGCGGCCTTTCCGAAGGCCAGCAGATTACCGCGCTGCGCCGCGGCGCCCGGCTGGTAGTTGCGACTCCGGGCCGGCTCGAAGATTTCCTCGATCGCAAGCTTGTGCATTTCTCCACCCTGCGCGTGCTCATTCTCGACGAGGCCGACCGCATGTTGGATATGGGCTTTCTTCCCGCGATTCGCCGGATAGCATCCGTGTTGCCGAAAAACCGGCAGACGCTCTGCTTTTCCGCGACGCTCGAAGCATCCGTCGCGCATCTGGTTCACGATTACATGCGGCAACCGGTGCGCGTGGCGCTCGGCTCGACGCTCAAACCCTCGGAAAATGTGCGCGTGCAAGCATTCGAAGTTGCCTCCGATCGGAAACAGGAGTTTCTCGAGCGCTTGCTCGCCAAGGAAACGGGGCGGTGCCTCATCTTTACTCGCACAAAACGCGGAGCCGAACGCCTTGCTCTCAGTCTCAGCCGCGAAGGTTTTTCCGCAGCCGCGATTCACGGAGACCGCTCGCAGTCACAGCGGAACGCAGCACTGGCTGGTTTTCAGCAGGGCCGCCACCGAATTCTTGTCGCTACGGATGTCGCATCGCGCGGCATCCATGTCCAGGACATCGCGCACGTAATCAACTATGATCTTCCCGAACTGGCCGAGAATTTCATCCACCGAGTTGGCCGGACTGGCCGCGCGGGCGCACAAGGCCTGGCCTCAACGCTTTTCGGAGCCGATCAACGTGGAGAATTGCTCGCTCTGGAGCGTACGCTCGGCATCAGAATCGAGCGAATGAAAGCCGCCGATCTGCCGGAGCGAAAGTCACGGAAAACGTCCGACCTTCAGCGTGGCCTCTCCGCCGCGAGATCCAGAATCAGCAGACTTCCTGGAGAAATCCTGCAAGCACAAACGATGTAAGCGGCGCTCCACAACCCGCGATACCGAAGTGAAGAACTTTCATGGTAAGGGCGCAGCATGCTGCGCCCTACCTACCTCGGTCGCGGTAGATTCTTTTCTGTTCCTTCATCAAGCGTTTCAGGGCTTTGGTTCGACCGGCGCGTATGGCGGTATCTTGCTTGGCGGCCAGAAACTGCTCTTCCCTTTCGAGCTTGTGATAACTGGACAAACGCTCGGTGTCGATTGTGCCGCTTTCCGCGGCCTCGCGCACGGCGCAGCCGGGTTCCGACTGATGGTGGCAATCGCGAAACTTGCATTGCGTGGAGAGTTTCTGAACGTCGGCGAAGGCGTGCTCCAATCCTCCACCGCTGTCCCACAATTGAAGTTCACGCATGCCGGGTGTATCGATTAGCACGCCGCCTCCGGGCACGACGATAAGCTGCCGGGACGTTGTGGTGTGGCGCCCGCGGTCGTCGCTTTCGCGCACTTCCTTAGTGTGCTGGCGATCTTCACCGAGCAGCGCGTTGATCAGCGTTGATTTGCCTACTCCGGAAGAGCCGAGAAGCGCGGTGGTGCCTCCGGCAGAGATGATCCGTTTCAGGTCGGTTATGCGGTCGCCGCGCACAGCGCTGGTCACGAGGATCGGCACGCCCAGGGCAGCCGATTCTGCTTCGGAACGCGACGATTCCGTGTCCTCACATGCATCGGCTTTGTTCAAGACGATGATTGGCCGCGCGCCGCTCTCCCAGACCAACGTCAGGTAACGCTCGATGCGGCGCACGCTGAATTCGCGATTAAGCGAACTGACGAGCAAGACCGTATCGATATTGGCGGCGATGATCTGCTCTTCTGTCTTTTTGCCGGGCGTTTTGCGAGAGAACTTGGTTCGCCGGGTGAGCACGCGATGTATCGTCGCCCGACGCTCGCTGACGCGCTCGCACGCCAGCACCCAGTCTCCTACCGCGGGAAACCCCGCGCGGTTGAGCGAGTTGTGACGAACCTTTCCAGAAAGCTCTGCCCACAACTCGCCACGTTCAGAATATAGACGGTAGGAGCCACGATTTTCTTCAGCGACGCGCGCGGGGATAAAGTTCCTGATCTCTTCTTCCGTCTGTTGATTTGCGAAAAACAGCTCCCAACCCAAGTCCTGCAATCGAAACATTTCCAGTCTCCTCTGACTCGTGCGGACGCAAGCGCGCCCGGCTGTTGCTTGTGAGCACACCATAGGGAAGTGTCAGGATCGAGGGGAGAGACTGCGAGATCCGAACTGCGGCTTAGGCGAGGGATTCGGAGGCAGAGTCATCCCGGCGATGAGAAAGAGCAGACATAGGCGCCCCCAAAATGGATTGGCCGCGGTGGTTAGCGACCGAGGCTATCCTAGCAAATCTCGGGCATATTCTAGGGACAAATGTCTTTGCCATCGTATCTGGGCTGGGTCCTTGTGTTCCCATGGCTTGTAAAGGGTCACGCTATGTCCACGGGCCTCCAGACGGCAAATCCCCGGTTGACAGTTACGGCTCTGATATGAGGTATAGAGGGCGGCGTTTCGCCGTTTCATTGCCGTAAATCAGAAATTTTACTTCAAACGCTGAAACCGCGATGTTTGAGCAAAGCCTCAATCCGACGGGCCATCTCTGGTTGACGATCGTAGCTGCCTTGGTCCCGCTGATTGCGTTGATCTTGCTGCTTACAGTTTTCCGCATTACTGCATGGCTCGCCACGATCTTGGCAGGACTCATCACGGTGACTGTCGGAGTCCTGGTGTGGCACGCCCCGCTCGCGAATATCCTGAAATCGTATCTGTTTGGCGGTCTCACCGGAATTTGGGCGATTGACTGGATCACATTCTGGGGCCTGATTATCTTCAACACGCTGGTTCTCACGGGAGATTTCGCCCGGTTCAAGAACTGGATGGTTCATCATGCCACGGCGGACATTCGAATCCAGACCATCATGCTTGCTTGGGCCTTCGGAGCGCTCTTGGAAGGATTGGTGGGATTCGGTTACCCGTGGGCCGTGGTCGTCCCCATTTTGGTCGGACTGGGAATCGCCGATCTCGAGGCCATTCGCGTGGCGGCGCTGGCGAACAATGCGCCCGTCTCGTACGGAGCTCTGGGCACTCCAGTTATCGGCCTCGCGGCGGTGACGGGTCTGCCGTTGATGGCCCTTTCCGGATCCATCGGCAATGTGGTGGCGATTCTTGCTCTGTTGCCGCCGTGGTTGCTGATCTATTTGGTAAGCGGATGGGACGGAGTTGCAGAGGCATGGCCTTTGGCTATTGTCGGATCGCTATCCTACATCGCCGGACAATGGCCGGTGGCGCACTATCTCGGCCCTTATCTGCCCGACCTCAGTGGCGCGCTCGTTTCCTTCTGGGCGCTATTTCTATTCGTTAAGTTGTGGCGGCCAAAAACGATTCGCGGATTCGGCGGCGCGCCCTTGGCATTCGCGGCGACTGAGACCTCAGGCGGCCCTGCACCGACTTCGGCGCGCGAAGCATTTTTGGTGTGGATGCCTTTCATCGTGCTCACACTTGTTGTGGTTGTTTTGACCGGCCCATGGTCGCGCCTCCCGGCCATCAGTTGGTTCAAACTATCCGTTGCCGCTAGATCTTCGGTTACGAGGAAGGCGCTCACTTCCGCGTTTAACTTCACGCCGCTGAGCGGCGGAACTTCGATCCTGGCTTCCTGGCTGGTGATCTTGATGATCCTCCGCCCTTCCGGACAGATTCTGAAGGAGGTTTTCTCCAAGACATTCAAGCAAATGTGGGGCGCGCTGCTGGTCGCGTTCTTTATTTTTGCGCTCGCGTACATTTTCGTTTACACGGGGATGGCAAATTCGCTGGCCTACGGTTTCTCGAAGATGGGAGTTTTCTTCGTGGTGGTTGCGCCAATCCTCGGGTGGATCGGCGTCGCGCTTTCTGGAAGCAATACTTCCACTAACGCAATGTTCGGGCCGGTTCAGATGGTGACAGGCCGACTCTTGAATTTGCCGGTGCTTCTGCTTCCGTCGCTAAATTCCGTCGGCGCGGAAGTCGGTAAGCCGATCGCGCCGCAAACGGCCAGCGTCGGCGTTTCAACGAGCAAGCTGGTACGCAGCGAGGGCCAGGTGATTCGTCACAATATGGGATGGACCTTGAGTGTTCTTGCCTATCTAATCCTGATCGCCGTGATCATCTATCACTTTTTCCCGAACTCGATGTCGCTTGGATGAAAAGCAATCTGATCGCGACTGAGATTTTGCAAACGTGATTTTGCGGCGAATTTCTGGCTTCAATTCGCCGCCTGAAATTCCCATTCACGGGACCGCTACGAGACGAGAGCCGTGGGATTTGTGACCGCCATGCGGTGAACGTCCCCCGCGCTGAAGCCCGCGTCGAGCATCTTCTGCGCGAACATCGCAAAGCCTTCCGCGACAGGCGGATTGATCGTCTGCCCCAGATCGGTTGAGAGAATCACGCGCTCCGGGCCTACCTTGCGGACGCTATCGAAATAGGCGTCCCAAGGAGCTTTGTTCGTGTACATGGTGGTGAAGCAGTGCTCGATCATCGCGCCCAAGTCGGCGACTTCGACCTGCTCCTGCGCGGTCATATTCTGCGATGGAAATTCCGCGTGCGTGACGAGAACCCGCTTCAGGCCCATTTCCTTCGCGGTTCTCACCAGCGAGTGAATTTCTTTTTTGCTCAGGTGGCCGGTGGCGAGAATCATGTCGTGCTTGCCGATCAGCTCAAGGCAGCGCCGTGCGACCGAGGTCACCTTTCCATCGGTGCCGATCACAGTGAGGGGCGGCGGAGAAATGCCCGTCGCCGAAAGCTCGCGCTGAATCTTGGCCCAGAAG
>JBOHXL010000197.1:0-22817 GCA_050736975.1 Chthoniobacterales bacterium | reverse complement strand
GGGGTAGGGCGCTGGGATCTGCCGGGGGGCGACGGCGAACTGCTCTTTGCCGGGATCCGCGAAAAACTCTACTCGCTGGGCGACGACGTCACCGTGTTGCCCGGCCACGGGCCCGCAACGACAATCGGCGCCGAGCGGCGCGGAAATCCATTCGTGCGCTAAGACCACCGCCAGGCAGCACGTTGCAGTAATCGCTGGGGAGCCACGATTAGACGCTACACCGCAACCTCAAGCAGCAGCGTGCGCAAAGGCTCGAGGCCGTCGATTTTGGCAAGAATCTCGCCTAACGAACTAACGGCCGTGGGAATGTGGGTGAGGAACGTCGTGCTTCCCTTGACCAAGCTGAGATACCCGTAGGCGCCAAGAGCCTGCATCAATCGTTGCATCGCGCAGAGCTGGAACCTCTCCGCATGAGTGGGATCATCAATCTCCGCCTCCGCTCGATAAAAATCGAGCAATTCCGATCGCTCGGCGCTCGTCAGCTGCACATACGGGTCGTAGAGGAGCGAGGCGAGATCGTATTCCCCTAGTCCGGGACGCATCCCCTGGAAATCGATCAGGTAGGCCTCGCCGTCGCGGATGATGATGTTCTGCGATTGAAAATCGCGATGGACAAGGACGCGCGGAAAGGCCGCGAGGCGCGTGGCGATTTCCTTCAGGGGAGGAAGTTCCGCCAAGTGGCGAAGTATTCCCTGGCCGACGCCAAAATGGCGCCCAAGGCAGTTCTCGAAAAAATAGCCTTGTTCCCAGCGATAAAGCTCCGCGTCGAACTGCGCCGAGAGACGGCGCCGGATCTTCGCCGAAGCAGGGCGCGGGACGCGATGAAGTTTGGCGACATCGGCCAGGGCCGATTTGTAGAGCGGACGCCGCATGCTCCAGCTTTCAGCGCGATAACTCCAGAGATCGCTCTCACCCAGATCTTCCATCCAGATCAGACATTCTGCGGGATCATGAAAATGGATGCGCGGTGCTCGAATCGCCTGCTTCACCAGAAAACGGGCAATCGCGACGTAGCGCCGGTTTTCGCCATGTGCCGGCGTGTATTTCACGAGGATGATCGACTGCTCCGGAGAAAACTGAATGCGATAGAACTTGCGGCCCGAACCGCCTTTTTCGAGCGGCGAAATCCTGATCTCCGTTTCACCAAAACGCGGGAAATGGAGACGCGTCTGACTTAGCAATGTCTCGGAAAGGATCATGCGGAAGGGAGATTTGCGAGAGCAGCGGAACGAACTCTGGAAGCAGGACATGGAACAACTTTTCTTCCTGTTTTCCCGCTTTCCTGATTCATTCCTTCAGCCGCTTAAAGCACAGTACCCATCAAGTTTCCTTTCGCGCTACGATGGGTGCGGACGATACAGCTTTTCAGCCGTGTGCAAGGAGCAACTTGTGCCTCCGGCCAAAGGATCGAGTCCTCAACCACGGCCTCCGCGCCAATCCGGCAACCGGCGCCGATCGCCGAATAGCCGGTGATCCTGGCGCTCGGGTCAATCCTTACATCGGGCGCGATCCGCACCGGCCAGTCGGGCGGCGAGAGGTAACCCGGCCGCCAGCTTTCCGCCAGAATCGTGCGGTGGATCGCGAGGTAGTCGTTAGGCGAAGTGAGGTTAAACCAGCGACCCTGTTCGATCACGATACCGCCGATCTTGCCGCCGCCATCGATCCATTCGGCCAGAACGGGAACGAAAGAGATTTTCTCGCCCGACGAGAAGCGGGCGAAGGCGCGCTGGTTCCAGACCGAAACGTTGGCGTAATCATAGTTCCCCGGGTGACCGCGGCGATTTCCGATATCGATGATCTGGCCGTCGCAGAAGGCGACGTTGCTGGCCATGCCGGTCGAGCGCAAGGCAAGGGTGACGTCATTGCCGGCACGAAAATGTTCCTCGAAGAGCGGCGCGAGCGGGAGATCAGTCAGGATGTCGCCGCTGTAGACGAGGAAGTTTTCGCCGGTCAGGAAGCGCTCGGCGTTCTTGATTCCGCCGCCGGTTTCGAGCAACACCGGCTCGTGCAGCAGTCTCAGCGGCCGCTCACGATAGCCGTCTTGGCCTAACGACTCTGGAAACCGCTCGGGCAGATGATGGGTGTTCACGACAAACGACTCGACCCCGGCCGCAATCAGGTGATCGAGCGCGAAGGTCAGAAGCGGCTTTCCGAAAATCGGAATGAGCGGCTTGGGCAGATCGTCCGTTAGTGGGCGCATTCGCTTGCCCAGTCCGGCGCCAAGTACAAAGGCCTGGACGATCATTCGCCTAACGAGAGCGGAATCAGGTTCATCGGTGCACGGTGAATGTGCAGGGTGAATCGTCGCATCGCGATATGAATCTCGATTCGCGGGTCTCCAGGGCCAACGCCAGGTGGTTGCTCAGGGAATATTGTAGACTTCGACCAGGCCAACCCCGGTCGTGCCGTTCACGCCTTGCACGACGGCGGTGTATTCGCCCGCGACGAGCGTGGCGAAGATCGCGGCTTCCCTGGGGTCGGCGGGTGCGAGGCCGGTGGAGGCAATGATTCCACCCTGCGTATCCTGCCAGTTGTCATTTGCGGCCAGCAAGTCTCCATTCGAGTCGTGTAGCTCCAAGGTTGGATCAGTCAGCGTTCCGCTCACTCCAGACGTGCCTAATGAAGGTCCGAGGGCGCGTACCACCACGTTGGCCTGGCCCGATTCCTCCGAGGAAACGATCAGACCGCCGATCAGAACATTGCTGCCCGTCCCGACCAGGCCGCGCGTGCTGATGTTGCCAAATCGCGAGGCGGGAGTGGGATCGAGATCGTAGGCTTCGATCAGCGCAGTCCCGGTTGTATTGTTTTTTCCCTGCAGGATGGCGGTGTATTCGCCCGGATCGAGTGTGGCGATGAGGGCCGATTCGCGATCGTCGGTCGGAGGAATGCCAGTGGCGATAATCTGTGCTTCTTGCGTGCTGCGCCAATCGTCGTTCGAAGCGATGACCGAGCCCGAGCTGTCGTGCAATTCGAGTGTCGGATCCTGCAACACGCCGGTTAGCCCGGCGGCGGTGAGCGAGGGTCCGAGCGCGCGCAGGAGCACGTTTTTCGGCGTCGACCCGGTAATGATAAAACCGCCGATAAGAACGTTGTCCCCCGTGCCGACAGTTTCACGCGTCGAAATGTTGAGTTGGCGCGAGGTGTGAATGACCGAGGCGGGATCGTTCGGGTCGGTGCCGGAGAGAAATTCGGAAAGATTGTCTTCGCCGTCGCCGTCGGCGTCGCCCGTTGGGCCGCCAAGTTGCGGGTTTTCGATCTGTGCGAGGGAAAGGCGCGAGGCTTGGAAACTGGTGAAATCAACCTCCGGCGCGATCCCGACCCGGGTGATGAACGGGTCTGGATTCCCCGTCCGCGTGTCGACCCAAACCGGCACAGCCGGGACGTTGACCTCAGTGGTTTCCGCGATTCCGAGGTAATCTCCCAGCATGTAGCCATCCGAAGTAAGCGGAGCGAGGCTGGCGTCGGTCGTTACACTCGTTAGGCGAATGTTCGGCTGCCAGGTCGCGCCGCCGTCAAACGATTGCGCCAGATAGAGATTGCACAAGGTGGTGTCGCCGCCGCTGTCGCGCTCATCGTAAAACGAGACGGTGAGCGTTTGTCCATCCGGCGAAGCGGAGATCGCGGCATTGAAAACGCCCGTCCCGGGATTGTCGGTCACGGCGATTGGCGTCAGCCAGCTCGCGCCGGCGTTGGTCGACTTGGTAAAGAAAATCCGCGGCAGAGAAGCGGTGTCGAGGCCTTGATAGACCACGTAAAGGTTCGTCGTCATTCGATCGGCCGCGGCCGAGGGCAGAAAAATTCCATTGCGGATGCTCGGCTGATCGTAGCGCGCGACGGTCGTGACCAGGGTCGGCGCGCCGAAGGTCACGCCCCCATCATTCGACAGGACCATCTCGATGGCCTCCGGCCCTGAGGCCGGCGTGGACGCGTCTCCTCCGCTGAAACCGCTCTCGGCAAAATCCCAATAAATGATCGCGACTCTCCCATCGTGGAGAAACACTGGCTGCGACCCTTGCGCCGAGGTGCTCGCCGCATGAATGGGCACCGCATTGCTCCAGGTCACGCCGTGATTATCGCTGTAGGCGCGCATGATCGGCGAAGCGTTGCTCGAGCCAAAAAGCGTCCAGGTCACCAGAACCCGCCCGACACTGGCCGTGCCGGCGAAGGTATTGATCGCCATCCAGGGTTTGTCGGGAAAATCACTGTTGTTTGCCGGATTAAAAACGACCGAAGGCGCAGCAAAGGTGACGCCGCCATCGAGCGAACGGCTGACGAGCACGCTGCCAGTCGTGAAGTTAATGTTTGTTGCGCCTTCGGTGTTGAGGAAAATGGTGCCGCTGAGGTCGATTCCAGCCACGGGGTCGGTCGCGCGAAAATACGGACCGCCGGTTGTCATCGTGAGGTTGGGAATCAGCGCGCGGGTCCAGTTCAGCCCGCCATCATGGGTGACCGAATAGCCGCAATCGACCGCGCCGCCATCGACCGCAAAGCGGCCTTCCTGAAAAGTCGCGACGAGAAACTCCGGATCGACTTTGGAGCGAAAGATGTGGGGTTCAGCTTGTGCGTGCATGGTGGGCGGCAATTGGCTTGGATCCTCGCCCAGTTGAAGATCGGGTGCGACGCGCAGGTCGAGCGTGACCGCGGTCGTCGCTTCAGTCTGTAGCGCCGTGGACGGGCGCGGCCTAACGAGATCACCGGCTCGATCGAGCAAACCAAGCGCGCCGGTGGAGAGGCGTTCGAGCGGGACATGGCGCAGAGCCGCCGGCCAGTGACTGCGATCGACCGGTGCGTTGATCGCCGCCCCGGCTACGGGGGCGGCCGCTGTCGTTAGGCGAAGCAAGAGAAGTGTGGCGAGCGCGAGCCCGAGGCGGAGAAGGGAGATTTCTTTCAACTCGAAGAAGTTTATTCCAGAGCGCACCCCGCACAAGCGACGCAACGCCGACCTTTTCGGACTTCGAGAGATTTTGTCGGAACTTCGAGAGACGAGAGTTCGATTCGTTAGAGGTGAAGAGCGATCCAGCGCAGGTGAGGGGAGGAAATTTCTCCGCCCGGGAAAAAGAGACCCTGCTCAAGGAAGACGTCCGTCGGTCAATGCAGATTGTAAATTTCAACCAGGCCGACGCCGGAGCCGCCGTTCTTGCCGCTTTCGATCGCGGTATATTCACCCGGCGCGAGGTTGGCTACGATGGCCGCTTCGGCATCATTCGTGGGCGGGACACCGGTCGCTTCGATTTCGGTTTGCTGATCGCTCTTCCAATTGTCGTTCACCGCGATGAGGGCGCCATTGCTGTCGTGCAACTCCAACACCGGATCGGCCAGAAAGTCTGAAACGCCGGCCCCGCCTAACGATGGCCCGAGCGCGCGCACCAGGACTTGCCCGCTTCCGCCACTGCTGCTCGCGGCAATGAAGCCTGCGATCATCACATCGCCCCTGGTGCCCACCAGGCCGCGAGTGCTGATGTTGGCCAGTTCCGGGCCGAACCCGGGGCCGAGGTCGTAGATTTCGATCAGGCCCACGCCAGTCGTGCCGAGCTTGCCCCGCTCGATTACCGTGTACGCGCCGGGAGGAAGGGTGGTAATGAGGGCGGCTTCAGCGTCATTTGTCGGCGGGATGCCGGTCCCCGCGATTTCTGTTTGCTGGTTGTTTTTCCAGTTGTCGTTGCTCGCGATAATTGTGCCGGTCGCCGCGCTGTGAAATTCGATGATGGGGTCGGCCAGGACGTCCTGAATGCCGGCGGCGGCAAGAGATGGCCCCAGACCGCGAATCAGGACTGTTTTTGTGCCGCTGCCGGTGAGGATGAAACCGCTATCGAGGACGTTGTTATCGGTCAGGATGAGCAATCGGGTGGAGATATTAACCAGTACCGGTGATTTTTGCACTGCAAGGAAGGCCGGACTAAAGCCGGTCGCCGCGAAGAGCGAGGCGGTGCCGTCGGGCGCGAATTTCTCAATCGTCGATATCTGGGAGTTGCTGACATAAAGATCGCCCTTTGAGTCGAAGACGAGCCCGATGGGCCCGCTCAATCCTTCACTGCCAAAGACACCAAGATCGGTGCCGGCGGAAGAAAACCTTTCGATTGTATTCAAGCCGCTATTCGCCACGTAGAGGTTGCCAGAGGAATCAAACGCCAGTCCTTCGGGATTGTTCAATCCCGTGCTGGCAAAAGTGCCCTTCGCGGTGCCGTCACTCCCGAAACGCTCGATCGTATTGCCGAAATTTGCGACATAGAGGTCTCCTGTGGCATCAAAGGCAACCCCAGTGGGTCGAATGACGTTCGCGAAAGGGCCAAGATCAGTGCCATCAGGCGCAAATTTCTCGACCGTGTTCCCGGCATAGTTCGCGGCGTAAAGATTACCGGTGTGATCGAAGGCCAATGCCATTGGGAGGTTCAAGCCGGTGCTGGCGAAGGCTCCAAGATCGCTACCATTCGGCCCGAACTTCTCGATCCCGTTGGTGCCAGTCGAAACGTAAACATTACCCGCCGCGTCCAGCGCGATACCAGTAGCGCCGTTCACAAACGCACTGGTAAATGATGACTGGTTACCGGCTGAATCGTATTGCAAGACTGTGCTGTCGCCAAAATCGCTCAGATACAAGATGTCTCCGCTCGAGCCAGTGCTTGTCTCACTGTTACCTGGGCCGCCCTGGGTGGGCAGGCTTTCCGCGGCAGGTATGTCTCCCAGACCAGCTGGTCTTCGTCCCTTCTCATCAACATTATCGGACATCCTGAAATCAGTATTAAAGTAGGGTCCGTCTACATAGGTGAAGTTTTGCAGGGCCGAGTCTACCCAGTTATGCGCCACGAACAGATTGTCACAGTAGGCCGTCGCGATACCGGCAATCGGGTTATTCGTTCCCGTCAGCTTTTTCATGACGGTATTGTATGTGATACTGATCTGCTTTTCGTGCCCGGGTTCATTAGCCGAAACGGCGATCGCGGAAAGCTCCGGAGTTTGAGCATCGGAAACTTCAAAGAAGTTGTCGTGGATGGAGAGATTTTCGATAAGCGCCGCACCTAATGAGGGCGAACACTGAATTCCGCGCAGCAGAATGCCGTAGAAATGGTTCCCGGTGATTTCGAAGTTCTTGAGATGGCCTGTATCAAAGTAGATTGATGATTTGCAATTATAAGTCTCATTGTCGATGAATGTAACACCGTCCGCTCCCGCACTGCCGTAGGCGCTTGTGCCGTTCCAGTCATCAACCCGGCAGCGCTGAATCACGCCCGAGATAGTTCCATTGTCGTCCCCTCCGCCAAACAGATCCATCGCACTTCCGTAATCCCCAAGGAAGGACCGTGCGGCGCAATCTTCGATGACCGCGCCAGTCACACTCTGCCAACCGCTGCTAGAATAGTAATGTTCAATCGTAAGAACGAAGGTTTCCGCGAGGCTGGCCGAGTTCCCATAAGCATTGATTGCTGTCACGCGGCGAATCGCGCAATTATTGCCACGCAAGTTGACCGCACTGATCCGGGAGGCGGCGGCGGCGTGCAGATTCTGCCAGTTGCAATCCACCGTTAGATCGGTGACTTCGATGCCTGCACCATCCACCGCGGAGCTACTTTCGAGGACCGAATGGCCATTCACGCCCGCGGCGGCCGGGTAATAAGTGCATCTGATCGTTGTTTCGTTTTGACCGGCGCCGATAATTTTGCACCCAACCGGGAGATAATACCCGTTGCTTTCGTTGTAACTGAATGAACCGGTGGTGCGGAAAAGGCCCGGGCCGATGTGAACGATGGTGGCCGGGGCAATTCCGCGCATGATCTTATCGAAGAGGAGAGCGGTGTGGCCATCAAACGGATCGCTCGCCGTGCCCGTGCCGGGAATTCCATCCGTCCGGTAGCTGATCCAGATTTCCGCCGCGCTCGACGTTTCGGCCGCTGCTTCCACGACGAGGACGCAGAGCAATATTGCCAGCAAAAGAAAGACGTTCTGTTTCACGCAGGTTGATTTAGAGCAGGACGCGGGCCCGGATTGTGCGTCCAGCGCAACTGAAGCATATTCCGGAAATATGCCATACGAGCTCGAATCCAGCTACCGCCCGCGGGGCGACCAGGCGCAGGCGATCGCCAAGCTCTTGAAGTCGGTCGAGACTGGCAACCGGCATCAGACGCTCCTCGGCGTCACCGGCTCGGGCAAGACCTTCACGATCGCCAATGTGATCCGCGAGCTCGACCGGCCGACCCTGATCATCTCGCACAACAAAACGCTCGCCGCGCAGCTTTACTCGGAGTTCAAGCAGTTTTTCCCGCGCAACGCGGTCGAGTACTTCGTCAGCTATTTCGATTACTACCAGCCGGAGGCCTACATCCCGCGCTCCGATACCTACATCGAGAAGGATTCTTCGATCAACGAGGAGATAGAGCGCCTCCGGCTTTCCGCGACGAGTGCGCTCCTTTCGCGCCGGGACACGATCGTGGTCGCAAGTGTCTCGTGCATCTATGGCGTGACGTCGCCGGAAGATTATCTGCGCATGCTGCTGACCGTGAAACGAGGCCAGCAGATCTCGCGTGAAACCGTGCTCAGCCGGCTGGTCGACATGCTCTACGAGCGCAACGACGTGAATTTCGTCAGGGGAAAATTCCGGGTGCGCGGTGACGTGGTCGAAGTTTATCCCGCGACTGCGGACGAGGAAGCGGTGCGACTCGAGTTTTTCGGCGACGAGCTGGACGCGATCACGCGCTTTGATCCAATGACTGGGCACGCCCAGGAGTCGCTATCCGTGATGACTTTCTTTCCCGCGAAACAATTCGTCACCCCGGCCGACAAGCTGAACCGCTCTCTCTCCTCCATTCGCGCCGAGCTCGACCAGCGGATCATCCAGCTCGAATCGGCCGGCAAATTGCTCGAGGCGCAACGGCTCAAAATGCGCACCGAATACGATCTCGAGATGTTGCAGGAAATGGGGTTCTGCAATGGGATTGAAAATTATTCGAGACACCTTTCCGGCCGCCCGCCGGGCTCGAAGCCATTCACGCTCCTCGATTTTTTTCCAAAGGATTTCCTGCTCGTGATCGACGAATCGCACGCCACCATCCCGCAGATCGGCGGGATGTATGAGGGCGACAAATCGCGCAAGACGGTGCTGGTCGAATATGGGTTCCGTCTTCCCAGCGCACTCGACAATCGCCCGCTAAACTTTCCCGAGTTCATGGGCAACGCGAACCAACTCATCTACGTCAGCGCGACACCGGCCGAGTTTGAAATTCAGAACAGCATCGTTGGCAATACCGGCTACTTCCCGCACAAGCGCGCCCGCATCGGCGAAGAGGAGTTGGTCCCCTTCGTTGTAGCCGGAGGGACGCGCCTTCCCTCGTCCGTGGGCATGCCGAAGCACATCCCTCCGATTTCCCGCACCGACCAGCCCTCGGAATCTTTCGACGTGCAGACCCCGGGCGCGCCGTTGGTCGTCGAGCAAATCATTCGCCCGACCGGGTTGCTCGATCCGAAGATCACGCTCAAAGGATTAAAAAATCAGATCGACGACACGATCGAGCTTTGCCGTCAGCGGGTCGAACGCCAGGAGAGGGTTCTTGTCACGACGCTCACAAAACGAACGGCCGAAGATCTCTCTGATTACCTACGCGATGTCGGGTTGAAAGTGCGCTACCTGCACAGCGACATCGACACAATTGAACGAGTGGAAATCCTGCGCGGTTTGCGTGCGGCCGACTTTGACATCCTCGTCGGCATCAATCTGCTGCGTGAAGGACTCGACCTGCCCGAAGTGTCATTAGTCTGTATCCTCGACGCCGATAAGGAAGGCTTCCTTCGCAGTCAAACCTCGCTCATTCAAACCGCCGGCCGCGCCGCGCGCCACATCAATGGCGAAGTCGTCCTGTTCGCCGATACGGTTACCCAAAGCATGCAGGCCCTGATGTCGATCTCCGATTACCGCCGGACCAAACAGATGGAGTACAACGAAAAACACGGCATCACTCCGCAGACTGTCCGACGCGCCGTGCAGGAGAGTTTGCATACCATCCTTCGCGGACGTGAAATTGCCGCTTCTGTCATCCAGGAGGCCGGTGGCGACTTCAATCTTACGGAGCTGCTCCGCGAGTTGGAGGACGAGATGCAGCAGGCCTCCGCTAACCTCGAGTTTGAGCGGGCGGCTTTGCTCCGCGATCAGATCATGGAGGTAAAGGACGGTACCGGCCTAACGAAAATAGAACCAAAGCGCAAGCCGGTGAAATATACCCGCGGCTCCGGCCGCCGCCGGTCGCGGGTTTAAGTCGACGTCTTTTATCGCGCGAGTGCCGCCGGCGGCAACTCGTGGGGCCGGAGCCGGCGCAATCGGCGCCAGAGCGCTCCAGGTGTGACCGTGAGCGGGTGGGCATGCTCAACCAACCCTCACTGCCGGCGACGGTGACACCTTTATCTCCAGCCTCCGCTTTACAGCCTGTGTTGCCAGGCTACGACCATCTCACGCTGGAAGGATTCGTTTTTCCTTATGGCGACCACCTGCGACTGGCCATCGATCCTGCTCGCCCGATACACCCGACCTTGGGCGAGGCCCGCGCGGCCACGAAGCTGGGGGAACGTCTGGATCACAAATCAGCGATCGATTCGCGCGATTCATCCCATCAACGCGCAGAAGGTTGTAACCGCCGCAGCATCTTGCGAGTCATTAGTTGGGAAACAGGCAGATCGACACGGTTTGCCGCATAAACTAAAACGAATGAAACGAAAACTAGTTGCTCTAACCACCGCAGGCGCGCTCGCTTTGGGAACGCTGGCGGTCGTTTACGGACAGAATCCGGCCACCACGAGTGGCTGGTCACATCATCATCAAATGGCTTGCCACGAAGGGGGGAATCCGCTCGATCGGCTCAGCCATGAGTTGCAGTTGACGGCTGACCAAAAGGCCAAGGTTCAGCCAATTCTTGATCAAACAAGGACGCAGCTAAAAGCCATCCACGAGACGGCACAGCAGCAGTCGAAGACGGCGGTGCAAAACGCTGTCGCGCAGGTGCGTCCGATGCTCACGGCCACTCAGCAACAGAAGCTCGACGCGATTCAGAAGGCGTTCGCTGACATGGAAGCCGCGCATCAGGAGATGCAGGCTGCAATGCAGCAATAATTTCGATGGCTTGAGAGGAAACGGCGGGGTCGCATGGCTCCCGCCGTTTACTTCCCCCGATCGGTTGCTTTGGTTTCGGTCAGCTTGAAAGATCGAAGCTCGAACCGTTGGGAGAGCGTGCAAGGTAAGCGGCGCACGCTATTACGCTTGTAGCTCTGTCTCGATCGGCTGCATGCTGGCCTCATGAAAATGCCAGCGTTACTCAGTTTAATCGCCGCCGGGAGTCTTGCTCTCAGCGGCACCGTGTTTGGTCAGACCATGCAAATGACCGGAAAGGTGCTCTCGGTCACCAGCAACATGATTACGGTGCAGACGGATAGCGGTGTGTGGCAAATCACGCGAGCCTCCGACGTGAAGGTGACAGGTGACCTGAAGGTTGGCGCGACGGTGACGATCAGTTGCGGCGCGCCGGACGCGCAGAAGAAGGAAGGTCCGGCGGGGGAAGGTCAATAGACATTGGGGGCGAACGGGCGGCGGAACGGAGCCGCGCAACAAGACGCCCCAGGATCTATTGATCCGTTTAAGCGGAACTGCGGTTCATGCCGATAAAACCTTCGCGCTCGAGATGCAGGACGATTTCCTGCGCGGCTTCCTCCGGGCTGAGCTCGGCCGTGTTGATCCGCACTTCGGCGTCAGTTGGCTCCTCATAAGGATCGCTGATGCCGGTGAATTCCTTCAGGATACCAGCGCGGGCTTTGGCGTAGAGTCCCTTGCGGTCGCGCTGTTCGCAGACATCGACTGAAGTGGAGAGGTGGACGAGAATGAAGCCTCCGACCGGCTCGATGAGCGTACGCACGTCTTTGCGCGTTGAATCGTACGGTGCGATCGGAGCGCAGATGGCGATGCCGCCGTTTTTCGTGATCTCGGAAGCGACGTAGCCAATGCGACGTATATTGATGTCGCGATGTTCCTTGGAGAAGCCAAGCTCCGAGGAAAGGTGCTTCCGTACGAGGTCGCCGTCGAGGAGGGTCACAGGACGACCGCCGACTTCGAGAAACTTGGTCATGAGCACGTTGGCGATGGTGGACTTGCCGGCCCCGGAGAGTCCGCTGAAGAAGATGGTGAGCCCTTGCTTGTGGCGCGGCGGGAAGCTGCGGCGCAATTCGGTCGCGACTTCGGGATAAGTGAACCAGCTCGGGATATCTCGACCTTCGTTGAGACGGTTGCGTAGTTCGGTGCCGGAAAGGTCGAGAACGCGGGCGTCCTTCGGCACTTCGTTAGCCGGGAAATATTTATCTTTGTCCTCGAGATAGACCATCATCTGAAATGGCACCTGTTTGACACCAATCTCCTCCTCGTGTTTGGCGAAAAGTTCCTGCGCATCATATGGGCCATAGAACGGTTTGCCGTCGGTGTCTTTGCCCGGGCCAGCATGGTCGCGCCCGACAATGAGATGAGTGCAGCCGTAGTTCTTGCGAATGAGTGCATGCCAGATGGCTTCGCGCGGACCGCCCATCCGCATGGCGAACGGGACGAGAGCCAGCTTCGCCGTGCCGGCCGGATATTTCCCGACAAGTAGCCGGTAACAGCGGACGCGAGTGAAATAGTCAACATCGCCGGGTTTGGTCATGCCGACGACGGGATGAATGAGGAGGCTGGCCTCGACTTGCCGGGCGGCCCGGAAGGTGAGTTCGACGTGCGCGCGATGCATCGGGTTGCGCGTCTGGAAAGCGACGACGCGGCGCCAGCCCTGGTTGGCGAAATCAGCCCGGAGATCGGTAGGCGTCTGGCGCAAGGTTTTGAAGTCGTAATGGCTCGGTAGTTGGAGGCCTTCGAGGCGACCGCCGACGTACCAGGGGTTGCTTCGGTTCGTCAGGTAAGCGACGCCAGGGTGGGCGGCACTGGTGCTTTTAAAGACGGCCTTTGCTTCCGCCTGGCGATCCGGTTGCCAGACATCCTCCACATGCAGGATGGCGATCATGACGCCCTCCGCGTCGCGCAGGGCGATCTTGCTGCTGCCGGGCGTGAGGGTTTTGGCGAACGCTTCGGTAACGTCGAGGTTGATCGGGATCGGCCAAAGTAAACCGCCGGCGAGACGCATCTCGTGGCACACACCCTCGTAGTCGGCCTTGTTCATGAAGCCGGTGAGAGGCGAGAAGCCACCGTTCAAGAGCAACTCGAGGTCGCAAATTTGGCGCGGAGTCAGATCCCAGGAGGGAAAGTCGCGGGAGGCGGCTTTGGTGTCGGCGGCGTGCTCGCGGTCGAGGATGAGGTTAGTGAGCTGGCCGCCGTGTGGCGGGATGAGATGGCTGTGTGTGTGCGTGGTATTCAAAGATGTGTTTTGGCTGATTGTTTACTGTCGTTGTTTTCGCTTCGAGGGGAAGCAACACCCGCCGAAGCGGGCCGACGCGCGAGCCGTCAGACGGAGGCGCAAGCGTACACCCTAGGGGAAAACGCCGGCAAGTCCAGTTTGGCTTTGGCGATGGCTTGATGTGGCGGGGCTGAAGAGGTTCGTCCGCGGCGGCGCGGCTTCCCTCTGTCTTGCCTTAAAGCGACCCGAGGAAGGCGTAGATGTTAGCCTTATCGGCGTCCGACAACGCGTTGAACTGGGCGAGAACGCCTGCTGCCTGCCCAGCGTGACGCTCGATTGCATCGAAGAAGGTAAATGATAGACCGTCATGCATCAGGCGATTTCGACTCCGCACTCCCCAGAGCGGAGCGGTCCGTATTTGGTTGGCGGTCCCGGCGTACTGGGGCAAAGGCTCGATCGGGATGCCGTCTCCGGTGCCGATGTTGTGCAGCAGAAAGTCGCCGTAAGGACTAATGAATTTGTCTCCCAGAGCACTGGGAACGGTAAACGCACCACCATTGATGACTGTGCCGGCGGGCGCCGTAGTGATGGAGCTGACGTGGCAAATCCCGCAGCCGATTTTGCTGAAACGCCGTTCACCCAATCGCACGGCATCCGTAACGGGACCTCGCGGTGGCACCTTTGTCGAGCGCATGAAGAGCGCGAATCCGCTTAAGTCGCCTCCATCGTCTTCTGGGTCGGGAACGGGATCGTACTCGGTGCCGTATCCGACATACTCGCCGTTGGAGGTGTTTTCATCGGGGAAGAGAGGATTGGTGATGCCAATCTCATTGAGATAAGCGTCCCCGGAAAACGAGACGAGACTGGCATGCTGGCATTTCCAGCCGAATCGCCCGATCCGAGCGCTACCGTCGCCTTCGATGACCGGGACTTCCGGCGCCGTGCCTTGCATGTCGGCTGGCTGGGCACTCTGGATCGCCAGGAGAGTGCTATCCGAGATGCATTCGACATAACCGTCGCCCGAAATGCCAGGTGTGATGCGGAAGGTGCGCGTGTTATCCGTATCAGCCACGTGTTCGACGATGTCGGCGTAGGTGGCGCGCGATTGGATCAGAGAACCGCCAAGAGATTCGAAGAACATGCCGCTATCATCCGTCCGGCCAGACCGGAATTCAGTGATCTGGCTGGAACCTCCCGTTACGATATTCTCGTGGCATTCCCGGCAGCTTTGGGCATTGTAGGTTGGCCCCAGACCATCTTCAATGTCCTCGACTTCCTCGAAGACGAACCGACCATCGTTGAACGAGCGATCCGGCACTACGTTGTTCTCATTAATCTTATCAAAATTGGGCCCCTGCAGAGCATAACCATTGGTCAGGTTATCATAACCGGCTCGAGCCGGCGCCGCAGCCCGATCCGGCACCGGACTAGTGATGCCTTCGATGTAAAACGGCCGTGCGGGTCCTTCGGGTCTGGCCGGACTTCGAGGGATGAATCGCGCTGCCTTGGTCTTGACGAGCGGGATCGCTGCGTTCGCCGAGACAACGAAGATTGATGCAAGCGCGAAAAGCGCGGCTTGTAGAGTGTATCGAACGGTTGTGCTCACTTGTTCAGTAGTTGTGTGGGACCGATTTGGTCATTAATAACCCGCGAGTTACGAGGCTTGATTGGTAGCAGCTCGGTGGGGCTTGCCGATGAGTCTGACGACCTCGCCATCATGCCGCGGCACGGGCTGATTGTGTATTTGTGAACTCATCCTACCTTCCCGGTATCGACGCTGCCAAGCATAAAATGCGTCTCGCCCTGATCTTGGTTGTGTTCGTCGATTGTCAATCGCGGGTTGCAGCCGCGGTCGGTGACCGTCGTCGAACGCAACTTTAGCGATGCTCGCCCCCGGGGGAATCCCGCTCCTGGCTGCAACTCAGCCTTGCGCGAATCATCGGCGGACGCGGCGGAGCCATCGTTCTCTTTTGGCTTGGATCATCTCGCAGAAAGGTGCCCTTTTTGGACGCTGCGACCGGCGATCGCCGCATTTCTGCGGTCCGAATCGCGAATGTCGGAGAGAAGAACGGCGCCTCCGGCCTGAGCGCGGACTGGCGCCTCACTTCGGGATCCGCCGGTTTTCTCTTCTCCGTCCTCTCGAGTAGTCGGACATTTCCGAAATTTACTGGACGCAGACCCGGTTTTGGTGGCAAGGTGGAAGGTTGCATCCCTGAGGTCGTCCATCCAGTTGGCTTGCGCAAAAATTCGAAGTGTGAAAGGCCTGAATTTACTTCTAGCGATCATTGTATCCATCCTTTTTGGGACGGTTACGGTGCGATCGCAGACTATTCCACTGCTGCCAGAGCGTACTGGTCACACCGCAACGCTTTTGAACTCTGGACAGGTCTTGGTCGCGGGTGGTGTGAATGTGAATGCCACGCTCGATTCGGCTCTCCTCTACGACCCAGCCACCGGACAATTCATCTCGACAGGGTCGATGACAACCGCGCGAACCGATCATACCTCGACGCTACTTCCTGATGGCACGGTCCTGATCACTGGTGGCGATCAGGATTTGGTGGATTTGCAGTCGGCCGAGCTTTACGACCCGGGGACCGGTGTTTTCACCCAAACCTTCCAAGGCATGAGGATCCCGCGGAGCAAGCATACCGCGACCCTCCTGTCGAATGGACAGGTGCTGGTGGTGGGCGGCAAGTCGGCCGACATATACGATCCGCCATCGCAGACGTTTACCGCCACTTCGGGAACCCCGCTCAATCGAACGAGTCATTCTTCGATCCTGCTGCAGAATGGCACGGTCCTGATTATTGGCGGCTATATCGGGGACGTGGCAACCGACGCGGCTGAGATTTACGACCCGGCGACCCAGCAGTTTACCGTTTTGGCCAACCACATGCAGGTCCCTCGCGCCAACCTCGCCGCGGTGCTTTTGCCTAACGGAAAGGTCTTCATCACTGGCGGTTTCTCTGGAACCAGCCCGCATAACGAAACCGAAGTCTACGACCCTGTGCTACAGACTTTCACGATCGACACACCGATGGTCTATCATAGGTCCAATCATCAGGCCGTGCTCCAGGGAGACGGGCGCGTCGTCGTGATAGGAGGGGTCACGCTTGAGAGCGGATTCCTGTTCGCGGACGAGGTTTACGACCCGAGCACCCAGATCTGGACACCCTATGCCTCGCTGATCGAGAACCGCGGCGGGCACACCGCGACCATGCTGCAGAGCGGCAATATCCTCGTCGCCGGTGGCGTGACGGGAAATCGAACCTTGCAGTCGGCCGAAATCCTCGATCCCACCACGATGAACTTCACCTCGATCGGCAACATGCAGGTGGCACGGAATCAGCATCGCGCGACCCTGCTGAACGACGGAACCGTTCTGCTGACCGCAGGCAGCAACGACACGCAGATCGACAATCTGAACTCGAACGAACTCTTCGACCCGTCCAACAATTCCTTCTCGTTAGTCGGTTCCCTGGTTGACGGACGAAAAAGTCATACCGCCACTTTGCTGCCCACTGGCGACGTGCTGGTCGCTGGTGGCAAGGGTGGGACCACCGGCTACCTCCGTAGCGCGGAGGTTTACGATCCGACGACGCAGTTGTTTCACTCCGCGAGTGACATGAATAGCGTGCGCGCCCTTCACACCGCGACCTTGCTCAACGACAACGAAGTCCTCCTTGTCGGTGGAGTCATTACAGGTGGCGTCTCGACCGCCACCGCGGAACTTTTCCGTTACTCGACCGAGACGTTTACTTTTACCGGATCGCTCAACCTGCAGAGGAAACGTCACCGGGCTTCCCTCCTCGATGACGGCACCTTGCTGGTGGAAGGAGGCGATACGCTGCCCAATAATCAGGGGGGAGGCGATCGCGAAACCCCCACGGCCGAGCTCTATAGTCTCGCGACCCACCAATGGGCGATGGTGGGAGACATGAGTGTGGCGCGGGCGGAACACGAATCGACGCTCTTGGAAGACGGGACCGTGCTGGTGACCGGGGGAACCGACACACCGGTGGCGGCCGACCTGTACGACCATTCGGTGGATATGTTCTCGACGGTCGGCCAGATGATCGTGGCGCGCGGGCGGCACGTTTCCTTGCGGCTGATGAACCCTGTCTGGGGGGCGTTGCAGGGACATGTGCTGGCCATCGGCGGCTCGGACATCGGCAGCACAGTCTTCGGCGGCGCGCAACAAGCGTTGGATTCCGTGGAGATTTACGATCCCGCCACTGGCCAGTTCAGCTTATTTGGCACCATGACGGTGGCGCGCCAGAACCATACCGCAACCGAGCTCACTGACGGCAGAATCCTGATTACTGGCGGCGTGGGCCCGCCATCCGTCAGCGCGACGGCGGAGGTGCTGGCTGGACCAACACCCAGTCCAACGCCGACGCCTAGTCCAACGCCAACTCCGAGCCCGACGCCCAGTCCCACGCCCATGCCGCCTACCGCGATTACGCTTGCCGCGACCAACATTGATCCAAGTGATGTGACTTTTAACGGCACGGTCAATCCCCGCGGTGCCGATACCACCTTCCATTTTGACTACGGGCCAACCAACAGTTATGGCTCAACCACGACGCCGGCAGACGTGGGCGACGGCAGTACGACTCTCAAGGTCGCTTCCATCGCCACGGGGCTTTCGCCTAGCACGCTCTACCACTTCCGGATCAGCGCGACCAACGCCGGCGGGACAGCGTATGGCGCAGACTTTACCGTAACCACGGCCGCGCCCACGCCAACGCCAACGCCGACGCCGCCCACAGTGGTTACGCTGGCGGCGACTAACGTTAATTCGACCAGCGTGACTTTTAACGGCACGATCAATCCCCGCGGTGCCGATACCACCTTCCATTTTGACTACGGGCTAACCACGAGTTATGGCTCAACCACGACGCCGGCAGATGCGGGCAACGGCACTACGGTGGTCAGGGTCGCGTCGACCGCCATGGGGCTTTTGCCCAGTAAGCTCTACCACTTTCGGGTCAGCGCGACTAATGGCGGCGGGACAAGCAGCGGCGCAGACTTTACCGTAACCACGGCCGCGCCCACGCCGACTCCAACGCCGAGTCCTACCCCCACGCCTTCGCCCTCTCCTACACCTACTCCGGCTGAAGCCAAGGCGCTCAATATCTCCACCCGAGTCGACGCCCAGACGGGAGATAACGTGATGATCGGAGGGTTTATCATTACGGGAGGAACGACACCGAAAAAGGTTATCATTCGTGCGATCGGACCTTCCTTGGCGAACGCCAATCCACCGGTAACTGGTGCCTTGGCTGATCCGGTCTTGGAGCTGCACGAACCCGATGGCACTGTGATAACCAACGACAACTGGAAAGACACCCAGGAATCAGAGATCGAGGCGAGCGGCATTCCACCGACAAACGACTTGGAATCAGCGATTGTAGCAACCCTCGCGCCGGTTGACCCGACAGTGAGTGGAAGCGGGCAGTACACCGCGATTGTATATGGCAAGAACAACACCACTGGGGTTGGCCTGGTCGAGGTTTATGACCTCGATAGTCCGTCTGCAACCGCCATGCTGGCCAACATTAGCACCCGTGGCTTGATTCAAACCGGCGACAACGCCATGATTGGCGGCTTTATCATTGGCTCCGGGGCGGATGCGGGCCAGGTCCTTGTGCGGGCGCTTGGACCGTCCCTGGCCGGTTTGGGTGTGACCGGTGTGTTACAGGATCCGACTCTCACGCTTTACAACGACCAGGGAACGGTGATCGACACAAACGATAATTGGGCCGATACCAACGCTTCCAACATCCAGGCGACCGGCCTTGCACCGACTGATCTGCACGAATCAGCCATACTTTCCAACCTGCCGGCCGGCGCTTTCACCGCAATTGTTCGAGGAGTCAACAACACGACCGGAGTCGGCCAAGTTGAAGTCTATTACATTCGATAACCTGCGGATTCGTACCGCGGGGCGCTGTTAGCCGCCCGGCACGACGGGAAGCGCGGTCTCGTGCCGCGAAGAATTTTTCGACCTTTGCCTTGAATTGGAGACGGCGTCGCTTCCAGGCACCCGAAAGTTAGCCGACTCAGAAATCAACCCATGACATCGGGTTATTGTCTCCGTCCTCTGTTCGCTTGTGCTTTCTACCGTGCTTTGACGACCCTGTCGCGAGTCGGCCTTAATCCCAATGCGGTCGTTTCTAAGTGGACTGGCCGAGCTACCAATTGCATAACCGATCCATTCCGTCAGGTTCTAGCCGAGGATTTGTAATCTGGCAGAAGTGGACGCGAAATCCCGCAAGCGTATGACTATCCGCGTGGAAACAGCGAGCTATCTGACGCAGGCGGATTCCCTCGACAATCTTGCTCGTACTTTGCTAGGGTTTCCCGTCGGCGTATTAGCTCGGCATGATATGGTTTAGACCTCAGAGATAGGAGTCAAATACATGAAAACAAACATCGCCCGCATTCTATCAATCGCCTGTTTGCTGGTTGGCACGGCACACGCTCAGGCGCAGATTGTCCTTAATCCGCAAAGAACCGGCCATGCGGCCACCCTGCTCAACTCCGGGAAAGTGCTGATCACCGGGGGAATTAACGATAACGCGACCCTGAACTCAGCTCTGCTTTATGATCCTGCGACAGGTCAGATGGTGACGACGGGAACGATGGTTGCGGCGAGAGAGAATCATGCCTCCACTTTATTGCCCGATGGGACTGTTCTTATTACCGGCGGCGATCAGAACGGGATCGCCCTGCAGACTGCCGAGATTTATAACCCTGCAACAGGCCTTTTTACTGCGACAGCAAAGAACATGAGCGTCGCGCGGACTCAGCATACGGCGACGCTGCTCTCCAGCGGTCTGGTTTTGATCGACGGTGGTAAGAAGGCGGATCTATATAATCCAGCTACGCAAAAATTCACCCCGACATTGGGAACACCCGTGAATCGAAAAGATCAGGAAGCTACACTTTTGGCAGACGGGACGGTCCTTATTACCGGTGGTTATGTTGGTGCGGTCGCGTCCGGCAGCGCCGAGATTTACAATCCGACCGTTCAGAGCTTTACCGTCCTCTCGAATATGATGCAGGTCCCGCGCGCGAATCATACCGCCACCCTTATGCCGGATGGGACCGTTTTTATCACCGGTGGTTTTTCGGGCACGAGTCCCCACGACGAGACGGAGTTTTACAACCCTGGTCCGCAGACTTTTACCTCCGGTGTAAGCATGCTTTACCATCGCTCTAATCATCGCGCGATTCTTTTGCCCAGCGGGCAACTGCTCGTAATCGGTGGTGTCACGCTGGAAAGCGGCTTTCTGGCTCAAAATGAAATATACGATCCAGCGCTCCATTCCTGGTCTTTGCATGACACCATGACTGAGAATCGCGCTAACCACACTGCCACGATGCTTTTGAACGGTTCCATTCTCGTTGCCGGTGGTGTGACGGGTAGCCTGACCGTGGATACTGCCGAGGTCGTAGATCCGGTGACACACAGCTTTACCTCGCTTGGTAGTATGCAAGTGGGGCGGAATCAGCACACCGCGACCCTTTTGCCGGACGGTACGGTCCTTCTTGCTGCTGGAAGTGATGATACGGCCCCGCTCAATTCGGCTGAGGTGTTCAACCCGACAAGCAACACGTTCAGTAGCGTTGGGTTCCTAACGACGGCGCGAAAAAGTCATACCGCGACACTTTTGGCCAATAATCTGGTTCTGATTGCCGGAGGCAAGAGCGCCGCCGGCTACTTGAGAAGCGCGGAGCTCTATAATCCGGCCACCAAACAATTCCAAGCAACTGGGAATATGAATCAGTTGCGAGCTTTGCATACCGCCACCCTGCTCGGTGATCAAACGGTGTTAATGGCTGACGGGGTCTCGACCGGGGGCAACGAAACCAACACCTGTGAGCTCTATAATCCGGCCGCCGGAACGTTCTCTTTTACCGGTCACATGGCGGTCAAACGAAAGCGTCATCGCGCCGCCCTGCTGCTGGACGGCACTGTTCTGGTGATGGGCGGGGATATTTTGGGAAATACGCAAGGGGGCGAAGAACGGGAGACGGCTACCGCAGAGGTATACACGCCCTCGAGCGGAAGCTGGGCCAGCGTGCAAAACATGCATATCGCCCGTGCGGAGCATGAGGCGACGTTGCTTCCTGATGGGACTGTCCTTGTTTGCGGGGGCACTTTCACACCCGATCCAGCGGACGTCTATTCCGCTTCCACGAGGTCTTTCACGGCTGTCAGCCCGATGGTGCAAGCTCGCGGACGGCATCGAGCGGTCTTGCTTTCAAATCCGGCCTGGGGCTCCCTGCAGGGTAAGGTGCTTGCGATTGGCGGGGACTTCGTTGGTGGCTTTGTCTACGGGGGCGCTCAACAGGCTCTCGATTCGGTCGAGCTTTACGATCCCGCTACCGGTCAGTTCAGTTTGTTTGGGACCATGACTGTGGCAAGGCAAAATCACACGGCCACAATGCTGAATGATGGGCGGATTCTCATAGCTGGGGGTGTAGGTCGTCCGTACGTCAGCGGCACGGCTGAGTTGGTTACTCCATAGCAAGCCCGAACAAGTTCGGTTGCCCGGCCCGAGAAATTCGCAGGCCGTCTGGCCTTACGATGAGTGTGGCCGTGGCCCTGTTATCCCCTGCCGATAGCTAGAGCGGCGCACGCCCCATCCCGCGCAGTTTTGCCGTCCCACCAGAGGGGCGCCCGCTCGAGGCGTTGACGATGAGTTGCGCATTCCGGCTGGTAACGCTGCCAGCGCTGTTGCTGACGACCACGGCGAAGAGTGAGCCGTTGTCGCCTGCTGTCGCGGGCGGAGTGATATAAGTGGCGTTCCTCGCACCTTGGATCTTGGCACCGTTCTTTTTCCACTGGTAAGTCAATGGCGGCGTCCCGACCGCTTGCACTTGAAAGGTCGCTGTCTGTCCGACGGTGACTACTCTGTTGCGCGGTTGTTGAGTGATGGACGGCGGAGAAGGACTCGGGGTCGGAGTGGGGGTCGCGGTCGGAGTCGGAGTGGGGGTTGGGGTCGGATTGCTGGAGCCCTCGACAATCGTGATCGTCGAGTTCGCGTTTACCGCGGATAGCGTGTCGACGATACCGCTGGGCCAGTTCACTGTAACGGTCGCCTGGCTCCCCGAGCCGATTCCAAAGTGAAGCGGTCCGGCGCCTTGCGACGCCCACTCGCCTCCGCCGCCCCCGTTGTTTTCGCGGAAGGCAATTTGTCCGTCATGAAGGACGGTCACGCGTGCGCCAATGCCATGGCGGTTGGACTGAACACCCTGGAGGTTGAGTTTGATGAAGTGGTTGCTATTACCGGTGTTCTTGAAGAGATAGTGCCTGCCCATGTTAGAATCGCCTGTTGCCAGACCCGGCCCGATACCATCCTTCACCACCAGATCGAGAAAGCCATCGTTGTTATAATCGCCCCAGGCCGCGAGCTTGTGCGCGGAGGTGACTTGGTCATCCTCCAGAGCCACACCTTCCTG
>JBOHXL010000196.1:0-15625 GCA_050736975.1 Chthoniobacterales bacterium | reverse complement strand
ATAACCGCACCCGACTGCACTCCAGTCTGGCCTACCAGAGCCCCATCAACTTTGAATCCCAACTTAAACAACTAAACTAAAGGAATTGGTCCCTTACTCACTGTCCGAAGAATCAATGCAAGCCCAGCGCGTGAATCGTGCAAGAAAGGCTCGCCGCTATTCCCCCTTATTTTTGTTTTCTCCGCATGGAGTTGTTTGAACGACCCGGCACGCAGATTCAAATCACCGTTAACAGAAACATAGAATTGCACTTCGAATGGATGGATTGGAGGATTAATGATCTTGGGGCCGCGATATTGAATCGTTACGCAATTGTCTCTCACGTTGGTAATGAAAAACACGTCTCGATCGTCTTCTGTGAATTGTCTGTGCTTTGACGTAAGCGCAGGGAGAAGAATCAAAATGAGATTCTCGTAAACACGAAGTTGATCATTCTTAGCCTTTACCACCATATAGATTTGGTTAACCTCTGTGGCTGGGCGAAGATTGAAGCCAACGATTGTTCTCGAGGCGTTGCTTAGGATCGCGACCGGCTTGCCGTTCGATCCTGTCACTTCCTGAATCAGGCCTTCGCATTGTGTACTTATTGTAGTGTCCCCCAGAACACCAGATCGTTGAACCGCGTAATGAGTCGTTAGTTGCGTCTGGGACACTCCTTTGTTCCAAGCTGTCGATATCTCGAAACCAGCGTCGGGCTCGGCGCAACCCAACCTCGCTGACAAGATTGTGATACTTGTTACGAGCAATAATGCTTTGTAAAACGTCGTCATATTTTTCAGGTAAGTTAATCGTGTGGCCAAACAAATCGCCAACATAATGAAAAGTTTTGCTCCCGCCATTGACCCCGTAGCACCGATCCTGCTCCCGCTGAGGGACAGCTTTGAAAACGCTGGCTGTTCTCGCGCTCGTTGTCCTCGGTTACTTTGCCTGGGATCGGATCAACGCGCCGATGACTTATCCGCCGGGCGTTCTGATCGCGGCCGATCCGCTGCAGACCGGAACAGAGCCGGCTGACGTTGCGTTCGATGACGGCAAGTTTCACCTCAAGCCGCTGGCCCATTTCTCGCTCGACGCCCGAGTCCTGCATCGAAAAATTTATCGCTACGACCGGCAGGCGGCGCTCGTCCCGGTCGACCTGGCGGTCGGCTGGGGACCGATGTCGGACCAGGCGGTGCTCGATCGCCTAACGATCAGCCAGAGCATGCGCTTCTTTTGGTACGAATGGCAGCACCAGCCGCCGATCGATCCTGACCAGATCGTTTCACACGCCACCAATCTGCATCTTATTCCTTCGACCCCGGCGATCGAATCCCGATGCAAATCGCTGCGCACCGGCGACCTGATTCACCTTCGCGGTCTGCTCGTGGAAGCGACCGGTCCGGAGATCGGCACCTGGCGCAGCTCGCTCACCCGGACGGACACCGGGAATGGCGCCTGCGAACTGGTCTGGGTAGAAGAGATAGAAAAGATCCAGCATTAAACGTCCGCTTGCGCGACCCTGTAGACGCTTCGCTGTGCGCCGTAACGGACGCGAAGCGACGGCCGGGCTTTCTAACGCGGGTCTGCGTGTCCAATCGCAGCATCGATCTGCAAGCGACACCGAGACTCGCGCCTCCCACAGAGAGGCGTCTACAGGCGTCGACATGCGGCGCCGGCAGAGAGAGGCGGCCACCGGTTGCGCGCTCCGTATTCCCGTTTCATGCTGACTGATGAGCATTGAAAAAGCGACTTTTGGAGCGGGCTGTTTTTGGGGGGTCGAGGAAATGTTTCGCAATATCAAGGGCGTGACCTCGGCGACGAGCGGCTACGCCGGTGGCAAGACCGAGAATCCGACTTACCAGGACGTTTGCAGCGATGAGACCGGCCACGCGGAAGTGGTCGAAGTGGAGTTCGATCCGGCGCAGGTCAGCTACGAGCAACTGCTCGATGTTTTCTGGAAGAATCACAACCCGACGACCCGAAACCGACAGGGACCGGATATCGGCTCGCAATATCGCTCGGTGGTTTTCTATCACTCGCCGGAACAGCAGACCGCGGCCGAAGCAAAGAAAGCCGAGCTCGATCGGAGCGGGCGCTTTCCGCGACCGATCGTGACGCAAATCGAACCGGCGCCGACTTTTTATCGCGCGGAGGAATATCATCAGCAATACCTGCGGAAGCATGGTCGGACTCATTGCGCCATTTGAGGGAAATGACGAAGCAGGAATGACGAATTCCGAAACAAACCCAAAGTTCGACGAACGAAATTCTGTGCACCTCGTTCGTCAGGCTGGGGCGGTCTTCGGGCTTCCTCATTCCGTTCTTTCATGACTCCTGAAATCATCCGCACCTCCAATTTCGTCGCGGATGCCGCCGGATTCATTCTCGAGCAGGCGCGGGTCGCGCTGGCCGAGCGCGGCGAATTTCGAATCGCACTCTCCGGCGGCAACACCCCGCGGCCGATCTATGCCGAGTTCGGAAGACTGTCGCGCGATCTGCCCTGGGAACAGGTTCGTTTCAGCTTTGGCGACGAACGTTGTGTCCCGCCTAACGAAAGGGAGAGCAACTTTCGCATGGCGCAGGAGTCGCTCTTTGTCCCGTCGGCCGTTCCGGAGAAATCCATTCTGCGGATGCGCGGCGAGATCGAACCGACGCTCGCCGCCCAGGAATATGAGGATGCGCTTGCGCTTCTCGCGACCCAGCGCGGCGAAACCATTTACCGGCATGACCTGACGCTGCTCGGGATGGGTGATGATGGGCACACCGCCTCGCTTTTTCCCGGCACCGCGGCGCTGAACGAGCAGGTGCGACGGGTGGCGGCGAATTTTGTCCCAAAGCTTAACGCCTGGCGCCTAACGATGACCCTGCCGCTCCTCAACCAGTCGCGCCAGGTCCTCTTTCTGGTCAGTGGCGAGAAGAATCCAGAACTTCTCGAACGCGTCCTGGCAGGCGCTTCGGAATATCCCGCAGCCCTCGTCGCACCGGCCAATGGCAAACTGACCTGGATGATCGGCCAGCGCGCCTAACGAGATGCCAAAGGCACGCGCCGTTCTGGTCACGGGCTCGGCGGGTTTGATCGGCTCGGAAACGGTCAGGCATTTTGCGGCCGAAGGATTACAGGTCGTCGGGATCGACAACGATCTGCGCAGGCAGTTCTTCGGCGAGGAAGCCTCGACCCGGACAACGCGCGACGCCTTGCTCGCCACTGTGCCTGCCTATGAGCATCACGAGATCGACATCCGCGATGCCGCGGCGGTAAAGGAAATTTTCAAGCAACGCGGCCGCGGGCTGGCGGCGATCGTGCACACCGCGGCGCAACCCTCGCACGACTGGGCGGCGCGCGATCCGCAGCTGGATTTTACGGTCAATGCCAACGGCACGCTCAATCTGCTGGAGGCGGCGCGAAACTCTTGTCCGGAAACACCGTTCGTTTTTACCTCGACCAACAAAGTCTATGGCGACACGCCGAACCGCCTCCCGCTGCGCGAGCTGGAATCACGCTGGGAAATCGAGCCGGGCCACGAATACGAACCGGGTATTTCGGAAAACATGAGGATCGACCAGACGACGCACTCGCTCTTCGGCGCATCGAAGGTGGCGGCCGATGTGCTGGTGCAGGAATACGGGCGCTATTTTGGAATGCCCACGGTTTGTTTTCGAGGCGGTTGCCTGACGGGTCCGGCGCAGGCCGGGACTAGGCTGCACGGATTTCTCTCCTACCTCATGAAGTGCGCGGTGAGCGGCCGGCCCTATCGAGTTTTCGGTTACAAAGGAAAGCAGGTGCGCGATAACATTCACAGCTTCGACCTGGTCGAGGCCTTTGCTGCGTTCGTTAGGGCGCCCCGCCTGGGTGAAGTTTACAACCTGGGCGGGAGTCGCCATTGCCATTGCTCGATGCTCGAGGCGATCGCGCTTTGCGAGGAAATCAGCGGCCGCAAACTTACCTGGGAATACGTGGCGGAGAACCGGATCGGCGACCACATCTGGTGGATCAGCGATGTGCGAAAATTCCAGGAGCATTATCCGGACTGGAATTTTCGTTACGGCCTGCGCGAGATCCTGGAGGAAATCCACGCCGCGCTCTAGCCGTTTCCCGGTGGGAGACGGGAGAGGTACCGTCAGCCTTCGAACGCGCCGCTACTGCGTGTCGTAGCGCGAAGCAGCTCCAGCGAAGCGGCTACATTAATACTGCTCGCCTTCGTTGCTGGTCGGCGTGACCCGGTCGGGGATGGCCCAGACGTGAATCATAACCGCGATCCAATAGATCGGGAGGAGGAAGAATCCGAAGCCGGCCGTGCCCGTGGCGATGAGGAGCGCCGCGCCGAAAGCCAAAGGCGTTCCGACAAACATCAGCAACACGCCGATGAACCTGTAACCCTTGTAAATGTGCCCGAGGCCCGGAACAATGCTGAGCGCGACGGCGACGAGGTCGCTCGCCCTTCCTTCCGCGGTTTCCAATAATCCAGAGGCCGCGGTCGGAGTCTGGAGCGGTTGTTCGGTCGATTCGCTGGTCGGTGCGTCGGTATATTCCAAAGGTGTCATCCGGCGGTTATCGTGGGCAGCGGGCAGGGCTTCGTCAAGGCTGTGTTCGGTCCCGGGAAAGGCCCGAGGATCGAGTGAAAGTTTTTTGCGCTTCACATCCGGCGGGAAGCTGCACAATAGGGGATGAGTTCGCTGGCCGAGATTGTTCGTTATGCCGATGAATTGCTTCGCCTCTCTGAGATCGAGGATTATCCCCATGCCTTGAACGGGCTGCAGATCGAGAATTCAGGCGAGGTGACAAAAATCGGCGCGGCGGTCGATGCCGCCGGGCACACCATGCAAATGGCGGTGGCGAACGGAATCGATCTGCTCCTTGTGCACCATGGTTTGTTCTGGGCTGGTTTGCGGCCCGCGACCGGGCCGCTCTTTCGCGCTCTCAAGACGGCGATGGAAAAGAATCTCGCGCTCTACAGCGCGCATCTGCCGCTCGATCTGCATCCGAAGATCGGCAACAACGCGCTCCTCGCGGCCGCGCTTGGTCTGGAGAAAACGCAACCTTTTCTTGAACTGAAGGGAGAGCCGGCGGGCCTGATGGTGGAAGCGACCTGGCGGCGCGACGAACTGATCGCGAAGCTCGAAGAGTCATTAGGCGGTCCGGTCCGCTGCATCGGCGCCGGCCCGATGGAGACGAAACGCGTCGGGATTGTGACGGGTGGCGCGGGCGGCGAAATCTACGCCGTGGCGCGGGAGGGAGTCGATACCTTCATCACGGGCGAGGCGCCGCATTGGGCGGCGGTCGCGGCCGAGGAACTCGGTCTCAATCTTTTCCTCGGCGGCCATTACGCGACCGAGACTTTTGGGGTAAAAGCGCTCGCCGCCGAGCTGGCGGACCATTTCAAATTGCCGTGGGAATTTCTCGATCACCCAACCGGCTTATGAGAGCTTCTCGTTAGGCATGCTGCCCTTTATATCATTCGCCCTCCTCTTCGTGCTGGTCATCGGCGTCGTTCTGATCGTGCCGATACTGATGCGACTGCAACGGCTGCACGGAATGATTGTGGCGCTGACGAAGCGAGTAGCCGCGCTCGAAAAGACGAAACGCGAAGCGGCCGCTCCGGCAATGTCCGAGAAGGTGGCAATCCCTCCTTCACCGCTCCTGGCTGAACGGAACCTCGTCCCTCCGCTTCCGAGTGTGCCGCCGCCGTTGCCCGTTACTCCACCTCCACTGCCGCGGACCGCGCCTTTCAACTGGGAGGCGTTCATGGGGGTGAAAGTGTTCGCCTGGCTCGGCGGCCTGGCGCTCTTTCTTGGCGTCGTCTTTCTGGTCAAATATTCCTTCGAGAACAATCTCATCACTCCGCTCGGTCGCGTCATCATCGGAGGCGGCGTCGCGCTCTGTTTGATCGTTCCTGGCTGGCGGCTGGCGCGCGGCCGTTACCGCGTCTCAGCGCAGAGCCTTTGCGCGACCGGCATCGTCATTTTGTATGCCGACCTTTTCGCGGCGCATTCTTTCTACGCGCTCATCTCCCTGACGACGGCATTTTTCGCGATGTCGGCCGTGACGCTTTTTTCCTTCCTGCTCGCAGTCAGCCTCGAGGCGCAGGTCATCGTCATTCTCGGTTTGCTGGGCGGTTTTCTCACTCCGGTGCTGCTCCCGAGTGGATCGGATAACGCGCCCGCGCTCTTTCTTTACATCGCACTGCTCGATCTTGGCCTGGCCGCGGTCGCGCTGCGCCAGCGCTGGCATTATTTGCTCGTGCTCGCGGCCATCGGCACGGCGCTGATTCAAATTGGCTGGGCTGCGCAATTTTTCGATACGACGAAAGGCGGGCGCGCCCGCTGGATCTTTCTTGGGTTTGAGGCGCTCTTCCTCGCGTTCTACTTCTGGAGCCGCTTCGCGGTGCGAAGCGCGAGGATGAGGCTCGATACTCTGACTCCCGGCAACGCGAATGCCCGCGCTTCGCACAGCGAAGCGGCTGCAACGGCCGCGGCTGTCGCCGGTTTCACCGCCCTGGGATTTTGTTTCTGGCTCTCGGCTCTGCCAACCCTGGCGCGACAGCCGCTCTTTTTCTTCAGCTTTGTTTTTCTCGCTGACGCCGGATTGCTCGCGTTGCCCGTGCTCGGCCGGGCGAATCGCGCGATCGCGGTTGGGGCGGGAGCGGTGACTTTCGCACTCGTGGCGGAATGGATCGCGTTGTTCGCGCATCAGGCGCCGATGATCGCGCCTTTGGCGGCGATTATCGTGTTCGCGCTGCTTCATGCGGCAACGACCCCGGCTTCAGCCTGGCGTCCGGGCCTGCTGCCGTTCACCGCCGCGGGCACGATCACTCCTTATCTGCTGCTCGTCATTCTGCTGGCGGAGAGCGAGCTTTTAAATCCCACGCCGATTTTCCTGGTCGCGTTTGTTCTGAGCGGAATCCTGCTCGCGGCCGCGATCGTCAGGCGGGCCGACTGGCTGGCGGGCTCGGCCCTCCTCGGAGTCGCTTTCCTGGAGTTGATCTGGCAGAGCGAACGATTCCGCGACGAGCAGGCCATCCCCGCACTCGCCTGGTATGGGCTCTTTTTTATCCTCTTCGTCGCCTTTCCATTTTGCTCGGCGCAGAAGGAAAAAGTGTGGTCATGGGCGATCAGCGCACTGGCCCAGGCGCTCCAGTTTTGGCTCGTCGACCGGGCCGTGGTGCGCGCTTTCCCTAACGAGTGGATGGGATTGCTGCCGGCGGCCTTCGTCGTACCGGCCGCGATCGGGGTGGTCGCGTTGCTCAAGCTTTATCAAGCCAATCCCGCGAGCGGCGACGCCCGCCTTGCCTGGCAGGGTGGGGCGCTTTTGCTTTTCGTTAGTCTGATCTTTCCCCTTCAGTTCGAGCGCGAGTGGATCACCCTCGGCTGGGCCGTGGAAGGTGTCGCCCTTCTCTGGCTTTTTCGCCGTTTGCCACATCGCGGTCTGCGTCTGGTTGCAGTCGCGCTTCTGGGCGCGGCTTTCGTCAGGCTGGCGCTCAATCCCGCCGTCTTCGAGTATCATAAGCGGACCGGCGTGCGGCTTTGGAATTGGTACCTTTATGCCTATGGCGTGACGAGCCTTTGTCTTTTCGCCGGCACCCGCCTTTTTGGGCAACCACGGGAGACACTCGCGGAACGGGCCGGAGCGCCATTCCTCGGTTCGTTAGGGGTGATCCTGAGCTTTCTGCTCCTTAATCTCGAGATCGCCGATTATTTCTCGATCGGGCCGACTCTCACTTTTTCCTTCCACGGCAATTTCGCGCGCGACATGACCTACTCAATCGGCTGGGCTCTCTTCGCCCTTGGCTTGATCATCGCCGGAATGCGCATGAGGCAGCGCGCGGCTCGTTATGCCGGCGTTGCCCTGCTGGGCGCGACCATGCTCAAGCTTTTCCTGCATGACCTGAGCGACCTCAACGAGCTTTACCGGATCGGCGCTTTCGTTAGCGTGGCCCTTATTCTGATCGCCGCTTCTTTCATTTATCAACGCTTTCTCGTGCCCGGCCGCGCGACGAAATAACCGATGGCGGACGACAAACGGGTCAGCACCAAGGCGACGACTATCGTCGGCCTCGCCGTTCTCTGCAGCCGGGTGCTCGGGTTGATTCGCGAGACCGTCATCGCCGCGCTCTTCGGCGCTTCGCGCAATATGGATGCGTATCTGACCGCCTTCCGCGCCCCCAACATGTTGCGCGATCTCTTCGCCGAAGGGGCGCTCTCGACCGCTTTCGTCACCACTTTTTCGCGCCGGATCGCGATGGAAGGCGATCAATCCGCCTGGCGACTGGCAAGCAAAGTCGCGACGCTCACCCTTGTTTTCATGAGCGCGATTACGCTCCTCGGAATCGTCTTTGCGCCCTTCGTAATTGACATTCTCGCTCCCGGATTCCCGCCCGAGAAAGCGGCCCTCACGATTCTGCTGACCCGGATCATGTTCCCATTCATTCTTCTCGTCTCGCTCGCCGCGCTCGTCATGGGAATGCTGAACGCAAAAGATGTCTTCGGCATTCCGGCGCTGGCTTCGAGCTTCTTTAACCTTGGCTCCATCATTGGCGGGGTGGCGCTTTGCTACTGGCTGGATCCGCAGCCGAATTGGCGGCATCCGCACTTTGGCGAACGCGGTCTGGTCGGACTCGCGATCGGCGCCCTGCTCGGCGGCCTGCTCCAGTTGCTGGTGCAGTTTCCTTCCGCTTCGCGGGTTGGATTTCGTTTCAAGTTTGACTTCGACTGGCGGGATCCGGGTGTGCGAACCATCCTCGCCTTGATGCTGCCGGCGACGATCGCGGCGAGCGCGGTCCAGGTAAACGTGGCGGTGAACAGCGGGTTCGCGTCGACCCTGGGCAACGGTCCCATCACCTGGCTGAACATCGCCTTTCGCCTCATGCAATTGCCACTCGGCATCTTTGGCGTGGCGGTGGCGACCGTCACCCTGCCGCTGGTTTCGCGGAGCGCGGCGATGGGCAACACCCGGGAGTTTCGCGGCGCGCTGGCCCACGCCATGCGGCTCGTCATGCTCCTCACCATTCCGTCCGCGATCGGGCTGATCATTCTGGCCGAGCCGATCATCGCGCTGATTTACCAGCACGGACGCTTCACCCCGGAGGCGACGGTCCAGACGGCCGCGGCCCTGCGTTTTTACGCGCTCGGGCTGGCCGGTTATGCGGGTGTGAAAGTGCTCGCGCCGGCTTTCTACGCGCTCGATAAGCGGCATCTGCCGATGATCGTTAGTCTGATCTCGATCGCGGTGAACTTTGGCCTGAACTGGTTCTTCACTTTTCATCTGAAGCTCGGTCATCGTGGGCTCGCGCTCTCCACCAGCTTCGTGGCGATGACGAACTTCCTTTTGCTTTACGCGATGATGCGACGGCATACCGGCCGGCTCGAGACCGGCATGATGCTGGCGACGTTAGGCAAGCTCGCCCTGGCCGGCGCGGTTTTGGCGGCGATCTGTTTCCTGGCGCAACATTTTCTCTTTCCCCGGCCGACCAGGGGAGGGGAGCTGCGCCTGATTGGCGAGGTTTTGCTGACGATCGCGCTGGGCGCCGGGGCATTTTTCGGCTGTGCCTATCTGCTGCGGGTGGCGGAGGTGGAGGACGTCGTCACCGTGGTGCGGCGGAGGTTGAAGCTGTAGCAACCGCGTTTACTCGTGCTCCTGGTCGTAACCGTGCTCATGCTCGATGCTCCTCGTCAGGCGTTTCGGTTAGGAACGCGAGCAAGAGAGAGATGCGCCCGATACGGGTGCCGCTACACGGCCAGCGCCTGTTCCAGATCGGCGATCAAGTCGGCCGGATGTTCGAGGCCGATCGAGAGGCGGAGGAGCGTTTCGGGTGTGAGGCTTTCGGGGCCTTCGATCGATTGCCGGTGTTCGATCAGGCTTTCCACGCCGCCCAGGCTGGTGGCGCGCGTGAAGATTTTCATCTTGTTAGGCAAAGCCATCGCGGCGGCGCGATCGCCTTTCAGTTCGAACGACAGCATCCCGCCGAATGAACTCATCTGGCGCGCGGCCAGAGCCTGCTGCGGGTGCGAAACGAGCCCGGGATAATGCACCCGCCCGACGCGCGGATGCGGCTCGAGGAAATCCGCGACCTGCTGCGCCGTCTCGCAGTGCGCGCGCATCCTCAAGGGAAGCGTCTGCATGCCGCGATGGACTAGCCAGCAGTCGAAGGGTGCCGGCACTGCGCCGCCGACGGTTTGCACTTCACGCACCTGCTGAAAGAAATCGTCGGCCGCGCGCGCAATCAGAGCGCCGCCCAGCACGTCGCTATGACCGCCAAAATATTTCGTGGTCGAATGCATCACGATATCGGCCCCGAGCGCGAACGGGCGCTGAATGATTGGCGACCAGGTATTGTCGCAAAGCAGACGCGCCCCGCCTTCGTGCGCGATCTCCGCCACGGTTGCGATATCGGTCAGCTTCAAGGTGGGATTGGACGGGGTCTCGACCCAGATCAGTTTCGTGTTGCTGCGCAGGGCTGCTTTGACGGCGGCGAGATCCGTCATGTCAACGAAATCAACCTCCAGTCGCCAGCGCGCGAAGAGACCACGCAGAAGACGCAGGACGCCATGATAGGCCTCGAGCGGAGCGATGACATGGTCGTCAGGCGAGAGCGCCTGCATCAGCACCATCGTGGCCGCGAGACCGGAGGCAAAAGTCGCTGCGACCGTCCCGCCTTCGAGGAGGACAAGCGCCTGCTCGAGCGCGGCGCGATTCGGATTATTTGAGCGCGCATAATTAAAACCGGTCGGGAAGGAGCCGTCCTCCGCGCGCTGAAAGGTGGTCGAGAGATGAATCGGTTCCGCGACCGCGCCGGTCGCCCGGTCAATCTGGCGGCCGGCGTGAACCGCGATGGTTTCCGGGTGCAATCTGGAATTGGATTCCGCCATGGCAGGTTGAGCGGAGACTAAGGCCGTCGATCGCTTCCCGCCAGCCAGCCGTGAGGGGCGGTGCGATTTGCATTTGACGGCTCACCGGTCCAAGCGGAAAAAACCAACTGCACAAAACGCCGGCCTGCCCTAACGTTCCGGCTCCGCCTTCTATGATATACGACGACGAAGTTTTCAAAATGGCCTGCGACCAGTTCGAGGTCATCGCCGATTACCTGAACATCGACCAAAACGATCGCGATCGTCTGATGTATCCGAAGCGTGCCATGGCGGTCACCCTGCCGGTGCACATGGACGACGGGCACACCCAAACATTTCAGGGTTACCGGGTGCAGCACCATCTCACTCTCGGTCCGACCAAAGGCGGCACGCGTTTTGCCCCCAATCTCTCGATGGGCGAAACCGCCGCGCTCGCCATGTGGATGAGCTGGAAATGCGCCCTCAACGATCTGCCCTACGGCGGCGCGAAAGGCGGTGTGGCCTGTGATCCGTCCAAGCTTTCCCACCGGGAACTCGAAGCGGTTTCCCGGCGCTACATGCAGGAAATGATCCCCTTTGTCGGCCCGAAAACCGACATCATGGGTCCGGACATGGGCACGAATGAGCAGGTGATGGCCTGGTTCATGGACACTTACTCGGTCTATCAGGGCTACTCCGTGAACGAAATCGTCACGGGCAAACCGGTCTCGATCGGCGGCACGGTCGGCCGTCGCGAATCGACCGGGCGCGGGGTGGTTTACTTGATTGAGCGCGCGATGGACCTGCTAAAAATGAAGGCGGAAAAATGCACCGCCATCATCCAGGGCTTCGGCAATGTCGGCTCGGTCGCGGCCCTTTCGCTGGGTTTGAAGACTGGAGTGAAAGTGGTCGGGATTAGCGATCATACGGCCGCGCTTTATAACCCCAAAGGGATCGACATCAAAGCGGCCGAGCAGCATGTCCAGAAAAAGGGCAACCTGCGTGCCTTCGATCAGGGCGATCGGGTCGACCCCAATGCCATGCTCGAGATGGAATGCGATATTCTCGTGCCGGCCGCGGTCGATCGGGTGATCAACGAAAAGAACGCGGCCAGGATCAAGTGTCGCATTCTGGCGGAAGGCGCGAACGGCCCGACCACCCCGGAAGCCGATCTGATTTTGAACCAGCGCTGGGACGAGGTCTTTGTCATTCCTGACGTGCTTTGCAATGCGGGCGGCGTGATCGTTTCCTACTTCGAATGGGTGCAGGGTCTGCAGGCCTTTCTTTGGACGGAAACCGAAGTGACCGACAAACTTTTCCGCATCCTCGAGAGTTCCTTTTCGCGCGTCATCCGGCGGGCGAAAAAGGACAACGTCTCGCATCGCACGGCCGCGATGGCGATTGGAGTCGAGCGTGTCATGAAAGCCAAGCACACCCGCGGTTTGTTCCCCTGATCGCGGGAGAGATCCGGGATCAGGACGATTTCTCGGATTGATTGGAAACTTTACCACGCGAAGATGGCGGTCCATGATCGCGCTGAATGAAATTTTCGCACCGCGAAGAAGAACGGGATGGGCGTTTGCTCGACGTCCTGACCGACGAAGAGATCGGCCTGCGCATCATTGTTTCGCGGCTGGGCGCCGAACTTGTTAGTCTGGCGCGGCGGGATGCGGAGGGCGAATGGATCGGCTTTCTTTATCGCGATAACGATGTCAGCAAACCCGCGAGCGGGTGGGGGAATCACGCCACCGTCATGGGCTACTTTCTTCATCGGCTGAAGGACGAGCGCAGTCTTTATCGCGGAGACGAGATCCGTGGCGGGACGCACAGTTTTCTCCGGCACAAGTTATTTGCCGATGTCAGCGCCGACCTTGGGACGGAGGAGGCGGCGCTAACCTACCGGATTGCGCCTGACGAGATCGAAGCGATCGAATACCCGCTGCCGGTCTCGCTCGCGCTCAGCTACATTTTGCAGGGTGACGAGCTGAAAGTGAGATTCCATTTCCAGAATCATGAGCCGCGCCTGACGGCCCACCTGGAGTTTGGACTCCATCCCGGGTTTGCGGCCGGCAGTTTCGATAGCTTTCGGCTCGAGATGCCAGCCGGACATTATCGCCGCTGGTTCTCGCCTGGGAATTATCTGAGCGGCGAGACCGAGGAACTGGATCATGCCGGCGGCGAGATGCCGTTCGAGCGGGCACAACTTCCTGGATCTTTCATTCTTGAATTTGTCGATGTGCCCGAGCGCACCCTGGTTTACAGCGATCCGCCGAGTGGCCGCCGAGTCAGGCTCGATTTCGATGGCGTTCCCTACTTTACCCTCTGGTCCGACGGTGGCCCATTTCTTTGTGTCGAACCCTGCTGGGGCCTGACGGATCGGCAGGAACAGCGCGCCTTCGAGGAAAAGGACGGAATTCAACGCATTGCGCCCGGGGGCGAGTTGATCGCCCGCTTTGCGGTTACGACGAACCTCTCGGCGTGCTAGGCAAAGCGCGGCAGGATCTGGAAAGATTCTTGTCCGTTTCTCCCTTCGTTTCGCGCGTTCCAAAATAGGAGAACTTCATGGTTTACTCATTGTGCACGGTGAACAGGTGTCGGGGGCCGGCGATCCGCCCGGCTCTGGCTGCTTGCATGTTCGTCGCTCTGACCTCGGTTTCGGCGCAAATTCTTTACGTGCGTCCGGTCGGAACGGGCAGCCAGCAAGTCGGTCAGTTGCGCCAAATCAATGCTGACGGAACCGGCGACACAGCCGTCGCGGTACCTTTTGCGGATGTCATCGGACCGGTGACCGCGCCGGGTGGAACGCAGTTCGCAGTTTCGGCGGTCGATCCAGCCCGCCCGAATCAGCTCAGCCGAAATGTCTTCACCGTGAATCGGGCGACCGGCGCAACGCAGGACGCGACGAATTTTGTCGATAGCCTCGATCCGGACACGTTGCTCTACACGTATGTTTACGCCTTTTACAAAGCCTTCTCTCCCGATGGAACCAAGGTGGCGGTCAACTCCATCTATCGCTCCGGCGGCGGGGGCGCGAGCGAGACGGGCACGCCAACTCTGCAGATTTTTCCAAGCGACGGATCGAACGGCTCGCTCGCTTTGGTGCACGCGGATCCATTTCTCGATGGCGTACATCACGGCGGCGAAGGGATCGACTGGTCGCCGGTGAATGAAGATCTCATCGTTGCGCCGATAAAATGGGATGCGCCGCTCCTGAGTGGCGGCGGGGTTGGGGAGGCCACCGCGCTTTTCTTCGCGGAACCTGTGACCGGTGCGGGCAACGTCCGGCAGTTGACCTTCCCCCGCGCCGATTCCACCAGCAACGTCGGCACCGGTGAGGTCGCGCTTTGGGGCGAGCACGATTATCAACCGAAGTTTTCGCCGGACGGCACCCGCGTGGCCTACGTCCGTTCTTTCCAGGAAGTCTCGAACCTGAGGCAGTTTCCGGATCCGTACATCGAATCACTTCGGATCGCGCGGGTCGACGGGACGAGCGACGTCCAGGTGCTGAGTTTTCTTCCAGGATATTACGTGACCAGCGTTGCCTGGTCACCGGACGGGACGCAGCTGGTTTTCGACATCGGGCCGCAGGCATTTAGCAGCGGCTATCCGCTCTCCCTGGCGGTGCCGGATACCAATTCGGTTTCGATCGTGAACGCCGACGGCTCTAATCCCCACCAGTTTCTCGCCGCACCGTCCGGCCAGGTCACCTGGGCCCCCACGCCTCTCCCGCCGAATCTTGGAAACATCTCTACCCGGCTGAGTGTTGGGACGGGCGACAACGTGCTTATCGGCGGATTCATTATTACCGGCACGGGTGACAAGAACGTCATTGTGCGCGCGATCGGCCCGTCGTTAGGCGCGCAGGGCGTGACCGGCGCGCTGGCTGATCCGACCCTCGAGCTGCACGACCAGACGGGCGCGATCATTGCCAGTAATGACAATTGGAAAGACACGCAGGAAGCGGCCATCATTGCCACCACCGTTCCGCCGGCCGATGACCATGAGTCGGCCATTGTGATGCGGCTTACCCCGGGCAATTATACCGCGATCGTGCGCGGCAAAAACAACACGACAGGGGTGGGCCTGGTTGAAGCTTATGGGCTCGACGGCACCGCGAAGCTGGCCAATATCTCCACCCGCGGCTTTGTCCAGACAAACGACAACGTCATGATTGGCGGGTTCATTATCCTCAGCACCGGCGTCCCGACCACCGTGCTGGTGCGCGCGATTGGTCCGAGCCTGACCGGCGTAACCGATGCTCTGGCCGACCCGACCCTGGAATTACACGACGTGAACGGCGTCCTCCTCGCCAGCAACGATAACTGGAAGGACACGCAGGAGTCCGAAATCCAGGCCACCACAATTCCTCCGACGAACGACAACGAATCGGCCATCGTCGCGACTTTGGCGAGCGGCAATTACACCGCGATCGTGCGCGGGAAGAACAACACGACCGGCGTTGCTTTGGTCGAAGCCTATAACATTCAGTAGAACCCATCTCCTATTTATGAGATGGGTGATGGGTCCCAAGTCGCCGCCTTTATTCGTTAGGCGGAACGATCGACCAAGAGAAGGGCGGGCGCTCTCCTCGTCGCCAACGAATTCTTTCCACCTATTCGCTCGAGACCAACTGGGGCGCCGGCCGGTTCGCCTGCACTTCCGCGCTGACCTTTTGGATTTGCGCCGCCTCTTCCTGCAGGGCTGACTTGAGCTGCGCAACCGTTGACTCGAGCGCTTCCACCTTGCGATGCTCCTTCAGAAATTCGTTCAGTAACATCGCATTCACCGCTTCGTAGCGGACGGTGTAGGGCTTGCCTTCCTCATC
>JBOHXL010000195.1:0-15937 GCA_050736975.1 Chthoniobacterales bacterium | reverse complement strand
TCATGATCTTGCCGCCGGCGCGCGCGTCTTCGTGTTGCTGCAGGGCGCGTTTGTAGAAGTAGAAGACTAACGATGTCCCGTGATGTTGCTGAATCACGTCGATGACTTGCTGGTTCAAGCCGTGCTTGAGCGCGAGGTCCACCCCTTCCTTGACGTGCGCGATGATGATGAGCGCGCTCATTGTTGGGGCGAGATCGTCGTGCGGATTGCGCTCGAAGTTCATGTTCTCGGTGAAATACTCCGGCTTAACCAGTTTCCCGACGTCGTGAAAATAGGAGCAAACGCGGCAGAGCGTGGCGTTGGCGCCGATTGCTTCGGCGGCTGACTCCGCGAGATTCGCCACCACCAGGCTGTGGTGATAGGTGCCGGGCGCCTCGATCGTCATCCGGCGCAGGAGCGGGTGATTCAGGTCGGAGGCTTCGAGCCAGGAAATATCGGTCGTGATTAGGAAGAGCTGTTCGAGAATGGGCAGCGCGCCGCCCACTACCATCGCGGTCAGAATCCCGTTCCCAATTGCGAGTGCGCTTTGGAGTCCGATCATGGGCCAGTCGGTCGCGGTGGGATAAAAAAGATTGATCGGGCCGATCAAACCAAAGGTGAGCGCGAGCACCCAGATCGCGACGCCGACGCAGAGGCCGGCGCGAATCAGGCGGCTCCGGCGGCGCACCTGCTGAGTGAGCAGGACGGCGGTGAAGCCGCTGATCAACCCGATGAAAAGCATCGGCGCGTCGACCTTGCTCGCCAGCACACTGCTCCATAGACTAACGAAAACGGCGCCATAAAGACCGTGATTGCGCCCGAGCAAGACGCAGAGAACGAGCGGAGCCAGGGCATAGGGCGTGATCAGCCAGGCGGTCTCGGGTTTGAGCCAGGCGAAGACGCCGCTATTGCAAAGGGCGAAGAGAATCTTCGTCATCCCGAGCTGCAGATAAATGATTCCGTAGACGAGAAAGATGCGGGAGTTTCGCCGGAACGTGTTGGGCTGATTGACCCAGAGTTGCGCCAGGGAAATGGCCAGCAAGAGCAGGGCGAAAACAAAGTTTCGCGTCGGTTCCTGCTGTCGTCCGCTGAAGATGAGAAGAGCGAGCCCGGCCAGGAAAGCGGCGAAGATCGTCACCTTCACCCAAGGCGCGTATTCGAGACTGCGCAGCATCTCGTTCGAGACACGACGCCGCCGGGTCTTACTCGAGGCAAGACCTCGCTTCACGAGACGGGTGCGACGCAGAAATTTAAACATGACTATTTGCGGGACGCGCCGCCTGTGCTGGCCGGCGAACGATGCTGTTGGTAAGCATTGATAATCGCTCGGACAAGCTCGTGCCTAACGACGTCTTTGTCATTGAAATAAACGAAGCCAATCCCGGGCACGTTCTTCAACGCCTGAAGCGCCTCGAGCAATCCGGAGCGTTTGTTGGGCGGGAGATCGATCTGCGTGCCATCGCCGGTCACGACACATTTCGAGCGCGGCCCGATCCGGGTCAGGAGCATGAACATTTGTTCGGTGGTGGTGTTCTGCGCTTCGTCGAGAATCACGAAGGCGTTGCTCAGGGTGCGCCCACGCATGTAGGCGAGCGGCGCGATCTCAATCGTTTCGCGGGCGACGTAGCGCTCCAGCTCATCCGGCTCCAGCATATCGTGGAGCGCGTCGTAAAGCGGCCGAAGATACGGCGTGATTTTTTGTTGCAAATCGCCCGGCAAAAAGCCAAGCGCCTCCCCCGCTTCGACGGCCGGTCGGGTCAGGATGATGCGGTCAACCTGCTCCTTTTTTAAGGCCGCGACGGCCATCGCCACCGCCAGATAAGTCTTGCCCGTGCCGGCCGGGCCGATCCCGAAAACGACATCATGTTTCTGGATTGCCTCGACGTAATTGCGCTGGCCCAGACTGCGCGGGACGATCGCCGGCTTGCGCGCCGAGGTCATGATCTTGGTCGCGACCAGATCCCCCAGGCTGTCATTGCGCGCTTCGTTCACGGAGTTAAGAGCGTAGTTGAATTCATGCCGCTGGATCTCCACTCCGCGTTGCCGGGCGCTCTCTAACTGGGTAAAAACCTGCTCGGCTTTGGCGACCTGGGCCGCTTCGCCTTCCAACTTGATCCAGCCCTCGCGCGTCGTGACTTTCACCCCGAGCGATTCCTCCAGGTTCTTGATTAACTTGAGATCGTGGGCGTAAAGAGACTGCACCGCCCGTGCATTCTCAAACTGCAGGGTGCGCGTTTCAGTCATCTCGCAGCCGGGAAATCATCAGCCGCGAGGATACGGCTTTCCCCGGAAGAGTGTCAAACCCCACGCTCGCCGCCTGTAGCCGTCGCCCTGTGGACGACACGAGTATAAGCTCGTCCCTGGCGCAGCACGCCCTGCCCTCGCGCTCCGCCAAGCAAAGCGCCTGTAAGAGCCCGCAACCCCCCCTATCTGAACCCGTACACCAGCGCCCAGTGCGTGCGCTCTTCCGGCGAACTTTCCACCGCGACGATGATGAAGTAGCTGCCCGTGGTTTTGGGGATCAAATGGGCCGCCGCGAAGTGTCCCTTTTGCCAGCTGTCGGGTTGCTCGCAAAGCTTCCCGTCGCTGTCGTAGATGTGGACGGAAATCTTCGCCTTTTCCACGTCGGTTCCCATCCAGAACCAGTACTCGTTGCCTTTGAAAAGCTGTTGCCGGACCGCTTTTTTCTCCCCTACCCCGAGGTCGCCGCCCCAATAATCCTCTCGCACCTGGAACCCTTCCTTGACGTAGGGCTCGGCCGTTTGCAGCGCGAAGGAGTGCGCGTCGTCGACCGAGGCGCGGGACGCAGCAACCTGGAGCGCGAGCAGGACGCCCACGAGAGCGGCGGCATGACGGCGAGTAATCGAGAAAGAGGGACGCATCGGGGGTTACGGATTGCGAGTGACGATCGCGCCGTCCAGACGCGCCGTGATCGCATTAATCTTTTTCACCGACCCGGCCGAAATCGGCGCTTCGGTCTCGATCAGTGGTTTCACTTCCACCAGTGAACTCTTGATTTGCGCGATGACCGGCAAATCGAACTCCGGCATGGTCGCCAGCTTGCGCTGGAAATACTCGAGCAGGTCGGGCTGATGCAGCAGCTCCGCGCCATCGCTGGAAAAATGGCGGTCCACCACGGAGGTCAGCACCTGGGTGCCACGCAGCCAGCCGCCCAGGCTGACAAGCTGCGAAAGCTTTTCGTCGTGCACTTCGTTCATCGCCTGCTGCACGCTATTTTGAGTGCGGTCGAGCTCCTGGCGCACCGCCGGCCAGTTGCGCTTGTCAGCCGCTTCCGTGATCGCCTTGGCGTGGGGCATAATGGAATTGCCGACTCCGATTCCCTTGGCCAGGTTGACAACCCGCTGGCCGATCTCCTTCACGCTCGGCGCGTCCTCTGCCTGCACGGCAATAAAACCGTCGGCGATCACCGTCCCGAGAAGAAGAGCAATGCGCGGACGCTCGGTAAAATTGGTCCCCTTGTCGTTCCGCACGTATTCCTTCCAGTTTACGCTGTCGAGCTTGTTCAGGGCGCTGAAGATCTCGTTAGGCAACGGCACCACCACGTCGTCAATGTTTTTCGAAAACCGGTGCACGTCGATTTTGTGCGGGGGGTCCGCCGCCGGCGCCGCCAGCGGCAGCACGGCCAGCAGGCCAAGCAAGGTTAGTTTAACAAATGGTCTCATCCGCAGCTTCGACTATTGATTTCGAGAAGGTATTCAGGATTAGTTGGGCACTCTATGCAGAACCGCGCCCGCGCACAAATCGCGATACCGTGCCGTCTTCTTCAATCGCAGCAACCCCTTTCGTTGGTGGCATCGCGATCGCCTTAGTCAGTTCGCCCTGACATGAAACTGGAACGTTTGCGGGAAATCCTGACTCGCGCCGCCGGCAAACGGATCGCAGTCGCGGGCGATCTTATGCTCGATGAGTTCGTCTGGGGGAAAGTTGGGCGCATTTCGCCGGAAGCGCCCGTGCCCGTCGTCGAGGTGACCGGGGAATCATTTTACCCGGGTGGCGCGGCGAATGTCGCGCGCAACCTGCGCGAATTCATCGCCGGTGTCTCGGTCGTTGGCACGGTCGGCACCGACGCGAGCGGCCGGCAATTGCTCGATTTGCTGCGCGCCCAGAAGATCGAGACTGATCTCGTGCTCGAGGACCCGGATTTCCGCACAATCGTGAAGACGCGCATCATCGCCCGTCATCAACAAGTGGTGCGGGTCGATCGCGAGGAGATTCGCGCGCCCGGGGAGAAACAGATCGCGCAGATTGCCGGCCGTTTGCGCGAAATCCTGCCGGCCCTCGACGGCTTTATTTTCGAAGACTACGGCAAGGGCTTTCTTAACGCCACGCTCGTTAGGCAAGTCTCCGCTGATCTGAGTGCGGCCGGGAAAATTGCGACCGCCGATCCGAACCCGCATCATGAGGTGGACTGGGGCAAGGTCACTGCCGTCAAACCGAACCGCGCCGAAGCGCTCGAGGCCGCGGGCCTTCCCGCCACCGACCCGGTCGATCCGCCGCTGGAGGACAAGGTGCTCCTGACCGCCGGTGTGCGACTTCTCTCCGCCTGGGACACGCAGATGCTGCTCATCACCCTGGGCGAGCAAGGCATGATGCTGCTCGAGCGCAACAAACCGCCCCATCACATCCCGACCAGGGCACGCCAGGTCTTTGACGTTTCCGGCGCCGGCGACACCGCGATCGCGCTCTTCACGCTTGCGCTTTGTTGCGACGCGTCGCCGGTCGAGGCAGCCGAACTCGCCAACCACGCGAGCGCTGTGGTGGTGGCGAAACTTGGCACCGCCACCGTCACGCCAGCCGAATTAATCGCCAGTTTTGAAAATGACGGTGGCGCCTGACGAATCCGCCATCGCAGTTTTTCTCGATCGCGACGGGACGCTCATGCGTGAGGTCAACTACTGTGCTGATCCGAAACAGGTCGAAATCTTTCCAGGTGTCCCGCAGGCCCTGCTGCGCCTGAAACAGGCTGGCTACAAGCTGATCGTCATTTCGAACCAGGCCGGGATCGGGCGCGGTTATTTTACCGAAGCGCAATATCGCCTCGTCGAAGCGGAAGTGGCCCGCTCCGTCCTGCCCGCGACCTTTGACGCGGTCTATTTTTGTCCCGACCGGCCCGACCTTGCGACGAACCGGCGCAAGCCCGCGCCCGGCATGATCTTCGAGGCGCAGCGCGACCACGAACTCGACCTGGCGCGCTCGTTTTTCGTCGGCGACAAAGCGATCGACATCGAATGCGGACGCAACGCCGGCGTGCCCACCATCCTGGTCAGGACCGGTTACGGAGCGAATGAAACTCAGGCCGCGCCGAACTGGATCGCGGAAGATCTTTCCGCTGCGGCCGACATCATTCTGGGTCTGCGCGAGCCGTCTTAGGCGTCGACATGCGGAAGCGGGCCGCCCAGGAGGGAACGCAGTTTCGCGCGTCCAGGTTGTAAAGCCCGGCGTCACCCTGTTAGTCTGCGATCACCCGTGACAAAAATTGTCGGCATCATTCCCGCGCGCTGGAGTTCGAGTCGTTTCCCGGGAAAACCGCTCCACCTGATCGCGGGCCGACCTCTTCTTCAGCACGTCTGGGAGCGATGCCGCCGCGCGAGCGCGCTCGATGCCGTTATCATCGCGACCGACGACATGCGGATCGCGGAAGCGGCTTTCGCCTGGGGCGCGGAGATCAGCCTGACGAATCCGAAACACGCCAGCGGCACCGACCGTATCGCCGAAGTCGCGGCGAAACTGCGCGGCGTCTCGCACATCATCAACATCCAGGGCGATGAACCGCTGGTTGATCCAAAGCTGATTAACCGGCTGGCGAGAAAAATGCAGCGCGACCCGGCGATCGAAATGATCACCGCGGCCCATCCGTTTTCCGACCCGGCCGAAGCGCGGTCGCCTCATCAGGTGAAAGCCGTCCTCGACCGCGAGAATCGCGCGCTCTATTTCTCGCGCCATGCGATTCCCTACGCGCGCGACGCGACCGCGCCGGTGCAATATTTCCGGCACCAGGGCATCTACGGTTACCGGCGCGATTTGCTCTTGCGTTTCGTTCGCTGGCAACCGACGCCGCTGGAAAAAGCGGAGGCGCTCGAGCAATTGCGCGCGCTGGAGAATGGCGTAAACATTCAGGTGGTCGTCACCCAAAGCGGCTCGCCCGGAGTGGACACGCCGGACGACGCCCGGGCGATCGAGCGTCAACTGCTCGCCCTCGCGCGACGACCGCGCCAGGCTCCTTCCCGATGAAATATATTTTTGTAACCGGCGGGGTGGTGAGTTCGTTAGGCAAAGGCCTCGCGGCCGCTTCTCTCGGCACCTTGCTCGAGCTGCGCGGCCAGCGCGTCCTGCTGCAAAAGTTCGACCCTTATATCAACGTCGATCCTGGGACGATGAATCCGTTTCAGCACGGCGAAGTCTATGTGCTGAACGACGGGGCCGAGACCGATCTCGACCTCGGCCATTACGAGCGCTTCACCAACTGCGTCCTCTCGCGGAATAATAACCTGACGAGTGGTCAGGTCTACGAGAGCGTCATTTTGAAAGAACGCCGCGGCGATTATCTCGGCAAGACCGTGCAGGTGATTCCGCACGTGACCGACGAAATCAAGGCGCGCATCCGCCAGGTGGCTGACCCGGAAAAAGTAGACGTCGTCATCACGGAAATCGGCGGCACGGTCGGCGACATTGAAGGCCTGCCGTTCCTCGAGGCGATCCGGCAATTCATTCTCGAAGTCGGCGCGGAGAACGTTGTCGACATGCATGTCACGCTCGTCCCCTACATCCGGGCGGCCGGCGAATTGAAGACCAAGCCAACCCAGCAAAGCATCGCGAAACTGCGCGAGATTGGTCTGCAGCCCCAGGTCCTGATCTGTCGCACCGAACGCCCGCTCGATGCCGACGTCAGGCAAAAGCTTTCCATGTTCGGCAACGTCCGCCCGAACGCGGTCATCGAAGCGCGCGACGTGCCGCACACCATCTATGAGATGCCGCTCATGTTGCACGAGGAAGGGCTCGACGAACTCGTCTGCCATTTGCTCCAGATCGACGCGAAACAGCCTGATTTGAAGGACTGGCGCAAGTTCGTTAGTCGCGTCATTAACCCGAAGAAACAGGTCAAGATCGCGGTCGTCGGCAAATACATCGATTTGCAGGACGCCTACAAAAGCATTTACGAATCGCTCACTCATGCCGCCGCCAGCCACGACTGTGGAATCGACCTGCGCCTGATCGACGCCGAGACGCTCGAGAGCGGCGTGGACGGTCAGCTCGCCGATGTCGCTGGTGTGCTCATCCCCGGCGGGTTTGGCGAGCGCGGAGTGGAAGGGAAGATTCGCGCCGCGCAGTTCGCGCGCGAACACAACCTCCCCTATCTTGGCCTCTGCCTCGGGATGCAGGTCGCGACGATCGAGTTCGCGCGCAATGTTTGCGGGATCGCCGCCGCTAACAGCAGCGAATTCGACCAGAACTCGGTCGAGCCCGTCATCTGCCTGCTCGATGAACAGCGCAAGATCCGGAAAAAAGGAGGGAGCATGCGGCTCGGCACCTGGCCGACCAGGATCGTCCCCGGCACGCTGGCGGAAAAAATCTACAAGCATAACGAAGTGCTCGAGCGACATCGGCACCGCTACGAGTTCAACATGAAATATCGCCAGCAAATGGAGGAAAAAGGTTTCCTGATCAGCGGTACCTCGCCCGACGGCTCGCTCGCCGAGTTGATCGAGTTAAAGGATCATCCGTTCTTCCTCGCCTGCCAGTACCACCCGGAATTCCAGAGCAAGCCAAACAAGCCGCATCCGCTCTTCAGCGGCTTCATCCGCGCCTGTCTCGCGCATCAGGGCTGATTGCCTGGCAAATTCGACGGTGGACGCTCTTCGGCCTGTTGCTTCGCGGAGCGAAGCGCCTACCGGTGCGCGGCGCGCCGCAACCGGTCCATGATCGCCACGCCCAGGCCTTCCTCGGGCAGCGCCTCGGCCACGATGCAATCCAGATTCGCGTGATCGAGCTCGCGTAATTGACGAAACAAATTCGCGGCCGCTTCGCGCAGGTCCCCTTTCGTGCTGAGTCGGCGCGACTCGACGAACGTCTCCGAGAACGGGGCGTCGCTCCAAAGCAACGCGCCATAGCGCTTCGCGCGCGGCACGGCGATCTCCGAGATGTCCTCGGTAATCATGAGCGGCGTCTGCGGTCGATAATGCGACGCCAACTGTCCGGGCGATTCGGCCCGGCCCGGGACGCGACTGCGAACATCGCCAAATCTCGCCAGCTCTTCCCGCGTGATCGGCCCCGAACGCAGCACTTCGATGCCGCCTTCACGCGGCGCGATCACGGTCGATTCGATCCCGTGCTGGGTTGCGCCCCCATCCACAATCAGCGGAATCCGACCGGACAATTCCTCCGCGACATCGGCGGCCGAGGTCGGACTGATGCGTCCGAAACGATTCGCGCTCGGCGCCGCGAGCGGCTGAGCAAAAGCCTGCACCACCTCCGAAAAAAGTGGATGCGCGCTCATCCGCACGGCTACCGTCGTTAGGCCGGCGCTCACGAGCGAAGGAATGATTTCGGCCCGAGGCACAACGATCGTCAGGGGACCAGGCCAGAATGCAGCGACCAACTTCTCGATCCGGCTGCGCGTTTCACTCTCGATGATGGCGACGCGATCCAGCCAATCCCGCTCCGGCAAATGGACAATGAGCGGGTCAAAATGCGGCCGCTCCTTCGTCTCAAAAATTTTTATCACCGCCTTGGCGGAAAGCGCATCGGCCGCAAGCCCGTAAACCGTCTCGGTTGGGAGCGCGACCACTTCGCCCGCGGCCAAGAGCGCGACCGCATGAGCTACGGCCTCGGCCCTCTCGTTAGGCGTGCTCGCCGGCGCGATGACCGTTTTCACTTCAATCGGCCAGCAGCCGTTCGCGGGCGCGGAGCGCGCTCGCCGCCGCGGCGTCCGCCGTCTCGGCCAGAGCGGTCAAATGCCCCATCTTCCGCCCGGGACGCGGCTGCCGCTTGCCATAAAGATGGAGGTGCACGTTTCGCTCCGCGAGCGCGCCAGCCCAGTTGGGTTCGCCGCGGCTCCAGATGTCGCCGAGCAGATTCACCATCGCGGTCGGTCGCATCAGCCCGGTGGCGCCTAACGGCAGCCCGCAGACTGCGCGCGCCTGTTGCTCGAACTGGCTCGTCACACAGCCCTCGATCGTCCAATGCCCGGAATTATGCGGCCGGGGCGCGATTTCGTTGATGATCAACGCGCCGTCGCGTTTTAGAAACATCTCGACCGCCAGGAGCCCGACGAGATCGAGACTGTGCGCGACCGCGCCGGCCAACTCGCGCGCTGCCTTCACGATGCGCTCGTCGATCCGCGCCGGCGCGAGAGTGAGATCGAGGATGTGGTGGCGATGAATGTTTTCGCAAACCGGGAAGATGGCCGTCCCGCCGTCCGGGCCGCGCGCCACGATCACGGAAATTTCCTTTTCGAAATCGATCACACTCTCGAGCACGCACACGTCGTCTTCCCGTCCTCTCCAGACAGCCCCGAGTTCCGTCCCCGGGTCAATCCGTTGCTGGCCTTTGCCGTCGTAACCGAAAGCCGCGCCCTTCAAAATCGCCGGAAGTCCGATCGCCTCCGCTGCGTTCGTCAGGTCGGCAAGGCTCGCGACGCGACGAAACGGCGCGACCGGAAAACCGGCGCCGGAAAGAGACTCTTTTTCGCGCAAGCGGTTTTGCGCAATGAGCAGAATCTCGCCGCGTGGCCTGACGATCTGGTCGCGCGAAGCCCACTCAATTGTCGTCGCCGGAATATTCTCGAACTCGAAGGTGAGAGCATCGATCGCGCGCGCGAACTGCATCACGGCCGTTTCGTCGTCGTAACTGGCGGCCGTCATGTAATCGGAGAGTTGCGCCGCCGGCCCGTCCTTCTCGGGAGAAAACGTGTGCACGCGATAACCCATCCGGCGAGCCGCGATGGCAAACATGCGGCCGAGCTGGCCCCCGCCCATGACACCGATTGTCGCCCCGGGAAGAACCGGCTTGTCACGTGTCATGGCAGCTTTTGCGTGAGGACCATCTTCGTCTGAAGCGCTCGAAACTTTTGCACCGCGGCGCGAACCTTTGCCTCCTGCAAACCAACGATGCTGGCCGCAAGCAAGGCCGCGTTCTTCGCGCCGGCCACGCCGATCGCGAGCGTTCCGACCGCGACTCCGGCCGGCATTTGTGCGATCGAGAGGAGCGAATCGAGTCCCTTCAGCGCCCGCGATTCCACCGGCACACCGAGTACCGGGAGCCAGGTCTGCGCCGCGATCATGCCCGGGAGATGGGCCGCGCCGCCCGCCCCGGCGATGATGACCCGCACACCGCGTTCCGCCGCTTCGTGCGCAAAGCTCGCCATCAGATCCGGCGTGCGATGCGCCGAGACGACCCGATGCTCGTTAGGCACGCCCAGCTCGTCGAGCAGCGCCACGCAATGCTGCATCGTCTCCCAATCGGAGACGCTTCCCATCACGACACTGACGAGAGCCGGAATCTTTTTGGCCATAAGCTGGACGCCCATCCCTTCTCTGCGTAGCGCCAAATTGCAAAGACGTTTTTATCCCGGACGCTTGCAGCTTGTGCACGACAGACCCAATCTGGTAAAGCATGCCTCAGCTCAGCGCACAATGTCTGCGCCCGATGGAGCGAAGATCGGGGAATGGTCCATGACCGGGGAACTGAAGTGCCAAATCAAGCAGGCCCTCATTTGCATCGGTCGCAGTCCCTGAGTTACGCGGAGAGTTACCCATGAACCGGGAATTTGAATACGATTTGATCTGCATCGGCAGCGGACCGGCCGGTCAACGGGCCGCGGTTCAGGCGGCTAAGCTCGGCAAGAAGGTCGCGGTGATCGAAAAACACCGCTGTGTCGGGGGCGTTTGCATCGGGACGGGGACGATTCCCTCCAAGACATTTCGCGAAGCCATTCGCGGTTTCTACTCGCGTAACTGGGACGACGGCAACGGCCGGGGCAGCCGGGTCCGCCCGACCATGGACCTTCTCCTTCGCCGCGTTGGGTCCGTCATCGAGCGCGAGACCGACGTGGTGCAGGACCAACTGGCGCGTAACGACGTAGAGCTGATTTGGGGGCGGGCGAAGTTTGCCGATCCTCATACCCTGTCCGTGGAATCCCTCGAGAGCGTCTGCAACGTCAGCGCCGGGCAGATTCTGCTCGCCGTCGGAACCCATCCGAGTCCGCCGGACGGCGTTCTGCCCGACGCCGAGACCGTCATTCTCTCCGACAACATTCTTCAATTGAAGAAGCTGCCAAGAACGATGGCGGTGGTAGGCGGCGGCGTCATTGGGATCGAGTACGCCTCGATGTTTTCCGCGCTCGATGTGCAGGTGACGGTGGTGGATAAACGACCCCATCCCCTTGAGTTCATCGACCGCGAGATCGTCGACGAACTGATTCATCAGATGCGCAAAAAGGATGTCACCTTTCGTTGCGGCGAGGCGGTCGAAAAAATCGAGATCTCGAATGGCCCGCCGCGTCGCGGCGTGCTCCAGCTCGAATCGGGCAAACACATTGTCGCGGACCTGATTCTTTTTTCGGTCGGCCGCATCGGCGCGACCGAAGGCCTGAACCTCGAATCGGTCGGGCTCGCGGCCGATGACCGTGGGCGACTGAGTGTGGACGAGCACTTTCGCACCGCGGTCCCCCACATCTTTGCCGCCGGTGATGTGATCGGTTACCCGGCACTCGCGGCCACCTCGAGCGAGCAGGGCCGGCTGGCAGCCTGCTGCATGTTTGGAGTGAACGCCGAGCCCATGGGAAAACATTTCCCAATCGGCGTCTACGCGATCCCCGAGATTTCCATGGTGGGCGCGACGGAAGAGGAATTGACTCTGGCCCGAGTGCCCTATGAAACCGGCATCGCGCGCTTCAGCGAAATCGCGCGGGGGCAGATCATGGGTGACGATTCAGGAATGTTTAAGATGATCTTCCATCGGGACGACGGCCGCCTGCTGGGCGCGCATTGTATCGGCACCGGGGCGACCGAACTGATCCACATCGGACAGGCCGTGCTCGGGCTGGGCGGCGGTCTGGATTATTTTCTAAAGACCGTATTCAATTACCCCACCCTGGCCGAGTGCTACAAGGTTGCGGCCTACAACGCTGCCAACAAACTCCAGCACGTGCGCACCACGGCAGCCCTTTCTCCCGCGATCCAGGCGATCTGATCCGGCTCCGTTTCGGGGCAGCGCGGCGCACCTCTCCAGAAAAGCTGGTTCCCCTCCTACACTTCCCGCATCGGCGCTCCTTTTCCGAAAAAGACCGGAAGAAATGCGGATGGCTTTGCGATCTCGCGTAGTCAGACCATACGTGACAATCATGTCATCCAGTAACTTTCAACTCCCCTGTCCCGTGCGCCTGGCCGGTAGAAGGCCGCAGCTTCGGATTGAGCGCCGGCCGGCCGTGCCCGCTCCCCTTAGTCGTACCACCGTGAAACCAAAACCGCGCATCCTCAACAGCCACACTGGCAAAGCGCGCTGCATAGACACGCCGCCGCAACCGCCCCGGCCCAAGCAACACCGCAGGAAGCGTCGGGTCACATCAAGCCCCAAGCCGATCCACGACGACTCGACAGAGGAGCGCCTGCCGCGGATCGGGACACTCATTCGAACCCGTCGCCTTCTCCTGGCAGCGTTACGCGTCTGGGAGCTCAAGAACGGCATCCGCGACTAGAACTTAACGTCGCCGCGAGCCGGCTCGATCGCGACCAGACGACAAGGCGCTTGCGGGCGCTTTTGAAAAAGCTCCCGCGAAAGAAAAAGTGAGCGAGCGTGTTCGTACCTCGCCGCTTCCTGAACCCGCGGGCTTCCGATTGGAAATGTGGCGCTACTGTCGGTGCGGCGGCCCGCCACCACCAGTCGGCGCATGAGAGACACCTGCATGGCCACCTCTTGGGCCGCCGCGCCCCTGTTCATGCGGGAAATGGTGCCAGCCATAGGAGGCTCGGTGGCGAACTCCGCCCGTGATAATTTCGGCGCCGTAGTATGGGCCGGGGCCCCAGTACGGATAGCCCCCATACCCGTAATCTCCGTAATAAGGAGCGTAATCGGGCGCGTAATAGCCCGGGCCGTATCCGGCAACGTAGTAATCGCCCGCGCATCCCGTGAAAGCGACGGCAGCGATAGCGATCGACGCCGCCGTCGTGAAAAATTTCAAGCCCACTCGCGAGACGCGTTCGTCCACCGAATGGCTGCCGATCGAGCGGTCCATGTTCTTCCCTGAAAAATTCGTTGTCATGTTCGTGTTCCCTTATTCGATTTTGAATTGCGCTTTTTGGTCGAACTGCGCCTTTTCCTCCGGCGAAAGGCGCGCATAAAGCACACGCGTGGTATAGCCGCCCATCAGTTTTCCATCCTTCAAAAACATCCAATCCGACACCTCACTGGGCGCGACCGTCACGCGCTCACCGAGCCGGACGTTTTTTACGTCCAGTGGTTGATTGTCGATCTTGCCGTGAAAATTTCTGCCGTCATAGGTGACGTCGTTGATCCAAAGATGCTCCACCTTATCGCCATCGACGAAGGGTTTCTTGATTTCGAAGTTACTATCGCCCGGCTTCTTCGCATGTAACGCCGCCATGAAAAAGCCGAGTGAGCGCTGCGCATGCTCCACCGCGCTTACCATCGCCTTATCCTTGTCCCCAACCTGAACATAGCCGGGATGCCCGGGCGTTTTCGCCGCCTGTCCGGCCATGTGAGTCGTCTCTTCCTGGGCCGCTCCAATGCCGATCGCGAACGGAACCAAGCCAAGCAGCGCAATGAGAATTGTTTTCATAGAATGTCTTTCCCGAGATCATTTCGAAATTGCCCTCCGCCTCGGATTTAGTTTTCGAAAGCTGAGACCGACCGCCGAGCGCACTGCCCGACCGCCGAATGCGCGCGCCACGCGTGCCGGCCAAGGCCGCGTGGCCCGCGTAGCGTTGCGCAAGTGATTCAACTCAACAATGCACGCGACCTCCGCGACCTTGCCGTCCCGCACCGGCTACAGATTGGAACCGCTCAGGGGACGCTGGACAGGATTCCACGCCATCCGCGTCAACGACCATTGGCGAATCGTCTTTCGTGGAGCAAGGGCGCTCCCTCTGAAGTCGCGACATGGATTACCATTGCGCCAGGAAAGCGACGAACTCACCGCGATCTTCGTCACCATTATCAAGAAGTCGAGGCAACCCCTTTCACAATTCCGAATTCTTCCTTCTGCCTTGCTTTCCCTCTTCCGTAGCTACATCCTGTAGACACGACGACAGCCAAACTATTTCAGCACGGCGGCAGCCAGGCGGTGCGCCTTCCCAAAGCTTTTCGCTTCGAGGGTAGCGAAGTCCTGATCGAAAAGCGCGGCAAGGAAGTCGTCCTCAAGCCCAAGCCGAAACCCAGGTTTAAAACGCTGAATGATGTCGCGCGTTACTTCGCCGAGAAATATCCAGACGCCGCCGATTTCCCAGATCCCCCACCGCGCCCTCGCCATCACGAGCGCCCGATCCTCGAATGGTAAATCCTTCAACGGCCTCGATCGCTGCCTATCTTCTGGATTCCAGTGTGTGTGTCATGCTGCTTCGCGGACGCACTGCGGTCGCCGAACTACCCGCTCCCCCGGAGACGGCGATCTCTGGCATCGTTGCCTCCGAACTATGGGCAGGAGCGGCGAAAGCGAACCGGGCTAATGAGGGTAAATATATACCTGACACATGGAAGAAAGGCGGTAATTAGCGGTAATTTACGATTGTGCCTTTGTCCAACTTCGCCCTCGCCGGTTAGCCTCCAAGTTGCAATAACGTCACGAGATGCACGACTGTAAAATGCGGGGTACTGATTGCCCCGCATTTACAGAACCGGGGGTATCATTTGAACGATTTAGAAGCCAAGAAACATTCGGAAACAATCATTATCGAGGAGTTTCCTGAAGGGGATTATTTCCGTGACGTAAAAATGGAAGCCACTCGTGACGGCATTCTAATCGACGACCATTTGGTTGCTGATTGGGGATGGGTAATCAGGGCTTGGTCTCTGGTATTTCTACGTCGAAAACCCAAATCTCGCCAACTTTCAGTATTTGCTCTTCAAGCTGTTTCCGACTCTTACGAGTCTGCGACTTCACGAGGGCATTCGCCATAATCCACGTTGTGCAGCTAAATATAGCATGCCTTGGATATCTAACAGTGTTTTCTCGATCATACCGAGTCGGCTGAACCAAATTCCAGCAAGTCATGCCGGTCTTCCATTGTGTGAGCTGCTTAGGATCTAACCCACTAACGTATTTCCCTAATTCGATCGTGAGATGGCGAACGTCATGGGTCGCCTTGTTCCTAAGTGATGACAAGACCTCTATAAAAATGCACGCATTCTGGGGCAAGAGATCGTACGCTTTGATAAGCGTAAGCTTGCCCATGCGGGCATTAATTTCTAGTTTTGGAATTATGGGCTCTAAAGTGGCATTATTTAAACGAGTTATTAAGAGATGGTTTAGCGCCGCCTCGACAAAGGCGTGCATCTTAATTACAAATGACCAGTCGTCTCCACCTGTGGCATCAAATGGAGAATGCGTTATTCCGAAGGTTTTCTTCAGCCAAGATTCCAGCCTTTTGGAAAGGCCGTATACTAAGACATACTCTGTGTCACGAGGCTTGTTTTGTTTTATCGACTCGCTTGCTTCGCGCTTTTTGGTATTCTTTTTCACGTCTGATCAACTCGACTTTCGGAACAGAGACGATTTTTTTCATCGCCGTAACGAAACGTTCAGGCGGCCTTTCCTGACGCGGAGCGGATTCCATGTCCAAGTATAGCGCACGCGACACACCGGCACAAGAAAGCCCATTAATCGTCGTTTGGTCCGGGGAAAAAGAGATTTTCGGGATCACGAAAGAGTTCGTCGCTAAGCATTTCGGTATCTTCGACTGGGACGGTGTCCAAGCTAATCGAT
>JBOHXL010000194.1:0-3609 GCA_050736975.1 Chthoniobacterales bacterium | reverse complement strand
CTTAACGGGTGAGCCGGGAGCCATATCCTCCCACTTCAGGTCGGCGGCCGGCACGGTGATGTTTTTTGTGGTGATCATATATTTCATTGTTTGTTTCCCGTTTGTTTCGAGGTTCGATCCATTTTGTATCGATTGGTATAGAAAACTCGGCCCTGGACAAACGGACTGTCAAATGATTTATTTACCTATCGGTATGAAATCAAAAACCGCGACTCGGCTAGGACGGCCTCGCGCCTTCGACCCGAACGCAGCCCTTGATCGCGCCATGCACGTTTTTTGGGCCAAAGGCTACGAAGGTGCTTCACTCTCCAGTCTCACACGCGCCATGCGAATCAATCGACCCAGTCTTTACGCCGCATTTGGCAACAAGCGGCAACTGTTTCGAAAAGTTCTCGACCGATACATAGACGGGCCGGTTGCTTTTTTCGGCAAAGCTCTGGCGGCAGCAAAGGCGCGGGACGTAGTCGAACAAATATTCTTCGGCACGGCCAGGATGGCGGAAAATCGCAGGGCTCCACCTGGATGTCTCTTGGTTCAAGGCGCGTTGGCGTGCGGAAGTGCGTCGGCTCGGAAGGAAGTGGCGGCGCGGCGGACGGCGAGGGACGTTGCATTGCGTTGCCGCCTTCAACGAGCAAAACGCGAAGGCGATCTTCCGAAAAACACTGACCCAGCCGAACTGGCCCGCTACGTGATGACAGTCGTGCGTGGAATGGCGGTCCAGTTAGCTAGCGGCGCAACTCGTGATCAACTTCATCACGTCGCGCAAATCGCGCTCCGTGCGTGGCCGAAACATTAACACTTCGGATCGACGACGGGTAACTTTCGCTTAACGAATACTTTTTGTATTACAAAACCCCGGAGCCTACGGGGCTCGAACGCGCATCGGCCTCAGCGTTTGTTCCGAATTCATCATCCGCCCCGCTGATGCAGTTGACGATGAGGCGGATCAAATCTACAATCGGGGCCGTGCACGGTTTTCGTGAGCGGGCGGTATTGCGGCGGGCGCTCATTCTCGCGCTTGCTTCCCAGTTCCTTCTCGGGCTCGCGATGACGGCTTCGCCGTGGTTGCACGAGCGTCTCCACCCCGACGCTGGTAGTGAACACCACGAATGCGTGGTAACCGTGCTGCACTCCGGTGGCACCGATGGCACGACGGTCGCGCCGGTCCTTGCGCCCGAGTTTGATCCTGCCCCGGAATTTGTCGCGCTCGCTCCGGATCAATCCTGCGAGATCGCGTCGATCTTTCTTTGTGCTCGCGTCTTCGAGCACGCTCCGCCCGCTCTCGCCTAACTCTGCGTTAACTGGCGGGTTAGCCAGCCTGATTCGTTCGTCTGTGTAACTCGCCGGATGCCTTCGTCCGTGCAGCTGCCTTTGGGCTGCCAGTGTTTTCTGAATTTCCGCGAATGTCAGGTGAGTTGGTTTCATTTTAATCTTCAAGACTTTTCGATCTCTTTCCTCAGCATCCTGTTTGAAGGCGTGCCCTTCATGTTTATCGGGACGCTGCTCTCGGGAGTGATCGATGCTTTCGTTCCGGCGCAACGGATCGAGTCGTTGCTGCCAAGGAATCGGACGGCAGCCGTCGCGCTCAGTGGATTGCTGGGGGTGATTTTTCCGATGTGCGAATGCGGGGTCGTCCCGGTGATTCGCCGGCTCATTCGCAAAGGGCTTCCGGTATCCTGTGGACTCACCTATCTCCTGGCGGCGCCGATCGTGAACCCGATCGTGGCGCTCAGTACGTTTGCGGCTTTTCGCGGTCAACATCCCGGGGCGATGACTTCGCTTCGGTTGATGCTGGGCTTTGCCGTGGCGGTGGTGTTCGGCCTGATCGTTGAGCGCATCCCGATAACCGAGGTCTTGAATCGGCGCATGCTCGCCTCGCTTTCAAACGCTGGAGCACGGCGATCCGAACCGCGCCGGGTCGGGGAACCGGTCTTGGCCGCGGCCGGCGGCCTGACGAGTGAAGTCGTTGCGTTCCCGCTGATCGCTCCGGAAACGATCCTCGAGCTGCACGATGAAGCGCACTCTGAGAAGACTTTTGGCGGCAAGATGATCGGCGCGATTCGGTGCGCGGCCTTCGATTTCCTCGATGTCGGCTTCTATCTCATTATTGGCGCGGCCATCGCCAGCGTCTTTAATACGGCGGTCGATCGCCATGTTCTTCTTCCGCTCGCGACTCATCACCTTTTCGCCACCCTCAGCCTGATGGTGCTGGCATTGCTGCTCTCGCTTTGCAGCACTTCGGACGCTTTTATCGCGGCGAATTTTCTCACCTTCCCGGCCAGCGCCAAGCTCGCCTTCATGGTCTTCGGCCCGATGATGGATCTGAAGCTTCTCTTCATGTACGGCCTGGTCTTCACCAGGCGGCTCACTTTCTCTCTCGCGATCGCGCTCTTCCTCGTGATCGCGACCCTCGCCATTTGGCTCGTTCCTTTGCTCCGATGAAAATACTTAGCCGCGCTTTGCCTTCGCTCACCCTTTTGGAATGGGGAGCTATCCTGAGTTACTTCTACTTCAGCGGCCGACTCGCTTCCTTTCTTCATCCCATGTTTCGGCCCCTGGTTCTGGTGACCGGAATTCTGCTCGTTATCACCGCGGTATGTGTGGGAGTATTTCCCGAAGAGACTTGTGATCACGACCACGAAGAGGAAGGACATACGCATGGTGGATTAACACCTGGCAGTGTTCTCGCTTTTTTTCTTCTCATCGTTCCGGTCGCTCTAGCGGCAAAAGTTTCGCCGGACAGTTACGGCGCCGGCCTGATCGAGCGGCGGGGTCTGGTCGAAGACATCCGCAGCCTGCCGGGGGTGGGCAGCAGGTTTGCCCATGCCGGCCCACCGCCCGCTTCGGCGCCGTCGTTATCCTTGCCAGGAAAGGCTGCGGTGATGCAGCAATCGATCGCTCGCGCGGGCGCGGCGCTGAAACAAGATTCACAGCAATCAATCGACAAGCAGTTGGAGGAGGCAGCGCAGGAAACGATGCCAGAGCCTGGCCTGCCGACGCAGACGGGCGGAAACGAAAATGCGCCGCCGGGGCCGAGCCCAGGCACGTATGAGAATCCGGCGCTCCAGCCTAACAAATCCGGGAACATTCCGGTACAGGTAACCGATCTGCTCTATGCCGCCCAGGAACCGTTCACGCGCAAAGATTTCGAGGGAAAGCGGATCGAAATCATCGGCCAATATCTAATCTCGAAGAATGGCGTGGCGAAGCAGGAGCTAAAGGGTAACTCTTTTATGCTCGTCAGGCTGGTGATGGTCTGCTGCGCCGCGGACATGATACCGGCCGCGCTCAAGATCCAGGCGACGAAAAAGCCGGCACACTTGCGCCCGACAAGCTGGCTAAAAGTGGTCGGCAAAGTGCATTACCGCCCGCGTCCGAAAGGTCCGAGTCCCGATGGGATCGATTACGGCGGGACGCCGGAGCCAGTGATCGAGGCCGTCTCCGTCTCGAGAATAGCAGCGCCGGCGGAGAAATACGTCTACTAGCCCACGCCGATGAAGATTTCTTCAACTAACGTTCTCGAATACCTGATCGGCGCGGCGGCGTTCTTCGTGGCTTCGGCAACGTTGGCGGCGGCTTCGTTTTCCACGGTCGTGATCGATCCCGGGC
>JBOHXL010000193.1:0-10420 GCA_050736975.1 Chthoniobacterales bacterium | reverse complement strand
CTCAAATCCCTGTCCATCTGTGAAGTCTGTGGATTGATTTAGAAGTCTCCTAGAAAGGACGGGCCGCCAGCAGGTAGAGCCAGTTTCCAGCGAGAAGTGCGACTGCGACGCTCCGGGCCACAAATTTTTCGGTGGGCGAAACGTGACCGAGCCGCACTCGCGGCGCGCGCAAAAGCAGAACCGCCAGGGCATAGAGATCAAAAACGATGATCCCGCAAAAAGTGAGAAACGCGAGGGGATTGAAAAGGAAGGACGTGTTGAAGTGACCGTGGAGAAATTGCCAGGCCGCCCGGGTAGCGCCGCAGGTCGCACAAGGCAGGCCGGTGAGGCCACGGAAGGCGCAGTGCGGCGTGGGCAGGCCGGTCGTGAGCCAGACTGCGAGCCCGGCAAATGTGCCTAACGAAACTAGCAGCCAAAGGAGTTCATGATCGACCTCCTGTGGCGCAAGCTGGCGGCGCGAGAACTGCATCGGGCGCGGTTAGTGGTGATGACCCATCAAAGCGCCGATGCTGCCAAACATCACGGCGAGAAGAACCCAGCCGCCGCAGCAAACAACGATTGGCAGGAAAACCGCGAGGAGAGCCTTGCCGGTGGTCGTTTCATGAGCGCGGCCCAGCCCGATGCATTCCACTACAAGGCACCAGATCCCTGAAATGAACCCGCCGCAAATCGGGATGATCATGAGCGGATAGGCCGACCCGGCCGAGTAGCAGAGAACGCGAAAAGTCGTCTCATAGCTTCGCTTCGCTCCACCGACCAGCATGAGGCAGAGATGGACGATGCCTGACCCGATGAAGAGCCCAAGGACGACAGCGAACGGAATGAAGACGAGCATGAAAATGCCGCCGATGCCGAAGCCGATGAAACCGGCGAGCGGGTTGTGATCTCTCATGAAACCTAACGAACTAAAGAACATGCTGAAGATGAAATAGAAGAGAAAACCAAAGCTGGAGCCGATCACCGCGTAGATAAGCGGCTCGCCCAGCCCGCCCTCCGGTTTCATGGCGCCAAAGGCTGCAGTCGGATTGAGGAGAACGAGCTTGAGCGTTTCGATAAACGCCGGGAGAAGGCCGAGTTCCCGGCGGCGGTCCCAGGGCAAGCCACTTTGTGGGACTGATACCTCCGCTGGCGCCAGCGCGCCCGGGGTGGCAAACTCTGGGAATTGCGCGAGTGGCAACCAGGCGGGCATGCCTTCGCGCCAGCCGAGATCGGTCGGCGCAAATCGACCCGATTTCAGGCCTTCCCTGATTTCTTCTTCCGAAAAATTGCCGAGCTTGGTCTCGCCGCGATTGACTTGGATGTTGGCCATGGCTCGCGTTTTAGCGGGCCGATGGCGCGGCGTCAATCAGGAATAGTTAGGCGGTCAAACTCGTGTGACGAGGCGCGCCGCGCCCGCCTCATTGAACCGGGTCTGCGGGGACTGTTTCGCCGCTCTTATCAGGGTCGGAGGAGTTTCTCGCGGCCGTGGGGACGGGTGAGATCGAGGACGGGACCGATTGGGACGAGACGCGTCGGGTTAATCGCGTCGTGGGTCATGTAGTAGTGATGTTTGATGTGCTCGAAGTTGACCGTCTGCGCGATGCCGGGCAGCTGGTAGAGATCGATGAGGTAACCTTGCAGGTTCGGGTACTCGAGGATACGGCGCAGGCTGCACTTGAAATGGATGTAGTAAACCACGTCGAAGCGGATGAGGGTGCAGAAGAGCCGCCAATCCGATTCGACAATCCGGTTGCCAAAAAGATATCGGCTCGTCGTTAGGCGCGTCTCCAGTTCATCGAGCGCGGCGAAGAGCAGGCGAGCGGCACGTTCGTAGGCGTGCTGACGAGTGGCGAAACCGGCGCGGTAAACGCCGTTGTTCACTTTCTCGTAAATGAATTGCGAAAGCTTCGCTTGTTCATGCGCGATATCGTCCGGAAAAAGTTGCGCGTCGCGTCCCGCCAGCCTTGGAAAAGCGCGAGCAAACATCCGGCAGATGTCGTCCTCGGAATTGTTGACGATGCGGCGCGTTTGTTTGTCCCAAAGAACAGGGACGGTCACGCGGCCCTCAAAAGCGGGTTCGGTCGCGTGGTAGGCTTCGGCGAGAAAAGAAAAACCATTGACCGGGTCGCGACTGTAGCCCGGGCCATCGCGGAAGGCCCAGCCGCGTTCGTCGCGCACCGGGTCGACCACCGTCATGCCGGTGACGTTCTCCAAGCCCTGCAAATGCCTGGCGATGATCGTGCGGCTGGCCCAGGGGCAGGCGAGAGAGACGTAAAGGTGATAACGATCTGCCTCGGCCGGATAAGAAGTCGAACCGTCGTTCGAAATCCAATCGCGAAAGGCGTCCTCCTGACGTTGGAATTCTCCCGTCTCCGATTGCTCGGAGGCGAATTGCGCTTTGCTGGCCATGGCAACTTCTAGCCTGAGTCGTCTGCCCTCGCGAATCGGCGCAGCGAGAGAAAGCCGATGTCGTGGCTGGTTGCTCCCTGCAGCGCAAGGTCGGCTCCGATCTCTCCGATTACGGGCGCGAACTTGAAGCCGTGGCCGGAGAAGCCGCCGCAGAGGACGAGGCGCGGGTGCTGCGGATGCCGGTCGACCACAAAATGACCATCAGGTGTGAGCGAGTAGGGGCACGGCTTGGCGGCGTGGAAAGTCTTGGCCGCGCCCGGCATCCACTGGTCCATGGCTTGAACGATCGGCTCGATGTCGCGCTTCGAATCGACCTCGCGAATGACTGCATCCGGAGCGCTCAAGTCTCCATGAGAATGAAAAGCGGCTTTCACTCCATCGCCAAAATCAGGGAAGCCATAAAGCGGCGCCGGCAGACCTCGCCGATCGAGGAGAAACGGCGGGAAACGACCGGCGGCATATTCATCCGTCGCGGGCGTGAACCAGGCCTGGACGTTGCGCTGCACGCGAATCGCCACTCCCAGGCCGGCCATCGCGTCCTGGAACCACGGGCCTAACGACAAGACAAGTGCCGCACTCTCGATTGCTGTTCCATCGCTCAGTCTGACGACGAAGCCGTTGCCGGTCGCGTCCCAACTTTGCATCCCGGTTCCGAAATGCATTTGCGCCCCTGCGGCCGCCGCTCGATTCAACTGCGCTTCCACTGCTCGCTCGGGATCGAGGACGCCGCCGTCGGGTTCATAAAGACCCATTTCGTCCGCCTGCACTCGGAGCATCGGGTAGCGCGCCCGAAGCTGTCCCGCACTCAGCGATTCGAGCGGAAGCTGATGTTCTCGCGCCGCCCGACAGGCGCCAGCAATCACTTCCGCCGCTTCGTGGCCCACCATGAGAAGACCGGTAATCCGGAGCAGCTTTGCACCGGTGACCCGCTCGAGCTCGTGCCATTTCTCATAGGCGCGCAAGAGCAGGGGCACATAAGCCGGGTCTTCGAAATACGCCTTGCGGATCATCCGGCTCTTCCCACCCGATGAGCCCAGATCGTGTGCGCGGAGAAACCTTTCCAGGCCAACCGTAGAAGCGCCCCGGCAGGCGCACTCCGCGAGGACCGCGCTTCCCATTCCTCCAAGCCCAGCCACGGCAACGTCGTAGCGCATGGAAGATGATGATGACTTTTCCGCCCGAATCAGTCACTCGCAAAGCGCAACTGGCTTCCATGCAGGAACGCCGGCCTACTCCCATCCCATGAAGTCCATTTCTCGCCTCCCGCCCGAGGCCTGCTTCTCGCCGGCGCCCGGTTTTGTCGCGCCGCCCTTAATTTCCTTCTTCGGCTTCAGATCGCGAATTTCCAGTTTCCGCTCTTTCTTTTCTTTGTCCTTCGGGCCGTCCTTTTCGCTCGCCATTTATCCTCCGTTATTCCACCCGGTTTCGCCGGATACCCGTTTTTTTTCCGTTCGATCCCCGCATTCGCTTTTGAACAACCATCCGTGGCAAAATTACCCGGGTCGGCTGCAATCGCGAATGCTCAAGCCTTCTCTTGGGCGATCGCCTTCTTCTGCGGGAGGGCTTCGTCTCCCGTTCGCGCTTGTAGCGCGCCGCGTTGGGCGCGATTACGCCTGCGCAGCGTGACTGGCTGCGGATGCCGGGGCGGTCGGCTCGATCGGCCGGCATACCTTGCGGATCACCAGCGGATTCGACGCCGCGGTCCGCAAGTGCGGAAGGCGAAACTCTTTGGCGGTGAGCGCAGCGATGTAATCGTAGGTTGCCACGCCAGTACAGAAGAGCCCGGTCATGGGCAGCACGACGGCCCAGAAAAGACAGGTCGCGACGAGAAATAATGGTTCGAGCAGGGTGGCAACTAGATGGGAGGCGGCGGACGGCGTTTCAGGGAAGAGAGGCGGCGGCAATATCGTAGTCATGGGATTGTGTATTGTTTAAGCTAATCAGTCTGGCGACGTGTTGTAGATGCACTATAAATACCAGCAAATACCATGCCCTTGATAAGGTGGATTCAAGGAACGCTGGTTCTGTTTTGCGGCCCGAATTTGCACCAAACGGTCCCGAAACTGATCCACGCTCGCGCAGGCCGCGTAGGTCCGCAGAAGAGAATCTGCTAATTCTCTCCGCTTATCAGCCGACTCGCTCCCATCGGTTTGATGACGGAAAGCGGCGAAGCGGCCGCATCCGGGAGGTACGCGAAACTCCAGGTTGGCTTGCAAGCTGCTAAAGGTGAATTTCTCATGGATCCGCGCAAGACGGACTTCAAAAAAGTCGTCGGCCGAAAAAAGCGCTCGTGCCGATTGCCGCAAAATGGACTTCGCTGCCAGGCGAATGGTTCTTTGACGCCAAACGTGTCCAGGGCAGGAAAGGAGCATTCGGCCCCCGGCACGTTGGCTCGCACGCGCAAGCTGGTGATGGCGGCTTTACGAGTCTGGGAGCTAAAGCGGGGTTTTCACGAGTGACGGCGAAGAACGCCCGCGATCCCAGGCGACGAATCGCGATAACGGGCGAAAGACATGCCGTCGGAGCCGCCGTCGAAGAATTAACCAAACTGCTCCGCGGGTGCCACGCGATTGTAACAATGATGTCTGAACCTTTCTCCAAGAGGAGGTGCGGATAATCTGATGTATGAGCAGTGCTCGAAATCGTCGAAATTCTGCCTGAGCGGTAACATGAATTCGTCTGAATCCTTGCAAACAGCGTTTCAAGATCGGGAAGCGCCTCGCCGATCGGTGCGGAAGCGTGGAAGGCGACGTCGAACGGGGCGGTCGCGGCAATCGGAGATCGAGATTTCGGAAGAGCCGATGCTGCCAGCCATCGGCACGATGGCACGAACGAAGCGTCTAATTCTGGCGGCTCTCAGGGTTTGGGAACTCAAGCGCGGGATTCGCGACTAGCCGGTCCGCGGGCCTTGGGCGAGCCGCTCTGCGGCTGCGGGAGAGTCGCTTTCCGCTGAGGATATGCGACCTTCAGGTATCGTGCACACCGGGGTGGGCGGAGCTCAATCCAATCATGGGATGGAGATCCTTCTGATGAACAAATTTATGTCTCTGTTTTTGGCTCTCCTGATTGTCCTGCCTTGCCTGGCGTCGGCGCAGGCGAAACCGGATTCGACGCCCGAGAGCAGCACAGGAATCGAAGGAACAATTTCCGCTGGCCCGGCGCAGGGCGGACCGACGAGGCAGGGGTCAGCCAGTTCTCAGCCGCTCACAAACATGGCTTTCGAAATGAAACAGAAGGATCGCGTTGTGACGTCGTTTCAGACCGACGGGCGCGGCCATTTTCGAGTATTAGTGGAGTCGGGCCATTACACCGTTACTCGCAAGGATTACCACAGCGCGCTCGGCTTCTATGGCCCCTTTGAGGTGAATGTCAGCCGCGGCAAGATGACGAGCGTTCATTGGGAATGCGACACCGGGTTGCGATAAGAGAATGAGCCCCAGCGGGTGGAGAGCTAGCTCATAACCGGTAAAAGAGGCCGCCGGAAGCGGAGGCCGATTTCGCTCCCGAGCCTAAGATCGGGCGTTTGGGGAGCGCCACGAAGGAGATGCATCCTGCACCGCCAGCGATCGTCGAGTCCTAGTCAACTTCGGGAGTCTGGGAGGCCGCCAGGGCCACTCCGACCGCTGCTTCCGCAAGATAGATGGCCCGTGCGGTGTTGGGGTGGTCGGCGAGTTCCTCGGTCGCCGCGCGCGCCAATTGCGGGCCGAAGTGCCAGAGGAGCGAATGCCAGCGTGGTTTCAAAAGTCCCATGACTCCGTCACCGATCAGAAAAAGCGCGCCCAGTCGAATCAAACGCCGGGCCATCAAATTATTGGTCATTGAACTGTATGGCGTGCCCCGGGGGCACTTTCAACTGGAGTGACGAAGGTCGTCCTGCTTACTGCGGCAAGCCTCGCGCGAACGCATCACTGCGCTTTTCGACTTGCTGTTGCTGGGTCTGCTCACGCGTTTGCTCATCGATCGACGGCCCGATTGCGCATCCGCTCTGGAAAAGAGCGAGGAGGAACAAAGCGAGCGACGCGGTCAACTTCATGGATTGAAAAATAGCCTGCCTTGGCTGGACTGCCAAACGACGAGCGTTGCGCAAACCGAAGGCGCTGATTTTTCGAAGAGAGAACACGAGAAATAGACGGCGCCTCCCCGCCCGTTGCCTTCGCGATCTTCCTGTCGCGTGCGTTTTGAATTGTGAGAACGGCGTTGTGAAATCGGCGCTGCCGCAGTACTCAGACCGCAGCGTGGATGCCTTGCTTGTGATATTCCACGAGGCGAAAACCCCAGCTGATCAAGGTGGAGAGATCCTTCGTCTTTGCCTTCTTCTCCTCGAGGAAAGTCCTGACCTTTTTTTTCAACTCGGACTGCGCTTCGGTTTCATCGAGGATTTCATAAATCTCCATCGAGAGCAGCCAGTCGTCCGGGTGTTCGGCCCTTTGCGTTTCCCAAATCTCACCCAGTCTTTCATAGCCGGTCTTGCGCGCGCGAATGTCACGCACCTGCTGATACAGGTTCTCGAGCTTTCTCCGCTTCGCGTCCGATGGATGCTTGATCGTGCGCTCTTTCGGAATGAGCGCGACCTGGTTGTAGGCGTCGTTGTCCGCGGCGCCATTGAAAACCGAAACAATCCTCTCGCCCACTGCCATGTCATAGGTTCCCCAAGCCGGATCGAAGAGAGTCCGGTCGCCCACTTTGGCGGTGCAATTTGAAAACGAAACCAGCAGCAGCTTGCCGTCGCGGCGCAGCAACTTCTCGACTTTGCCCTCGACTGTGACGCCACTTTCGAACTCCAAGCGCACCGTTTTCCCTTCGCGCAGCTCCGTTTCCTTCCAAGTCCCGATCGGTGAACCAAAACCGTCCTTGTGATAGTCGCGACCGTGTCCCGCGAGTTCCTTGTTTTGGAAAGCGAGCGCGCTCGGCCCGGTGCTCCGAAGGTAAAACGGCCGGCCATTCGAATCCGCCAGCACATCGGTGAAAACGCCCGAGACCTGCAACCCCGACGCGTACTGGCAGGTCGCCACGTTTTTGCACTCGATCGCTTTGTTGATGCCCTCCAGGCCGCCGACTCGGAACGCCATCCTGCTCGCAAAATCCTCCAGCACATCGCTCAGATGATGAAAATCGCGGCAGACAAAAAGCTGCGGCTGCTTCGTCGTGATATCGAACGCGGTCTGCGCGGCCTCGATCGAGTACGGAATCTTCTTCACCGCCGTTTCGAGGCAGCTGACCGATTCGCCGATCGAGGAAAGGAGGCCCGCGCCGTAGATTTTCGGATTCTCCATCGTGCCAATGAGTCCGTATTCCACCGTCCACCAATGCAGCCGGGAAAGCAGAGCCATTTCCGACGGGTTGCCCAGGTTCTTCTGCCCGTGCTCGACTTTGCGCGTCGCTTCCTCGACTTCCTTCGGATCGGAATCCGGTTGTTCCTTCAGGATCGAGAGATGCCGGATCGCTTCGTAAAGCTCGAAATCCTTCCGCGACGACATTGCCTTGGCGCCCACTTCGCCGAATCGCTGCAGGTAATTGGAATATTCGCGATCGACGATGATCGGCGCGTGTCCAGCCGCTTCGTGCACGATGTCCGGCGCGGGCGTGTATTCGATGTGGTGCACCTGCCGCATGTCACACGCGATCACCAAAACCTTGTAGGCCTGGAATTCCATGAACGCCGCCGGCGGAATAAACCCGTCCACCGCCACGGCGCCCCAGCCGATCTGGCCCAGGATGTCGTTCATTTCGCTGATCCGCGGAATGCGCTCGAAAGAAATGCCGGTTTCGAGCAGGCCCTGGAAATAAACCTTGTGCGCGTATTCCTTCAGGAAAAAAATGTTCTGCCGCATGATGAAACGCCAGACCGCGTGATCGATCGGAGTGTATTCGTCGTAGCGCTGGTCGACCGCGAACTGGAGCAGGTGCTTCGGAAGTCCCGCGACCGCGGGATTATTCATCGGGATTCCGTTTTCAGTCTTCATTGTTACCCCTCCAAGGATCATCAGGTTAGGCGCTCGCCTAACGACGACGCCTCTACTGAAATTTTATGACCGAACCACGAGCCGGGCAAGAGGGATTGCACCGCAGGACGCAATGCACATAGGGTTCGCTCCATGCTTTGCGAGCGGCCGGACGCCCTGGCGGATCGTCCGATTGCGGAGGCCGGCGACGCTGGATAGGTTCGGCGATGCCCGATGCGCCTGGATTGGTGACTGAGCCGCTTTCTTCAGTCGCAGGCCGCGTCCCTTATCCGCCGGTCCTTTGGTTGAATCTTGTTTGCCTTGACGCGCCGATCGTCGCCGTCGCGTGGCAGTGGCTTTTTGCCCGCACTTTCGGCGCGCACCTCGATTTCGCTTTGCGCGCCCTCCTTTTTCTCACCGCCTGGTTGATTTACCTCGGCGATCGTTTCGCGGACACGATCCAGCTGCCGCCCACCGTGCCAATCTCGCGGCGTCATCGTTTTTGCCGCGAACACATGATCGGGTGGTGGGTGGCGATCGTGATTATTTTCTTTCTCGACGCTTCCGTTGCCTTGCGCAGCCTCGATCTGCAAATGCTCCTCCTCGGCGGCACTCTCGCGGCGCTCTGCGCGCTTTATCTCTTCATTAACCATTCGTTAGGCGGGAAGTGGCGCCCGCTTCCGATGAAGGAAAAGGCCATCGGCACCCTCTTTGCCGCTGGCACTACCCTCGGCGTGGTTGGGCAACTGCCTGGACTGACCGCTTCCTTCGCCGTCGCAGTGCTTCTCTTTGCCATCCTCTGCACCTTCAACTGCCTTTCGATCGCCGCTTGGGAACGAGAGCTCGATGCCGCGCAAGGCAAATCCACCTTCATGACGGGATGGCCGATGGCCGCGCGCGCTTTGAAAACGATTGGCTATGGCCTCGCCTTCGTGGCGCTCGGTTTCGGCGTTTTCTGGCGCTTTACTTTTCCGCTCTGGCTTTGCCTTGCGGGAAGTGCGTTCCTGCTCGTCAGGCTGAATCTTTCCGGTCATCTGCCGCGCGATAATCGCACCGCTCTGGCGGACCTCGTCCTCCTCACGCCGCTCGTCGTCCTCTTCTTTTCCCTGCGGTGAATTTCGACCGCGTCGCGCGGCATTATCGCTGGCTCGAGACGCTGGTTTTCGGGAATCAACTGCAGGAGGCGCGGATCGCGTTCCTGAGGGAGATTCCTCGTCCGCGGCGTGTCCTCGTCCTGGGCGAAGGAAACGGACGGTTCCTCGCTGAGTTCGTTAGGGCGCATCCCACTGCGTTGGTCGATTGCGTCGAGGCGAGCGCTCGAATGATCGAGCTGGCGCGGCAACGGGTGAACGCCGCTCAGCTCCATTTCATCCATGCAAATGTGCAGGATACGGCGCTCAAGCCGGGAACCCACGATCTTATCGTGACGCACTTCTTTCTCGACTGTTTCGATGAGAAAGCACTTTCGACTTTGATTGACAGGCTGGCTTGTGCGGCGACTCCGGCCGCTTACTGGCTGGTGGCGGACTTTTGTGAACCGAAGTGCGGCTGGCGTCGCCTGCATGCGCGTTTCCTGATCGCGTTCATGTATTTCTTCTTTCGCGCTGCGGCCGGAATCGAAGCGCGTCGCCTGGTCGACTACCGGCCGTTTCTCCAAGCCAAAGGCTTTATCCTCGCAAGGGAAGTCCTCTCCCCTAACGAAATGGTTCGCTCTGAACTCTGGCGCTGCACTCTGCAGTCTGGGTAGCGCAGGCGTCTCGCGTGCTGGTTTTGGTGTCTCACCAAGACAATCTTTGTCCTGGTTCAGCACTGGGAAAAAAGTTCGCGACCGCCGGGGGGCGCGGTTGACCAGACGCAAGGCGCGTGCGCTACCCCCAAGGTAATTCGGCGCGCTGGTACGGCCTTACCCGCGCCGTTTCGCGAAGTGCACGGCCAGCCATGCAACCAACCCGAGCCCGAGCGCCCACGGGGCGAGGAAGGCTAGTGCGACGCCCATCATCCGCACACTCCAGGCCAGCGCGGCCACGCTTTGTCCAAGGGTCCGTCGCATCGTCGCTGCGATTCCAGTTTCATCGGAAACAATCTTGCCC
>JBOHXL010000192.1:0-7090 GCA_050736975.1 Chthoniobacterales bacterium | reverse complement strand
CAACAAACCGATCTCTTTGTCAGCGCCGCCGCCTTCTGGACCGGGACCGCCAATCTTGGCGCGGATGGATCAGAGCCGGAACGCGTGCCGCGCGCCGGCGTGACGGCCGGGTTCTTCTCCGTGCTCGGCGTCCAGCCTATTCTCGGGCGAACGTTCGTTCGCGAAGACGACAAAGGGTGGCCGCAAACCGTCGCGATCATCAGCCACGGCTTGTGGAAACGTCGTTTCGGTTCCGATCCGAACATTGTCGGGAAAAAAGTTCAGATCAGCGGGAGTCCGATGACCATCATCGGGGTGATGCCGGCGGGCTTCGAATATCCGGAGCAAACCCAGGTTTGGGTGCCGAGCGCGGTCAATCTCAGGGACGAACCGCGCGATAACCGCGTCTGGTCGGCCATCGCGCGTCTGAATCCCGGGATCGATCTGAAGGAGGCGCAAACTCGTCTCAGCGCCATCAACGCGCGGCTCGCCCGGCAATTCCCCGAGACGAACAAGGGCTGGGACGTGTTGCTTTCGACGCTCCACGAACGGCTCGTGCGCGAGGTTAAGCCGTCCCTCCTCGCGCTTCTCGGCGCGGTTGGATTCGTGCTCCTCATTGCCTGCGCCAACGTAGCCAATCTCCTCCTCGCCCGCGGCGCCGCGCGGCAAAAGGAGATTGCAATCCGGGCCGCGATGGGCGCGAGCCGCGGACGTGTCGTTAGGCAAATGCTCACCGAAAGCGTGTTGCTCTCGGCGATCGGCGGGGCGGCGGGACTCGTCCTCAGCATCTGGTTAACCGATCTGCTGATGTCGATGTTGCCCGAAGGCGCACCGCGACTCGAACAGGTCGGGATTGATTATCGCGTCCTGGCGTTCGCTCTCGGCGTCTCGGCGCTGACCGGCATTCTCTCCGGCATCGTCCCCGCGCTCCAGGCCTCGAAGCTCAACCTCACCAGCGCATTGAAAGAAGGCGGACGCAGCGGCGAAGGACATCGGCGGACAAGCGCGCGCAGCCTCCTCTTGATCGGTGAGGTCGCCCTTTCGCTCATGCTGCTGGTTGGGGCTGGATTGCTCATCAAGAGCTTCCTCCGTCTGCAGGAGGTTCGGCCCGGCTTCAATGCGCACAACGTCCTCATCGCCCAGCTCTCGTTGCAGGGTCCGAAATACAGAAAGGACCAACAGTGCTTGGAATTTTTCCGACAACTGACAGAACGGCTGGAAGCGGTGCCGGGCGTGGAAGCGGCGGGAGCCAGCGTCAATCTTCCGCTCAGCGCGAGTGCTTATGGAATTGGACGCGGGTTTATTCCGGAAGGCCGGCCGCTCACGGTGGATGAAGCGAAAAACGCGATGTTCTCCACCATCACGGGCGATTATTTTCGCGCACTCCAAATTCCGTTGCTTGCCGGACGCACCTTCTAACCGCGCGACGATGCTGACGGACCGAAGGTGGTAATCATCAACGAAACCACCGCGAAGCGTTACTTCCGTTCGCCCAGCGCGGCGATCGGCAAACGCCTCAGCATCTGGTCAGCATTTCGAGGGCAGCGCCGCGATGAAAAATTCATGCGCGAAATCGTCGGGGTGGTCGGCGACACAAAGACGAGTTCTCTCACCGGAGAGGGCGGCATGCAAATCTACGTCCCGCACGCCCAGGACTCGCAGTGGAATTTCATGGGACTGGTGATTCGAACCGCCGGCGATCCGGCTGGCTTCGCTCCCACCGTGCGACGCGAAGTGCAGGCGCTCGACAAGGATCAGCCCATCTACAACGTCCGCACCATGGACGACGTCGTCACGGACTCGTTAGGCACGCGGCGTGTTTCGATGCAGCTCTTTGCCGTCTTCGCGATCGCGGCGTTGCTCCTCGCGGCGATCGGCATTTACGGCGTCATGGCCTATTCGGTCACTCAGCGCACTCACGAAATCGGCATTCGCATGGCGCTTGGTGCGCAGAGAAGTGATGTGCTCGGCCTGGTCGTCAGGCAGGGCATGACGCTGGCCGCGATTGGTGTTGTCGCCGGATTGGCCGGCGCCTTCGGTCTCACCCGCATGATCGCAAATCTGCTTTTCGGCGTTGGCGCGAGTGATCCAACAACGTTCATCGGCATCTCGTTCCTGCTCCTCGCTGTTGCATTCATCGCATGTTATCTGCCCGCGCGTCGCGCGGCGAAACTCGACCCGGTGATTGCGCTCTCGCGCACCTAACGATTGCTGCGCCCCCACAACCGCGTGAGGCGAAGCCTTTTTACGCGGCTTTTCCATGCGCGGCCGGACGATCCGGCGACGTTCGTGGCGATTCCGTTGCTACTCCTCTTCGTGGCGCTGGTTGCCTGTTTCCTGCCAGCCCGCCGCGCGGCAAAGCTCGACCCCGTGATCGCTCTCTCGCGCACGTAACCACGTAAAAAGCGTCCGCTCACGTGGCTTTAATCCAAGATGTCCCGACGATTAGATGACCGCGTGAGGCGGAGCCTTTTTACGCGGCTGATCGTCGTCGCGTTTCTTGCCTGCTATTTGCCCGCGCGCCGCGCCGCGAAACTCGACCCGATGATTGCTCTCTCGCGCACGTAAGAATTGAATCGCACCATGATTGAACTCAAATGCGAAGTATGCTGCCGAACAAAGTTTGATGGAAGAGAATGCTGTTAAGCGTGGACTCGAAGAAAAAGCGAAAGAGTTCGTTGAAAAGGGTTCCGAAGTTTACGCAGAGGCGTAGATTTTTGGCTGAGCAGCTTCTTATAACCTTGTCATGGCACAGCAAGATGATCGACCGTTGCTTGAGGCATCGCTTGAAACAGCGGAGACCGTTGTCGACGCCCTGTTAGATGATGAGGGTCCAAGCTTCGGAACGCATACTTTCACGGAAAGAAATCAGGCTGAAGTAAAGAGAATTCCGCTCGTGCGTGGCTAAACCTCCGGCCAGTCGCCAAGCGGCAAGCCGAACATCGGTTGGTGGGGGATATCGAGATCGAAGTGTCGCATTCGGTCGCGCAAGAAATTAACGGCTAACTCTGGTCTCATAGCCGCCGTACGTTGCTCGAATCCGTATCTGGCTAAACATGTGACCGCATGCATCGTGAATGCGAACTCCCATTCTGGACCGTCAAAATCGGAAGCGGAAAAGCTTAAGTCTTTTACCTCGTCGGCGAGGCGCTTGTATGCTGTCTGCCCTTCATTCGTTCCTAGATCGATGTTTCGCTGAATTGATTCGAGACGCATCAAATGATTAAAGACTGCGCTCAGGATATGCCAGTCTTTGTACCCATCGAAATAGGGTTTTGCGCATCGTTCTAGGAAGGCCTTGTCCGCGCGTAATGTAGCCAATTGAGAATCGAATTTACCTTTCATTCCGCGATAGCGATCGCGGATATACTCCAGCGATTTGGCTTCGTTAAATCTCCGATGAAGCGGCGGCTTTAATCCAATAATTGACGTCATAACGTTCAGTCCCAAGAAGATCGGAAAACGCAATGCTGTTCCGAGCCGCAATCAACGCTCGATTAAACACTCCTGTGTTCTTCCATTGGCCCAGCTCATTTTTTAGATCTTCCCACGGATCCATTGTGGTCGCGGTAATCAATGTCGCTGATAGCATGTGGAGGTATTCTTCAAATTCGTTGTAATGGTCGTGAATCCATTTCACGACATCGACGCGCCACGTCTGATTTATTTCATCCAACACAGTATGTTGGATGGGCTCGAGCGAAGGCGGATTCCTGCCGTCATTAGTCTCGTCTATGAAGAGACGCACTTCATCAACAATGAACGCGAAGTTTTCCCAGCGGGCCGTTGCAAACGCCGCATCGATCATCCCCAGAACGCTTTCGGCGATGAAAATCGGTCCTATTCTGTTACGACATCGAACTCTGAAAGTGATGCCCAGGAGAGTTGCTTCGAAACTGGAAACCGCACGGGTCTCTCGGCAAAGCTTCGATGGCGCCTCATCAAACGCGGGCTGCTTCTTCAAGCCTGAGATCATTTCTTCCGGGGAATCGGGTTCCACCCTTTTTATTTCGTCAGGCAATTCATCCCGTATGCGCTGCGTATCGCCACAGACATAAAGAAGCGCTACACGACTCATGAAGAGTCCAACCCGGTCGAATACGTCCACGAGGTCGCGAAGTTCCTGGACTTCCCCCGGCGGCACTTTCAGTAGCAAGCAAGCTAGGCACCCGTCTTGTAATTGTAATTGCTCGTGTTGAGTCGTTGTATCAAATCCGAATTTCGCTACTCGGGGTAAAAGAATCTTGGCAAAATGATGCCATGCTAGGAATGGCGCGATCCGCCCAAGCGCGACTTCAAACCAAGCAATTAGCATTAGGATAAATAGCCCTCGATCCGGATTCTCATGAAACCTTTCGATGGAGTATAAAGAAGCATGGGCGGCCGATACTGCTTCCATTCGTGCCGCCCAGAAATGCCCTAAGGCTCGGTAGGCGATTGCACATCCGAGTGAGGCGTCGATGCTTTCATCCAGAGTTTCTTCCTTGGCCAGCAAAAATCTCGCCTGTGATAACTCTTTTAGAGCATCAGCATGTTTTCGTTTGTCGAGAAGCTGCCAACCATAACTGAGCTGTCGTCGACCCGCTTCGGTATCACCGAAGCGCTGAGCAGTGATTCGCTGCATTTCGTGCTGTAGTTCTGCGTAACCAGGCCAATCGCAGAAGAATTGACCCATCCGCTCCCACATTTCCAAGAACTGCAGCATCGGATATGCACCGAGCCGCTCCGCCCGCTGAAACAATACCCTAAGCTGCTCAAAAAGTTTCTTCATAGCCTCGGGTTTGTTGACGGAGTGCCTCAGTCCCGAGGAAGCGATGATTGTTTCCGCGTAAAGAGCATTGTTCGGCCTGCTGTAGTCATTAGCGAGCCGCTTTAGCTCCGTAGTAACGCGATCACGGCGCGACTGGAGAACGTCGGGCTCTACCGAATAAAATCCGGCGGCGCTTGCGGTTTCCAAGATCCAACAAAGATTGTTGAACAATTCGCAGAGCTCCGCGTCTTGAAGTCCGGGCAAATAGGGCAGCATTACCTCCAGAATGCGTTCAGTTGTCCCCGTATCATCGTACCAGAAGTGAGAGCGCCACGCATACTGGTAATGAGTCCGAATGATCGCAGGCACGTGACCGGATTCGATTGCGAGTTCCCGCGCACGAAGAAATAAGCCATCAACTTCATCACGCGGCCGCTCAAGCGAAGACGCCAGCTTCGCTGCGCGCAGATACTCTTGCGACTGAGCATACTCATCGGCTTTGCTTGGCTTCGATTTGCGAAGTTTGGATAGTAGGCCTTCGAGGTCTTCGGTTCGCCGCGTATCCCGTGGTCCCTGCCGTCGCTCACGCGGAACTGAGACTTGGAGTGCCAGCGCTTGAACCGCTAAACGTTCGTGGTGGTTTGTTGCGACGCGTTCGGCAATCCAATTGCGATCCAGAATCCGAATGTCAAGACCGTGCTTCGTAGTTAATGCGCGGGCTTTGTCTTTGACGGCCTGATTTGTGATAAAATAGGCGCGCGTAAATCGTCGCGGAAGACTCGCAATCTTAGCTACGTCATCTTTGACTTTGGTGCGCCAATCGCGTTTTGCGCTAAAAGCGAACGCCCAGTCTTCTTGGGTCGGTAAAGTGTGACCGATCCACCAGCGATACTGGGCGAGCTCGGGCGATACGGGATAAGTGGAACTTTCAGTTTTGCTGTCGCCGCCGCCGACGGGTCCTGTTTGTGGCAGCAGATTGGGACAGATTTCATGCTCACAAAGGCGGCGACAGAAATCCTCGAACTCTCGCTCCTTTTTTGTGGCGGTTAATTGATCGAGGTGGAACAGCAGTAAATCCTTGGGCAGCTCAGGCTCAGCGACCTCAGTTGTGTCAGAAAAATAGTCAGGGTGTTCGCGCCTGTAAAAAACGCTTGGACGAAAACCGACTTCTTTTTGTTGTAAATTCGGCACTTCATCTGTCGGTTTGGTCACAGGATACTGTGTATCTGATCAAACAAAGATCGAGAGACAATTGCGCTGACTCGCATCGGTTTAACTGAAACGCCGGCTGGCGCGATTGTCGATCTTGGGCGCGGTTGGTATTGTGCCACTCGAACGCGAAAATGAGGAGAGCGGAGAGGGGTCAGCGCGAGGGTCAGCGCGTGAATCGTGCAGAAATTCCCAACGCTACGCCGAGGAGGTAGAGGCCAGATGATTGTCCCGCTCGCGAATGAACGTCGCCCAGCTCCGTCAGCTCATCGGCAGACAAGGCGTCAACAGCGTTCTTAATTTCGCTGAGACTCACTTTTGCACGATTCACCCGCTGACCCCGGGGTCCGCTCCCCAGTCTGACCGCTCTTGTTCTGCCGGACTTCATGGCGTAATCTCAAGCAGTCCAACAGCACCGATCTGCATGTTTCGCATGCTGTGGTCGACGATTGGATACTTTCCCGGGTGCGGCATGATCGCGTCGAAAATGACCCCTTGGCCCGGGGCGACGGTATAGACGGACACGGCAGTCAGCGCATGGTTGGCATCCGCGTCGGGATAAACCGCTGCGAACATTCCGCCAATGATGTGAAACGCGCTGTAAAGGTTCGGTCCCGCATCGACGAAGTAGAGCCGAACCCGTTGTCCGACCTTCGCCTGAAGTGGATTATCCTTGTATTGAAAGGCGATGCCATTGAATACGACTTCGTCCGGAGTGACGGCCATCATTTTATTATAATCGCCGGTCATGAGCGTGCCTTCTACCTGCTGGGTGTACCATTCGCCTTGCACCAGAACGTAGCTGACGTCGGCCGGAGGCAGTGGCTTGAGCGGATCCACGATGATGGCTCCATACATTCCGTTGCCGATGTGCTGCAACACGGGCGGCGTTCCGCAATGGTAGATGAATACGCCCGGCACCTGTGCGACAAACGAGAACTTCAAGGTCTCCCCTGGATTGATCGAGCGATAAGCAACGCTCCAGTCTATCTGCGCGGCGTGGAAATCGATCGAGTGCTGCATCATCCCTTTGTTGACCAGCGTGACGTGGACGGTTTGTCCTTCGCGCACATGCAGGATGGGGGCCGGGACAGTTCCGTTGAATGTCCACGCCTGATATTGCACGCCGTTGGCGATTTCGATCGTCGCGTC
>JBOHXL010000191.1:0-23204 GCA_050736975.1 Chthoniobacterales bacterium | reverse complement strand
TTTCATAGGTTCGCGACCTTCCAGTACCTCTCGGGACAGCTGTCCGTTATTACCGATGAAGCAGGCATGCAATCCCATTTCGGGTATGCCAGCGGCTCGGACTCGATTGACTCGCTCACCACGCCTTACGGGACGACGCAATTTTCCAGCGGCATGAATGGAACCAATCGGTGGATCGAAATCACCGACCCGCTCGGGAGCAAAGAACGGGTGGAATATCGCGACTATGCTCCGGGCATCGCCGCAAGTGATCCCGCCGTGCCGAATGTTTCCGGCATCAGCAACTCCGGCCTGGACGCGGCAAATACCTTCTATTGGGACAAGAAGGCGATGGCAGAGGCCCCGGGCGACTATACCAAGGCGCAGATCACCCATTGGCTCTACAATGCCGACGGATCTATTTCCGGTATTCCATCGAGCGAAAAGCGAGTCTTTGAAAATCGCGTCTGGTACACCTACGTCGGGCAGCCGAACCCCACGCATGTCGGTTCGAGCGCGAACCCCTTGCAAATCGCTCGAGTGCTTGACGACGGCAGCACGCAGCTTTCCCAATTCGAATACAACGCGGTCGGCAAGACGACGAAAGCGACTGACCCAATGGGCCGCGTCGTCAGTTCGATCTACGACGCGAACAACATTGATCTGCTTGAGATTCGGCAGACCACCGGATCGAGCAACGAGCTCTTGCGCTCGTTTAGCTATAATTCGCAGCACGAGCCGCTCAGCGACACCGACGCCGCGGGCCAGCCGACCATCTTTACCTACAACGCCTATGGCCAGATCTTGACCCGCCAGAATGCCCGGAACGAAACAACCACGTTGGCCTACGGCGGGACGGTGCCAGAAGGATACCTCGCCTCGATTACAAGCCCGCAATTTAACGGCAGCGCCGCCGTTACAACCTTTGCCTACGACAGCTTGAACCGCGTTCGGACAGTGACCGACGCGGACAGCTATGCGGTCACCACCGATTATGACAACCTCGATCGACCGACTCAGATCACATATCCGGATGGCACAAGTCAGCAGTTTCAATATGCCCAGGATTTCGGAAATGGTCCGCTAACCATCCTTGATTTGTCCGCCAGCAAAGACCGAGTCGGTCGCTGGACGTATCGCCATTATACCGCCAACCGGCAGATGGATTCGATGACCGATCCGCTTGGACAAACCACTTCTTACGCATGGTGTACCTGTGGCGCCCTGATTGGGATCACCGATCCCAATGGGAACGTGACGACGTTCAATCGAGATTTGCAGAGTCGCTTGACTTCAAAAGTGTTTGCCGACAATTCGTCGATCACATACACCTACGAGAACACCACCAGCCGGTTGAAGTCGATGACCGATGCTCTGGGTCAAACGACCAACTATCAATATTTTGCCGACAACAACATTCAGCAGATCAGCTATGCCAATGCGCTCCATCTGACGCCCAACGCGAGCTATACTTACGATCCATATTACAATCGCATCACATCCATGGCCGACGGGATCGGTACGACTACTTACTCCTACTACCCGGTTTCGTCAGGCACGCTTGGTGCGGGACAATTGTATCAGGTCGATGGGCCGTTTTCGGACGACACCATCACATATACGTACGACCAACTGGGCCGAATGATCGGCCAGGATATTGACGGCACGACCGCCAGTATGGGTTATGATACGCTTGGCCGGCTCGGGACGACCAGCAATGCGCTCGGTTCTTTCGCCCGCGCCTATGACGGCGTTACCCCGCGTGTGCTCGCCCTCGATTATCCAAACGGGCAAAAGGCGGAATACAGCTATTTTGGCAACAGTAACGATCGCCGCCTGCAAACGTTGCAGCATTTGACCAGCGGATCAGTCAATCTTTCGCGTCACGATTATAGCTACGATCCCGAAGGGCAGATTCAAACCTGGAACAAGACACTTGGCGGCATTGAGACCGATCTTTCATTTGTTTATGACGATGCCAGGCAATTGCAGAGCGTTACGCAGGCGAACACCAAATTTAATTACGCCTACGACGCTGCGGGCAACCGTCTCGCCGCCACGTTTTCCGCGACGCACAGCCACGGCGGGAACGCTTTTACGGCCAACAATTTGAATCAGCTCGATAGCGTGACGAGGAGTTCGGGGATTGGTGCGTCCTACGGGCCGTCGCCGCTCACCTACCTTGGTAATGGCAACATGACCTACGATGGCAACAACGAGACGTTTGAGTGGGATGCTGCCAACCGGCTGAGCGCCGTCAATTACCTGGGCAGCGGCAGCCGCACGGAATTTGCTTATGATGGACTCGGGCGACGAGTGAAAATTACTGAATACAATGGCGTGGCTGCGGCGACCGTCCAGCCGGAGAGCGGCGATTACGCCACTTTTGCAACCGCGCCGTTTGCTCTGGCCACTGGAGGTTACACCATCACTTTACAAGGGTTGAATCGGAACGGCGGCGACAACACCGTGCTAGTGGACGCGGTTGGCCTCGATGGCGCTCTGGTGCCCGACGGAAGCTTCGAGACCCCGGACGCAAGCGGGGAACCGGGAGGCTACGTGGTTGACCCGAGCGATACCAGTTGGAGCTATCAGGGGAGCGCGGGCGTGGCGGTCAATGGCAGCGATCTGACGAGCAGCAATCCGGACGCGCCCGATGGCAACCAGGTTGCTTTCATCAAGAAAGATGGAACGCTCTGGCAGACATGGAGCGCGCCCGCCGGGACCTACAGCTTGAGTTTTCAAGCGGCCCAGCGCGGCAGCGGCAACGACAGTTCTCAGCAGTTGCGGGTGAGCCTGTGGGCATCGGGCTCACCCGCCAGCACAAAGACCTTTGTCTGGAGTGGCAACACGATCGCCGAAGAGCGCGACTCCACCGGCGCGAATGTGACCAAACGCTTCTTTGTCGAAGGCGAGCAACGCATCGGAGGGAGTGATGCCGGAAACTACTATTATTCTCGCGATCACCTCGGGAGCATCCGCGAAGTAACTGATTCGAGCGGTGCCTTGAAAGCGCAATACGACTACGACGCCTGGGGCAATTCGGTCGTAGTCAACGGCAGCATGAATGTCGACTTCGGTTTCACTGGACATTATTCCCATCAGCCTAGCGGGCTGAATCTTTCGCTCTATCGCGCGTACAATGCTACGCTCGGCAGATGGCTAAGCCGCGATCCCATCGGAGAGAACGGGGGACTAAATTTGTATGACTACGTCTTCAACAACCCGATCAATTTGTGGGATCCGCTTGGATTGGATGCTTTACTCGTGCTCCAGAGAGATGGCGGTAACGGCTCGTCTGGGATCTTGAACGTATTCGAGAATGGGAGGTATCAGGGAAGCACTCCGGCAAATGTGAATTTATTTACTCCGAATCGCCAAGGCCCTGGCCCGGGAGATTACCTTGTGCTACCGAAGCGTGAGGATGGCATCTTTCCGGCTGGAACTCCTGCGGTTTCCGACCCAAATTACCTCGATCAACCCGGTCGAGCTGGTCCGGGCTATGATGAAGGCATGATTCTCATTCATCCTAGGGGGCCGCTCGGAAAAGGACCCGATTCGCGCGGCTGCGTCACTCTCGAGCCGGTCTGGGCGGATTACATCAAGAAGCTTATGGATCGCAATCTAAATAACGGTGGCACTACTCTGAAGATATTTGATCGCGTTGCTGGGCGTCCGTATGGAATCCCAGTCGGACCCTAAGTTTCAAACAACTACTCTGGACATGTACCTGCCGATCAAGATATCAGCGCTTCTGTTCTGTATCGCCTTAAATGCCGCAGCCGCAGAAGCACCCGATTGGATAACTGTAGAAGGAAACCCAAAAGTGTCTATTGCAACGATAGACAACGTCGCAGTCGTCGTTTCCGGTCAAGTCGAAGAAGTGGTGAGAAAACGGACGGAATCGTTCACAGTCGAAATAGAAACAAAACGGTTTCGCGAGTCCGAGTTAAGGGCGCGGCATAAGATGCCAGAGTACATATTTGGATGGGGTAAGCTGTCCAAGAAGTATGATCGACCCGTGACGATGCTAAGTGCACTAAAGCTTCGGACGGGTGGACGAATACTCTCGGTGCCAGATCGCGCTCTCAAAGACATTGCGAACCCATATGTGCCGAGGCACCTCACTGTTGCTAAACGAGATGATTTGTACGTGATCACGGTAGGTGGCCCTGATGGTTCAGAATCGTATGACTGCCAATTCATTGCCTCGACAACAAAGTTCTTGTACAGACTGGTTCGTGTGAGTGGAGTACCGGGCAATCCAGAGGAAGCAAAAACCTTCTTCCTTTCGCTTGAATAAAACCGGGGCGCAGCGATCGGGGTCGCGTCTAAAGGGCGTGTTGCTCAAACTGCCATTCGGGAAATCGAAGAAAAATGGCGCAAAAGATTGACCTGCGTAGCGTTTTGATTTTCGGACAGGGTGATTTGAACCCTCAAGAACGTTCTGTTCCGGCAATGTGTGATTTGAGCAACACGCCCTCAAAGGACTGCCCCCTTGTTCCTTTTCCCAAAAACAGTCGCATTGGGTGGATCTTGGTCTTCCGCGAAATCAGCAGAGACTCGGCAGAAGGTCAATTCATAGCAAACACATCGGACTGAGTGACTGGTTTCCGTACGACCTGCTGATCGGTGACAATCACTGTGGTACCGGGTTTCAGTTCCGGTGCAAGCTTGTCGGCAAACTCGGGGCTAAAATGCAACCGCGAGGCCAAAGCGTCCGGATCGACCGGATGGCCTTCGCTGGTGACGCGCATCCATCGCGCCTCTTCATGGTTAGGCGTGAACCGGCTGGGCCGCCCAGTGGTTCCTTCGAGCATAGTGAACACATGATTACCGAGACGATCACGCCCGGTTAGGCCTTTACCGCTGACTTCCACGGCGGCCCGTCCAATCGGATCGCCGTTGCGATAGACATACATCGCCTTGTCGGCTGAGCTAATGACGATGGTAATCGGGCCTTTTGGGCTTCGCTCCGGGTGCCAGTCGTAGTCATTCTTGGCGAGCGGACGAAGCATGCCCGGGTTGAAATCTTTGGGAGCGAGTAGCAACCCCGGATTTGAGGCGAGGCGCGGCACCGGTGTCTTGCCGTCACCGATGATGACCGTTCCGCCACCGGACGTGGTGGAGAAGAGGAGTTGGGAGAAATCATACGGTAGACGGACACAACCATGGCTGGCAGCGTAGCCGGGAAGCTGTCCGGAGTGCATGGCAATGCCCGTCCAGGTCAGCCGCTGCATGTACGGCATCGGCGCGTTATTGTATTTCTTCGAGCGATATGTTGACTGCTTCTCCAGAATGCTGAACACGCCGCCAGGAGTGTCATGGCCTTTGGAACCGGTGCTCACGGTCGAGCGGCCGATCATAATTCCGTTGCGATAAACGTGCATCTCTTGCTCCGGGGTGCTGATAAGGATCATCAGCGGACCCTGAGGCGAGATTTCAGGGTGCCACCAGTACTCGCCCGGTTTGAGGGCGCCGGTCGGTTTACCGGTCGGAGAACCCTTGGTGTGGAAAGACGGCCTCTCCATGGCCTGCGAGGCTGCAAGGAGGCCGATGGAAATGGCGAGAATGGCTCCGATTTTCATATTAATAAAGTGAGGTGAATTCTTGATCATAAGCAGGTCTGCTGCGGCCAGCCCATACGACGATCGTCGTACACGCGTAGGAGGAGCCATTAGCGGAGGCGGCGTGTTATGCTTTGCGGACCGCAGGACCGGTCTCTCCTACGAACGGCGTCAAGACGGTGGCCGCCGCGATGCCATAGAGGAGCGGTTTGAATCCCGACTGGTGATGAAGTTGATCACCCCGGTCGTTGTGCCATCTGACTCCACTGGATTCGCTTCTTTGATCACGGTGTAAGGCAGCATGGCCGCGCCCGAAGCGATCCCCATCAGGATTCCGACAACATGGCCACGAAGGCTTCTGCGGTTGCCGAACAAGACTCAGGTGACAACGGCAAGCATCATCACGCTCGGCGCAGAAATTTTTTGGCGGATTCCCGGGATCTGGCGATAACTTCTTTTGTTTGCATTTTGACCTCCTTGATTGCGTCGCCGCCAGTTGAAGGATCGACCGCGAAAGACAAGCGATATTATCTTGAACGACCGGTGCTGGTCCAGAGTATGGGACCAAGGTCTAATGCAACGGGGCGGGGACCGATATTATTCTTTCAAGGGAAAAAGGAAACCTAGAGAATCGCCCGACCGCGACCAGCGATGAATTGTCCGGCCTGTTGCTCAGAGATTGATGATCGATCGTACCGCTGCAAGGTATGCCACCGAATCTGTTCCTATCGGCGGCTTTGCTGGCGATATCGTTACATCGTGTTGGCGATCGTCGGGTTGATCGGATTCTGGACGATCAAGGGGTATTTCGGGCGATGGTTCGCCAACGATTATGACAAGCTGCCGGAGGGCGCGCTAGTCTCTGATGCGACGACGCTGAGCTGGCTTGGGCTGAAGGACAACGGATGGTTTTGTGAGGAGCCGCATTACAAGGGCACCCTGTTGCATCTGCGGCATAAGGTCTTTCAGGCCAAGGACGTAATCATTTTCGTTCACGGGTTCACCGGCGATTACGTCAGCGACTGGGGCAAGCCGAAGGTCTTGCTCGACGATCCTCGCTTCAATCGGAACTACGACTTCGTCTTTTACGGCTTCAAGACAACATTCCATCGGGACATGCCGGCGTTCGAGGCGGAAGCGGCCAGGTTCGATCGCATGCTGACGCATCTGGAAGAGGATTACAAAAGCATTACGATCGTGACCCACAGCAACGGCGGACTGGTCGTGATGCGTGCGCTGCTCGACCGGGCAAAAGATTTTCCGGCAAAACAACCTCATAAGATTCACCGGATCGTCATGTTCACCCCGCTCACCGAAAACGTGTCGCTGACGGGACAGCCCGGCCTCGTGAAGCTGCTCGGCAAGCAGAGCACCGATATCGCGCAAATACAGGCCAACGCTTCCTTGAAGCTCAACAGTGTGAAAAAGGACTTAAAGACTTTGCTTGATCCGCAGGACCCGTTAGGCAAGGCGCGTGCAGAAGCTTTCTCAAAAAATGTGGCGGAACATATTTATATCATCAATGCCGAGGGTGACAGACTGGTGGACGTCGGCCCTAACGGCGAAAAGATCGTGAGCGAAACGGTCCGAATGCTAAGCCAACTGCCAACCCTGGGCGCACCGCGGTTGGTCACGCTTCGCTACAATGACATCGGCGGATCGCAGGAAGACGCGCGGGAAAGAAAAAGCGGGGTAAGAAATCCCGCGTATGCCCACAGCATCGTGGTGAAAATGGGCGCGCAACAGGATTTCTCTTTCTTCGATCATTTCGAGGAGTTGCTCTTTGATCGCATCGGCACGCCACCCCGAGATTTTGCGGCCAATGTCGAGCAGATCCGGCAAAGCACCCAGGAGCGGATCCAGGACACAATTTTCGACATGAACAAGTTTGTGGTCGACAAGAACCCGATGGTCGGCCTTGCCTGGAAGGATATAAATGACGCCGTCCAGGCAAAGTTCAAGGATGTCCCGGAGCCGGCCCGGACAAAGCAAATGGAAGAGCTCACCAGGCAGACGTACTATGTTTATATCTTTCTCAGCTTGTATGCGCGAATGGACGATCTGCGCAGCCGCGGGATTCTCTCGCCTAACGACCAAATGATCATCGGATGGAAACGATCCTGGCTTCCGAACCTGATGCGGTCAGAGCTCGGCCGTTGGATGCTCGATAACAATTTAATGGAGTATTACTCCGAGTCGATGATCAAGGACCTGCGCGAAGCCGCGGCGGCAAGCGAGAAGTCAACACCGCCAGTGGACACTCATTAAGTTAGAACCTTGGATGACGAGTGATGAAATGTCCGACTTGTTGCTCGGAGATTGACGATCGATCGTACCGCTGCAGGGAATGTCGCCGGATCTGTTCTTATCGGCGTCTTTGCCGGCGGTATCGCTACATCCTCATGGTGATCGTCGCTCTGACCGGATTCTGGACGATCAAAGAGTGTATCAGGCGATGGTACACGAACGATTATGACAAGCTTCCGGAGGGCGCGCTGGTCTCTGATGCGACGACGCTGAGCTGGCTTGGGCTAAAGGATAAAGGATGGTTTTGCGATGAGCCGCATTACAAGGGCAGGCTGTTGCATCTGCGGCACAAGGTTTTTCAGGCGAAGGATGTGATCGTATTCGTCCACGGGTTTATGGGGGATTACGTCAACACCTGGGGCAACCTGAAGGTCCTGCTGGACGATCCGCGGTTTAATCGGAACTACGACTTCGTCTTTTATGGCTTCAAGACGGCGCTCTATGGCGATGTGCCAGCCTTCGATGACGAAGCAGCAAGGCTCGATCGCTTGCTGACCCATCTGGAGGAGGATTACAAGACCATAACGATCGTGACCCACAGCAAGGGTGGGCTGCTCGCGATGCGCACCCTTCTCAACCGGGCAAGAGATTTTCCGAGCAAACAACCTTACAGGATTCACCGGATCGTTATGTTCACGCCGCTCACGGAAAACGTGTCGCTGGCGGGGCACTCCGAACTCGTGAAGCTGCTCGGCGAGGAGAGCGCAGACATCGCCGAAATGGAGACCAATACTTACTCGGAGCTCGGAAGGGTGAAAGAGGATTTGAAAGCTTTGCTGGATCCGCAGGACGCATTAGCTGCGGCTCGCAAGGAGGCTTTCATAAAAGATGTGGCAGAACACCTCTACATCATCAATGCCGAGCGCGATGAAGTGGTGGATGTCGGGCCTAACGGCGAAAAAATCGTCAGCGAAGCGCTGCGAAAACTAAGTCAGCTGCCAACCCTCGGCCCGCCGCGACTGGTCACGCTTCGCTACAGCGACATCGGTGGGACGGAGGAAGACGCGCGCGAAACAAAAAGCGGCGTTGAAAATCCCGCCTATGCCCATGGCATCGTGGTGAAAATGGGCGCGCAACAGGATTTCTCTTTCTTTGATCATTTCCAGGAGTTGCTCTTCGATCGCATCGGCACGCCGCCGCGAAATCTTGCCGCCAATGTGGAACAGATCCGACAAACCACCAATGACCGGATCGACAACACAGTTTTCGAAATGAACAAGTTCGTCGTCGATAAGGATCCTATGGTCGGGCTTGCCTGGAAGGATATCTCTGACGCTATCCGGGCAAAGTTAAAGGACGTCCCGGAGCCGGGCCGGCAAGAGAAGATGGAAGACCTCACGAGAGAGACGTACTATGTTTATATCTTTCTCGATTTGTATGCCCGAATGGATGATCTGCGGAGCCGCGGGATCATGTCGTCTAACGATGACATGATCGTCCAATGGAAACGCTCCTGGCTTCCGAACCTGATGGGCTCGGAGATCGGCCGTTGGATGCTCGAGAACAATCTGATGGAGTATTACTCCCAGCCAATGATCAAAGATTTACGGGACGCGGCGATGAAGATTCAAAAACCGCCCGTGACTTTGCCAGCAGCACCCGAATAATATGACTTTATGATACGCGAGCTGCTTCTCAGCCTTGTCACACCTTGTTTGCGTCCCTTCGCTCCACCCTCAGTTTGCAAGTCCGGCAGCGGGACAACAGTTTCCAAAGGCGATCTGCGCGAGCATCAACCCGGGATTCGACGTGAGATGCGGCGTCGGAGTCTTGTCGTCACCCCAACAGCCGTTTTGCCACCCTTGGTCACACTGAAAAGCAATTGGTAAAATCGTAGGACAGACGGACGCAGCCATGGCTTGCAGCACGGCCAGACAAGTGGCTTGGCCTGACCCCCGCAAAGTGGACATGAGATGGATGTAGTTCTGGCATTAGAAAGGCAGAACGAAAATGAAGAGGAGTCGATTCAGTGAGGAAGAGATTGTCGGGATTTTAAACGAAGTAAAAGCTGGGCCGGCGGGCGGCCATGGCCCGGCCGGCAAGTTCGCCGTCCACGATCTGAGAACTTGATTTGCCCACCCAAACCGCCCGGGTGGGAATGAGCGGGAACGCAATTAGAACACAACCCCGCCAACCCGATCGACTAATCCTCTAGCCGTGATTCAACATGCCCCACAGGAAGAGCAGAATGATCGCGCCCAGGATCGACATGATGAAGCCGGCCGTATGAAAGGACGAGCCCGGCGCCGGTTTGGAGAACAGGCGCGCGATCAATCCGCCCACGATGGAACCACCGATACCGAGAAGCGTGGTCATAACGAATCCGAGATGTTGCATACCCGGCATAATGGCGCGGGCAATGAGACCGACGACGAAACCGACGATAATCGACCAGATGATGTGTAGCATAGGTTTTATTGGATGAGGCCGCGGAGGATAGCAGGTTCGTTGACCCGAACGCCACACCTTTTTTTGTCGATGCAAGCGGATGCCGGCGACGACAGCTGAACCGAGCCGGGACGGGTGAGGTGCAAACGGCGGTCCACAAGCCCGGTGATGCCGGGACCGGCTCGGAATCTGATGCGTCGAGGTTCTCCTTTTTGAGCAACTCTGTTACAATCGGGTCGGATGTTGCCTCTTCGTAAAAGACGAGAACGCGGAAAGCGTTTGCGGGAAAAAGCAAAACGCAATCGCAACGCGGTTTGGGCAGCGAAGAAATCAAGAGGCGATCCGGTCGCGAAAATTCTTGCCGCAAACAGCGGCTGCCTGCGGCAACTGTGCCCGATAAAAATGGGACGAATGGCCGCAAGCCCTTTCGCCTTCTTCCGCGGAGCTGCGCCGCTCATGGCCGCGGATCTGGCCACGCTGCCGGTGTCGGGTTTGCGTGTCCAGATCTGCGGCGACGCGCATCTTCACAACCTCGGGGCATATGCGACTGCAGACGGCCGGCTGGTTTTCGACATCAACGATTTTGACGAGACGATTTGCGGACCGTGGGAATGGGATCTGAAACGACTGGCGACCAGCCTGATTCTGGCGGGACGCGAAGCCCGGGCAGACAAGAAGGCATGCGGAGACAGCGTCAAGGCCATGGTCGAAGCTTATCGCACTTCCATGCATCGCTTTGCCGAGATGAGCATCTGCGATCTGGCGAGGGTGGCAATTTCCCGCGGGGCCCGAGGCACGCCGGTCCACGCCGTCCTGCGGAAGGCGAGGCGGGTCACGCCTAACGAGTCGCTGCGACAGCTCACAGTCGCCGGGACTCGGACCGGCCGCCGCTTTCACGATCGTCCGCCAATTCTACGCCACGTTGACTCGAGAACGCGGCGCGCGGTGTTGCAATCGTTGCGTGGATATCGCGCGACGCTCCCGATCAGTCACCGCTGGGTCTTGCAGGCCTACGAGCCGGCGGACGTTGCGTTTAAGGTCGTCGGCACCGGCAGCGTCGGGACGCGCGATTACGTCGTCCTTCTCTTCGGCAACGGTTCACGAGATCCGCTGATGCTTCAGATCAAAGAGGAGAGATCTTCCTGTTATACGCCCTACCTTTCAGGCCTTGCGACGATCCAGCATGAAGGGCGACGAGTGGCGGAAGGCCAGCAGAAAATGCAAACCGCGGCCGATCCATTCCTGGGATATACAACCATCCAGGGCCGGCCTTTCCTGGTGCGACAACTATCGGATCACAAGGCGTCGCTCGACCTCATGGACCTTGGAGGGACTGCCTTACTTGAGTACGCGCTCGTCTGTGGCGAAGTCCTGGCCAAGGGTCATGCACGGACCGGAGATTCGGCCGCGATCGCCGGTTATTGTGGATACTCGACCCGGTTCGATTCCGCCCTGGCGAAGTTCGCGAAACTCTACGCGGATCAAACCGAACGCGATTATGAGCAATTTAAGAAAGCAATCGCTGAAGGCAGAGTGCGCGCCGCGTCGGGGAGTGAGTAGACCCAGGACGATAACGGAAACGAGGCACCTTCCTCACCTTGATCGGTCGATTGTGGTTCCAGGCGAAAAGACTTATTGAGTAAAGATCATCGTCGCGGTTCGGAGGAGTGACTGGACAAATGACCGGCGTCCTTGTATAGCGTGTGCGATGAATCCGTTCGCTGGCAGAATTCGGTCGTATTCGCATGGTTTCGGTAGCCTCGTTTCGGTGATCGGTATCGCCGTTTTTGCTTCGCTCAATTTTCTGCAGGCTGCGCCGGCCGACGATCCCGCGAGCAAGGCTGTTCTGGACGCGATGGCCAAACTGAACCAGACGCCGCACCACGAGTATATCACTACGACTGGAGATGCTGCGGCCGGCGGAACCCAGAAGAACGAGATGATCGGCATCGGTGACACCAACTACGTCAAGATCCATGACAAATGGACGGTTAGCCCCATGACTCCGAAAATGATGGCGGAACAGGAAAAGGAGAATATCCGGGATGCGAAGGTTTACCGCTGCCAATACGAACGCGACGAAAGCGTGAACGGCGAAGCGGCGGCGGTCTACAAAGCGCACAGCGAAAATGAGAATGGATCTTCGGACGCTGAGATCTGGATTTCGAAAAGCCGGGGCCTCCCGTTGCGCGAGAATATCGATGTAAACGGCACAGGACGCTTTTCGGTGCGTTTCGATTACGCCAACGTCCAGGCTCCCGCGGTCAAGTAGGGGCGAGCCGACCTTCATGATGACGTGGCAAGACGGCATGCCTTGAACGAATCTCGTTGATTCTTTTATCGTTAGGCCAAAGACCATGAGTCTCGACCAGATTGCGGTCGTTAGTCAGATTGTTGCCGCGGTTGGCGTTGTCGGGTCGTTGATCTTTGTCGGGCTCCAGGTCCGTCAATCCAATCAGATGATGCGAGACGGCGCGATCCGTCATCATGCGGAGAGGATTCAAAGCGTCAGCAAAGCGATGTTCGAGGACGCGGACCTGGCCGGCATCTGGTTAAAAGGCGGCGAGAACGTTGAAAAACTCTCGCCCGAGGAGCGCGTCCGGTTCGTTAACTTCTACGTCTACGTTCTGCGGGTATGGGAGCAACTTCATCTTCAGAAAGTCGCGGGAATCATGGACCGTCAAATGTGGGACGCGAATGTGAACATCCTTCGAGATATTCATCGACTGCCGGGCGCGGCCGCGGTTTGGAGTGTGAGACGCCACCTTTTCTCCCGCCGTTTTCAAGACTTCTACGAAAGCTTTGTCGCGTTCGGCGAAGGCAAACCACTCTACGACGAAGCAAACACCAGGTCGGATCCGTCCGGGAAAATGAAAAGATGAATCTCGGCGACCTGGCCAACCTTGGACAAATCATCGGAGCGATTGCCGTTGTGATTTCCTTGTTCTATGTCGCTTACCAGATCCGGCAAAACACGAACGCCGTCCGGTCCGCCACGGCCCAGGCTGTGCATGAACATTTTGCGAAATGGTATCACCTGCTTGCGGCGGATGGGGATCTCTCACAAATCGCGGCGCATGGACTGCGCGACTACGACTCCCTTTCCGAGCGGGAGAAGGCCCGCTTCATCGCGACTTTCATGGCGTTTCTTTCCTACTCGCAGAACGCGTTTTTGAAATGGCGCGAAGGCCTGCTGGCGCGGCCCCTTTGGATGGGTTGGGAACTTCTCATCATGAACCTGGTTTGCGCGCCGGGTGGAAGGGCGTTTTGGAAAGAGAGGAGCTATCTTTTCGGCCAGGAGTTTTCGTCGTATGTCGAAACCGATCTCATGAAGAGACCGCTCCATCCCGACGCGAAGCCGATGGGCGCATTCAGTATCGGTCCACGCCCTGAATAGAAGCTCCGTTGTAGTCGGGGTCAGGGGCCCTGGTTGCGCGACCTGGCACTGCTCACCCCGACGAAACCACCGATCCCGGCTACCATGCATTACCGCGGAACCATTACTTCGTACGATTTGACTCGCTTCCTCACCGGCCTTTTGCAATGATCCTCACGTTTACCTGTCGACCCACCGATGTCTCGCGACGCCAACGATACCCAACTCGAGGTTCTTCGGCGCGCGTTCCCGCGTTTGCTCGGGCAATTGGATGAAAAGACGTGGGTCGCGATTCGGCCTTATCTTATCTGGGAATGGGTGGAGCGCGCGAGCGGCGAAGTGCTCTTCCGGGAAGGAGATGCAAGCGACTCGATTTACGTCGTGATGAGTGGCCGGCTCCAGGCGAGCGTGGCGGAGCCGGATGGCAAATCGCAGGTGGTGGGTGAGATTGGCCGGGGCGAGAGTGTGGGAGAAATGGGCGCTTTCACCCAGGAGCCCCGCCGAGCCACAGTAGTGGCGTTGCGCGATACTCTGCTCGCGCGGATCGAGCTAGGCGCTTTTCAGAGAATGTTGGAAGTTTGTCCGGCCCTCGCCCTGACTCTGAGTCGGGTAATTATCGAGCGCCTGCAAAAACGCAACGTCTCGCAGAAGCCGACGCACAATATAATTAATATCTGTGTCCTGCCGATCAGCCCGGGGATCGACGCGGGTCCACTGCTGGCGGACTTACAGTCCGAGTTGCAGGCGCAGGAGCAAACCGTCCTGCATCTCACGAGCGAGTTGATCGATCAGGCGGCGGGCCGAACCGGCGCGGCCCAGGCGGAAGAGGCTGACCGGGAGCGGCATCACTGGCTGCTTCGTTATCTCGACGAGTTGGAAGGCTGTTACTCGTTAATCTTATACCAGGCCGATGCCACTCTTACGCCATGGACAAGGCGTTGCCTGCGGCAATCGGACGAGGTCGTTCTGTTGGCGGACGCCACGGTTGCGCCGGACCTTTCCCAAGTCGAGCGCAGCTCCCTCGACGGTGAGCATTCGGCCACCTCGGCGCGGCAAACGCTGCTGCTCCTCCATCCGGCCGACGCGACCTGGGCCCGCGGCACGCCTGGTTTTCTCGCTTTGCGGCCAAAGGTTTACAGGCATTTTCATTTGCGCGCCGGCCATCGGGGAGACCTGGCCCGGCTCGCGCGCTTCCTGAGCGGGCGTGCCATCGGACTGGTCCTGGCAGGCGGCGGCGCGCGGGGTTTGGCGCATATCGGAGTTTATCGTGCGTTGCAGGAAGCGGGCGTACCGATTGATGCGATTGGGGGGACGAGTGTCGGCTCGGTCCTGGGCGCGGTTATGGCGGCGGGTTGGGACTGGAAGCGAGTCTTTGCAGAAAATCGGAGGGAATTTTTGTCCAATCCGGCCAGCGACTTCAATCTCCTGCCGCTCGTCTCGATCCTTGCCGGAAGGAAGCTCGATCGGATTCTGGAGAAAAAAATTCACGGCGTTCAAATCGAAGAACTGTGGCTGCCTTTTTTTTGCGTAAGCAGCAGTTACACGCAAGCCTGCGAGGTGGTGCACACACGGGGCCATCTGAAGCGCGCGCTGCTCGCGAGCATGGCGATCCCGGGAATTTTTCCGCCGGTCGTGAACGCGAACGACCTCCTTTTGGATGGAAGCATCTTCAACAATCTGCCAGCCGATCTGATGGCGCGCAGCGGCGTGCACAACATCATGGCGGTCGAGCTGCGCTCGCGCGGCAAAAGGCCGGAGATAGACTTTGATCGGCTGCCGAGCACCTGGGCGCTCCTGCTCGATCGGTTGAAGCGGCGCCGCCAGCGGCGTTATCCCGTGCCCTCACTGATTACGACTCTGATGGCGGTGAACACCCTTAACAGCCAGCAAAAAACCACGGCGGTGATTGGCGACGTGGACGTGCTTTTCCAACCGGATTTGACTGGCTTCGGGCTGCTCGAATGGAAATCGTACGACTTGATCGTGGACCGCGGTTACAGGCACGCGCGGGACAGAATTGCGCAGGGACTTTCCTTCAGGCATTCGCCTAACGAAAGAAGGCAATAAGACGAAGCGGCCCGCTGGTCCGGATCGGGGGATTGCCACTTTTGGCAGGGCGGCGGCTACAGTTCATGGCACGCTTTGGGGCTGGCGATAAATCACACCGCCTTTCATGACGAAGCGGATTTGCCTGACGACACTAACATCCTTGGTTGGATCCCCGGCGAGCCCGACGAGGTCGGCGAGCTGGCCGGACGGATGTTCCCGCGATCATGAAGCCGGAAAATCGCAGCGTTGCCACTCGTGGCCTGACGCAATACTTCGACCGGGGTGAAGCCGTATTCGTGGACGAGCAGCTCCATCTCGCGGGCATTCTCGCCATGGGGGAAGACGCCGACGTCGCCGCCCATGGCAAAAGTAACACCGGCGGCGCGCGCCGCTTTCATGCTCGCCCGTTTCGCCCGAATGCGCTCAGGCTCCGGATCGACGCCTTTTTCCCAGCCGCGGTATTGCATGATGGCGTCACCCACCGCGACGGTTGGACAAAAAGCGACGTGGTGTTCCTTCATCAGCTTGAAGATTTCCGGCGTGCCGTCGTCGCCGTGCTCAATCGTGTCGACCCCGGCGAGGATGGCCCGGCGCATTCCTTCCGCAGTCGTGGCATGCGCGGCCACGGGCCGGCCGGCATCGTGCGCGGCTTTGACCGCGGCCACCATTTCCTCAAGCGAGAAAGTCGGGCGCGCCGGTTCGCCTGCGCCCCAGCGATAATCCGCATAGAGTTTTACCCAATCGGCCCCCTTGCCGATTTGCTGGCGCGTCGCCCTGATGATCTCATCGACCCCGCTTGCTTCCTGGCCGCCCTGCGGGAGATCAAGGCCGGTCGAGAGCTTGGGGCCGTAGCTTCCGGTCGCAACGATCGCGCGTGTCACCACGATCATGCGAGGCCCGGGCACGATCCCCTGTTCGATCGCTTTCTTTAGTCCAACGTCGCCATAGCCCGCGCCTTCTGTGCCAAGATCGCGCAGGGTGGTGAAGCCAGCCAGGAGCGTGGCGCGAGCGTGGGCGGTTGCCTCGGCGGTGCGGAAGGAGATTGACTCGTTAGTCACCTGATCGTTCCAGGGCGTCTCGTTATAAGGATGGAGAAAGAGATGGGAATGACCTTCGATCAAGCCGGGAATAAGGGTTTCGTCAGGCAAAACGATTGTCTGAGTCCCGGAAGGCGCAGTAATTTCACCGCCCGGACCGGCGGCTTCGATCTTGTCGGCGCGCACCAGCACGGCCCAGCCAGGACGGAGATCCTGTCCATCAAAGATTGCGGCCGGTCGCAGGAGCCAGGAAGCGGGTGCATTTGGCCCCGCGGCAGTGACAAGAGTTGCGGTCGACATGGCAGCGAGAGAAACGAGAAAGCGAGTGTTCCCCCGGGGCACTTTACCACAGGAGCGACTAATTTTGCGGGCTGTTTTTCTCTGGCGTACCGGCCCGCGGAGGGCGACGGTGCGCTCTCATGGCCCGGGCTTTTTTCTCAATTTTCTCCAGCTTTGAGCGTTGCGCGTCACTCAAGAGTGGTTTCAACGCCTGATTCGTTTCGTTCATGACCTGGCGCACGCGGGCGCCGGTCTCCGCGCGAATCTGTTGCAGTTCACTGACGCTGTGGTCGAGGATCGGCCCAATCTTCGCCACTTGATCGGGCGTGAGATCGAGTTGTGACTGGATTCGTTCGCGCATGCGTTCGACTACCGAATGCGAGTGGCGGGAGAAATCGGGCCGCCAATGTCGCGTCTGATGAAAAGTGAAGAAGGCGCCAGTCGCGCCGCCGGCCAGAAAGGCGAGGATGAAGCCGGCGATTAGTTTTCCTTTCAGGGATGCGTTCATGGCTCGACGGCGCTACTGATCGCGGAGTCGGCGATGGCGTACTCATCGCCCAGCAAGGCGCGGGACGGGTCGGACAATGAAAGCTCGTGATAAACTCCCGCGCTCGCGAGCGCGATCACGCCTAACGAAATCAGAACCACCCGGCGGAGGAGCCGCCCGATATCAACCAACTCCGGTTTCATCTCCGCCCGCCAAATCGCCACGACTCTGGTGTCGAAGCCAAACGGCATTTCGTTAGGCAAAGTTTTCCCGCCCGCCGCTGCCGAGCGCAACAGGCGGTCAAGCTGGAGATCGGAATCCTTCATCGGTTCCCTTCCGCGGTGAATTGCTCGAGCCGCTGCTTTAATTTCTGCCGGGCGCGAAAAGCGCGGACTTTGATGAGCGAAGCGCCCCAGCCGGTCAGCGCCTGGATTTCGGCGACCGAGCGGGCTTGCAGGTAAAGGAGATCGATTACAAGTCGCTCGGCCGGTTTCAATGCGGCCAGGAGCCGTTCCACAAGATCGCGCGCGACCAGAGTTTGATCCGGTCCGAGTTCATCGGCGGTGGCGGCGAGGTTGTGCACGAGCGCAACTTCTTCTTCGCTCAGATCGGCATGGCGAAATTCCGGCCGCACTTTCTCGGCTTGGATCTGGTTAAGGCAGGTGTTGATCGCGATGCGCGAGACCCAGTGTTCAAGCGGCACCTTGCCGGAGAATTGCGAGAGTTTTTGGAAAACCTTAATAAAAATCATCTGGCAAAGATCCTCCTCGGCGCTTCGGCGCGGCCGATGTGAACGCACCAGTTTGAGGACAAGCGGATAGAGGTGGCGGACCAGTTCGCGGGCCGCCTTTTCATCATCCTGCCGAGCCGCCGCCACGAGGGCGCCAGCATCGAAATTCTCCGCCATTTCGTCCAAATCGTCTCCACACTAACGGGGATGACCGTCTTGCGCTTGTTCCGGTTACAATTTTTCGGCGTGCCTTGCTTCGGCGCACTGCAAATTATTTTGTAACCGGCCGTTTGGGCAATCGGTCATCATGCACAACATATGAAACTAAAACTCATCACACTTGCAGCCGTCAGCGCCCTTTCACTCGGGACGGCTTTTGCCCAGGCCCAGCAGCCTAACCCGCAGGCTACCCAGCAAAGTTATCGTGGAGGTCGCGGTCATCGACACAACTCACTCGAGCAAATGACCGAGAACCTGAATCTCACGCCGGATCAGAAGGCCAAGGTGCAGCCGATCATCGACCAGGCCACGCCGCAGATTGAAAGCATCCGCCGGGAGGCGATGCAGAAAATGAAAGCCGTGGAGGACGGCGCGCTCGCGCAGATCCGCCCACTCCTTACCGCGGACCAACAGAAGCAACTCGACGAGGAGTCGAATGGTCGTCGCGGCGGACGGGGTCGCGGAGGCCGGCACGGGCAACGTGGCCAGGGAGATCAGGGCGACCCAGGCGACCAATAGCATCCTTTGAGAAGGAAGAAGCGGCGGCGACCTTCGAAGCGCCGCCGCTTTTCGTTAGGTCGAGCAGAAGAAAACGAGACGCGAGCGAAACGAGCAGGATGACGACGGGCGCCACCTGGATAAGAAGGCGGCTGAGCGAAAGATTTGCATGCCGCAGGTAGTCCGCCCATCCACTGAAGAGGTAGATTGTCACGTCGAACAGGACCGGAATCACGATCGCAAACAGAATTAGGAAGATGCTTCGAGTGCGCGCCCGCCAGAGCACGATCAGCACCGCCGCCGCGGCGCCGTACCAGAGCAGGCTCCAGGATTGAATATCGAGGAGATTGTGCCAAAGGGTGTTCAAAAGTGGCCCGAAACGGTCGAAACGCTTCCAGAGCGATTCTGCTTCGGCGCCGGTAAAATCGGAGGCGGTCGAGACGTGATGTGCAAGCAGGTAGGCTTGCCAGCAAGTGAAGAGTAAGAGCCCTCCGCTCGCTCCGAGAATTGCTTTCCCCAAGGACCGGCGTCTGCGAAATAGCAGCGCACAGGCGCCGCCCGTCGCCCACATCACGATGCCTTCGCGCTTTAGCCAGGGAAGAAAGGTAAGAAAGAATGCCGCCAGCCAAAACCAGCTTTCATCCCGATCCGCCAGGAGGAGAAAACCGATCGCGCCAAGGTAGAAAATACCCAGAGGGAAGTCGACATAGCCGGTGATGGCCGCGCCGGGATTCACAACAAATTGTGGCACGAAAAGAACAAGGAGCGCGGAAGACAAGCCAAGCAGCCGATTCTGACAAAGCCTCCCGACCAGGCTTGCCAGCATCGTCACACCCGCCGCGTAAAACATGGGAAAGATCGCCTTGATGTAGAATTGATTGGCTTCCCCCATCCAGAAGTAACACCACAGCTCCAGGTTCGGAATGCCGAGCGGATACTCCTGATGGCTGAAGCTAAGCTGGCTGTTCGAAAGGTAAGCGGCGGGCAGGGCGCCGCCGTTTTCGTAAGCAATGCGGGCTTTGATCTCCCAATTCAATAAACCGTCCCAGCCCAGAGTATGTTTAAAGGCGCCGTAGAAAACCGCTGCAAACTCGAGGAAGAGCAAAGCCCAAAGGACTAACTCTGTTCTTGTGAGCCGGCCTCCGCGCCAACTCCGTCGTCGGATGAAAGCGACCGCACCAAGGCCGAGGCACAACAGAGTTCCGAAACCTTGCAAGACCAAACCGTGACAGACCAGCGACCCCAGCCAGAGTCCAACAGAGACCACCATGCTGCCCGTCAGCCAGGAAAGGGCAAGCCGTTCGCCCAGGCGAAGCGGCTCCGGGGCGAGAAGAGCGACAACTCCCGCACCCGCCGCCACGACCAAGGCGAAAGCTGTGATGAGCGAGATGAGTAATGACATCATTCGAAAGGAGGGAGAGCGATTGAATAATTTTTCGAGAAAGCGATCGCAGGATGCTTGGAGGGCGCCGATGGCAAGTTGCAGTAAATGATGGCCGCGCAACCACGCGGATCGAACGTGCGTCGGTCCGGTTCGAGGCATAAAATGCGAATTGAATGGGGCCACGCAAGGTAGGCGGAAAGCATGCCCAACATCGAACTATCGGCCTCGTCCTTGCGCATGACGATCGCGACCGGTTGCTCAGGCGGGAGAGCGTGAAGCGCGGCGGCGAGTTTGGCGGCGAATGGGGAGCGATGAGTAACCGCTTCGAGATAAATATCGCAGGAGTGAAGCTCTCCGGGCGAGCCCAGCGTTCCATCTCTCAGCGCGGGCCAAACACTGGGCGCACCGCAGAGAGCGAACGCGATGCCAAAGCCAGTTGCCAGAATGTAACCCAGTGCACTGGTCCAAGGAAACCGGCCAGACATCATAGGGAAGCTCCCGTGCGCCGAGAACAAACGATGCGATCGGGCTGAGGACCGCCGTTGCATGGATCTGGCAGGAGGCGATCGACGGGGCTGGCTGGCTCGGTCTCGAATGGCTTATGGCTGCGGACGCGGAATCGATTGTCGACTGCCACGGTTTCGAGATCGACCGTGGGCGTAGTGCGGCCCGTAGCGACAAATGGCGCGACGTTATCGCGTTCGTTGTAACACGGAATGACGACAGAGACCCGCACGACGATGGCTAGGAGCCGGAGCCGTGCCAGGAGGAGCGCGAAGCGCGAAAAAGGCGCGGGCGGGGTCAGGGCCCCTTGCCAGAGGTGAAATCGAAATTCAGGAGCGGCAATTCGCGGCGGTGGCCGTCGACCTCGCTTGCGCTCGTGCCGATTCGAACCGCGCCCAGGTGACGGTAGAATGGTTCGGCGTGAGGGTCAGCTTCGATCGTTAGGCTGCGGGCTCCGCGCAACTTCGCGCGCTCAACCGCGTGGCCAAAAAGGCTCCGGCCGATTCCCTGGCCGATCCGTTCCGGCAGAACCCAGAGGTGTTCCAGGCGCAGCGTCTCCGTCGTTTCGAGCAGGGCATGAAAGCCGATCATTTGCCCGCCGATGACGGCGGCAAAGGTTTCATTCGTTACGATAAACTCGGGCGTGATCGCGAGCTGCCCGCGCCATTGTTCCATCCAATGTGGCGGGTAGCCCCAATGCACCTTGGCCGCCCAGGCGATCGAGCTCAGGATGGGCGCATCAGCCGGTTGGGCGCGGACGATTTGCATGCCGGCAAGAATCGCTTTCCCAGGCGATGGCGCAAGGTGTGAAGCGCAAGAGTTCTTTTCGTTAGGCAAGGCTGGGAGCGAGTTGGAGTTTCAGGCGGTCCGCCTTGCTTCGCAGCCAGAGCTCCGGCGCTTATTTCGTATTTGGCATAAGCTGAGGCCGTGCGGAAGTTCACCGCGCTTATGAGAACGCGAAAGGCAGCCCTGGTTTTCATTCTCATCACCGTCTCTCTTGATATGATCGCGCTCGGGATCATCATCCCGGTGCTCCCGAAATTGATCCTCAACTTTCTCGGTGGGAGCGCGAGCCACGCGGCGGAGTGGTTAGGTATTTTCGCGACCGTTTTTGCGCTCATGCAGTTCTTCTTCATGCCGGTGCTCGGGGTCATTTCCGATCGCGTGGGCCGTCGGCCGGTCATCCTGCTTTCTAATGTCGGACTCGGTCTCGATTACTTCGTCATGGCTTTGGCGCCAACGATCGGGTGGCTTTTTCTCGGCCGCATTATTTCCGGGGTCACGGCGGCGAGCATTACGACCGCCATGGCCTACATCTCGGACGTGGTCGTTCCGGAAAAACGCGCCGGAGCATTTGGCCTGGTCGGGGCGGCGTTTGGTCTGGGATTCATCGTCGGGCCGGCTCTCGGCGGCTGGCTGGGCGCGGCTGATCCGCGTCTGCCCTTCTGGGTGGCGGGTGGCCTCAGCCTGCTCAACGCGATCTATGGTTTCCTCGTCCTGCCGGAATCACTCGCGGCCGAGAAGCGGAGGGCGTTTTCTTTTCGCCGGGCGAATCCCATCGGCTCACTCGTTCTCCTGCGTTCGCATCCGGAATTGTTCCGCCTTTCCGCCATCCAGTTCATCGGTTACACCGCGCACGAAGTGGTGCAGATCTATGTCCTGTACGCGATTTATCGTTACGCGTGGCAGGAGAAAACGGTTGGCCTTTCCCTTGCCTTCGTCGGCGTCTGCACGGTCCTCATTTCGGGAGGAATGGTGCGGCCGCTTGTCGCGTGGCTGGGAGAGCGTCGCACTCTTTATGTCGGCCAGTTTCTCGGCGCCGTCGGGATGGTGCTGATGGGGTGGGCCACGACGGGTTTCCTTTTCATGATCGGCGTCGTTGTCATGAGCCTGTGGTCGCTCTCGGGGCCGGCTGCGCAGGGCATGATGACTCATCGGGTAAGCGCGTCGGAACAGGGCGAATTACAGGGAGCGATCAGCAGCATGCGGGCGATCGCGATGTTGATCGGGCCAGGCCTGTTTTCATTCACCTTTGCCTGGTTCATCAACGCGCAACATGGCCAGGTCATGCCCGGCGCCCCCTGGTATCTGGCCGCGGTCATGCTCTTTGTCGCGATGGCGATGGCCTTCACCGTTGAGCAGCCGGAGATGGCGTCGGATTCCATTGCCGACTCCGCGTCCTGACCCGTCGCGAGGGCCGCTCTGCCTAACGAGTCACTGGAATGATCATGAAGATGTTGCCGCTCGTGATGTCGCTAATGTAAAGCTCACCGAATCCCTAAGCCGCCTGCAATCACGAATGGGAGTGGCCCCAAAAGTCTTCCCTAACCGGATCGAAGCCTGTTCCTGACCGTGTGGCGACTCGTGCCTAACGAACTACGGCATGGGTGATGGTGAGGA
>JBOHXL010000190.1:0-3564 GCA_050736975.1 Chthoniobacterales bacterium | reverse complement strand
CAGGCGATGAGAAGGACGAGGGCGACTGCGCCGAGCAGAATAAGGAGGAGCGGTTTCATGCCGCCAATGACCTGTTCTTTGAGCGGATAGATCGTGGCGCCAAAGCTTTCGGTCTGGGGATAGTTTTTCTTGAATCGAGCGCGCATCCCCCGGACGACAGTCTCGATCTCCGCCTGGGCCTGTTGCGGAGAAATGCCAGGGGCGAGGCGACCGATCACGCCGTAGCTGCGCGAGCCGCGATTTTTCATCTCGGCATCGGTAAATCCCAGCGGCTGCCAGATATCGGCCTGTTCGCCGAACTGCGCTCCGGTGACGTTGAAGAGCGGGAGCGGGAACTCGAAGCTCGACGGCATGATCCCGACAACGGTCAGGCTCCGGCCATCGGCGATCAGTTTGCTCCCAAGGACGCGCGGATCGCGGTCGAATTTCCGCCGCCAGAGGCGCTCGCTGATCATGACGACGTCGTTCCTTCCCACGGCGCATTCTTCCGGGCGGAAAGTGCGGCCGCGGATGGGCTGCACGCCTAACAATGGAAAAAGATCAGCGGAAACGACCGCACCGAAAACGCGCTCCGGCAGTTCGCCTTCGGACAGGTTGTAGGTGGCGGTGTCGAAGGCGGCGAGTTTATCTAAGCCCTTGAGCTGGGTTTTGTATTCGAGGAATTCCGGCGGCGAGAGTGGGATGGCGTCGAGGTGTTGATCCTTGAAATGCTCGAAGAGGAGAACGAGTCGGGCCGGATTTTCGTAAGGCAGCGGCTTGATGAGGAGGGCGTTGACCAAAGTGAAAACCGCAGTGGTCGCGCCGATCCCGAGGGCAAGAGTGAAGATTCCGACGAACGTGAAGAGCGGATTCTTGACCCATAATCGGAGGGCATGACGAATTTCCTGGAACATGTCATTCGGACTTTGTCATTTCGCTCCGAGCCTGCGACGAGTGGACCGGCCTGCGATGAGGAAGGCTCGCGACAATGAGATTGGCGACGATCAGCGCGAGGAGAAGAAGCGTTTTGATCGATCCATCGCTGAGACCGTTCCAACGCATCGTCCCGACTCCTCGTTAGGCGGCGATTTTGTCCTCGACCACGCGGCCATCGAACAGGTGGATCGTCCGATCGGCATGCTGCGCGAAGCGCACGTCGTGGGTAACCATGCAAATGGTCGCGCCGCCGGCGTGCAATTCCTTCAAAAGATCCATGACCGCTTCGCCATTGCGTGAATCGAGGTTGCCGGTCGGTTCGTCGGCCAGGAGTATGGCCGGCTTGCCGGCCAGGGCGCGCGCCACCGCGACGCGTTGCTGCTGACCGCCGGAAAGCTGGCTTGGAAGATGTTTCGCGCGATGCCCCATCCCAACGCGTTCCAGCGCTTCGTTGACGAATGCTTTGCGTTCGCCAGCGGCCATCCCGCGATAGGTCAGCGGCAACTCGACGTTTTCATAAACCGTCAGGTCCCCGATAAGGTTGAAGCTCTGGAAGATGAAACCGATCTCGCGGTTGCGGATTCGAGCCCGCTCGGGAAACGAGAGGTTTGCGACCTCGCCGCCCTTAAGGGAGTAGCTGCCGTCCGATGGCGTGTCGAGCAACCCGAGGATCGAGAGCAGGGTTGATTTTCCACAACCGGACGGGCCGGCGATGGAGACGTATTCGCCGGTGCGAATGTCGAGGTGTATGCCCGAAAGGGCATGAGTTTCAACTTCGTCCGTCAAAAAGACTTTCGTGACGCCGTCGAGGTGAATCAGGTTGTGGTTTCCGTTGTTCATGGATCGTTGGGTTGGCTCTGCGAGCATGGTGGTTTCGTTAGGCATAGAGTTGAAAAATCAGTTCAAGCGGATCCGGTCGTGCGAATCGTAGGCGCTGGTGTCGGATAAAATGACCTGGTCACCCACATTGAGGCCGCTCAGGATTTCGATCGTGTTGACTGAGCTGCGGCCGAAATGCACCGGAGTGCGCACCGCTTCGCCGTTTGCGGTTAATTTGAAGACGCCAACGGTCGCCCCGTCCTGCGCAAAGGCCGGACGGCCGACGTAAAGGACGTTGTTGAGCCGCTCCAGTTCGATCGTTCCGTCCACGCTCAGATCAGGGCGCGCCCCTTTCGGCAGCGGCCCGTCAAGCGCGACGTCGACGGTGACGGTTCCTTGCTCGACCGCTGGATCCACCCGGATGACGTGCCCGGAAACGATTCCGTTGCGCGTGTCAACCGAGGCTGGCTGGTTAATCTGGATGTCTTTCGCCTGCGTCTCAGCGATCTTGATCTGCGCCTTCAGCTTCGTCGGGTCGGCGACGCGAGCGATATTTGTTCCCGGAGTTACGCGCTGGCCGACTTCGACCGGCAACTGTTGCAGCACGCCCGTCATGCCGGCGCGGACGTGCAAGTTCTTGACTTCGTTCTCGCGCAACTCGGCGGATGCTTTCAATTGTTCGACCTCGGCCTGCTTTGCGGCCAGTTGCGGGTCGATGGAACTACGGGCAAAGGCAAGCCGCTTGGCCTCAATCGTATCGCGATTTGCGAGTTCGTCTCGTTTGATGATCGAGGTCTTGTAGGCCAGCTCAGCGATGAGGCCGTTCTTGATTAGACTTTCGTCTGTTTCGGCTTCCATCTTGGCCTGCAGATATTCCGAATGCACCTGGGCGGTGGTCGATTCCTGATTGAGCAACTCCCGCTGCAATGTCGCACGAAGTGTGGTTAGCTCCGCTTCCGCCCCCTTGGCCTTAAGTTCCGCGTCCAGTGCGGCCTGCTGAAGGTCTGGACTGGAGAGCTCCACGATCAAGGTATCGGGCGCAACGCGGGCGCCGGGCCTAACGACGATCTTTTCCACCCGGCCGTCCTTGGCCGCGGTGATCCAGCGAATGTCTTCCGGGACGAGCGTGCCGAGGCCCCGCACCTGCCGCAGCATCGGGCCGCGCTTCACCGTGTCGATCCAGACCGAGGCGCGATCGACGCTCATCGCGGCTGGCTTCAAACGGGAAACCACCACCGTTATAACAATGAGACCAAGCACCGAAGCGGCGGCGATGATCAGCCGCCGCTTCCGTTTTTGGCGGGCGACATGCGGGCGCGGGACATCCATGGATGGAGTGGCTGGCGAAAAGCCCGGAGCGCGCGCGGGCTCGGCACCGCTGATCACTTCGAAGCTTCTTTGCACGATGGCGTATCCCAGTGCTTAAAGCACGCCGAGATGGTGGATGAGGGTCGCGACCGCCTGGACGCTGTTCGCAATCGGCAGGAGCGCGGTCAGGATGAGGGCGGCGAAGACGCCGGTCTCGACCAGAAAATTGCGCGGCGCTTCCTCCGCGAAATACTCGTCGCTGATCCGGAAGAAGGAAAGTCTGCCACGGAATTTCGCCGGCGTTCCGCAGGTTCCCCGCAAGGTGGCGCACTGATAGTTTTGCTCAATCTCCGGAAAGCTGCGGCCACTGCGCTCAGCATGCGGGTTGGCGTCATGCCGCGGATTGAGCTCTTGGCTTTGATGTGTGGTTTTCATGTTTTTACTAACTGTTACTTGTGAGATGCGTTCGACCTCACATTTGGATTCAGGATTTTTTTCTTGAAGCGCCGGCTCCTGTTGCAG
>JBOHXL010000189.1:0-11199 GCA_050736975.1 Chthoniobacterales bacterium | reverse complement strand
GTGCGGAGGTAGTGTCTGCACGCGCTCGAGAATTTGATCGAAGGAGAGATCATTAAGCCAGATGAAGTTCACGCGATCCGTGAATGGCGCGAACCCCTCGCGAAATTCCTCGACCCAATATCGCTCGAGCGGTGTCGCCCCGATAACGACAGCGATGTTCTTCGTGTCGGGGGCCATTTGCAGAATGTCTTCGACGAAGCCTCTCACTTCGTAATTAGCGCCGACAAAAGCCGTATTCGCGTCGAAATCCTCAGGTCCCAAATGACGGCGATCGAGGCCGTCATAGAGAATGGGAACGTTGGGAAAAAGACGGCGCCGAAATTTGGCAACAAATTTACAGGCTGGACCACCCATGGGCACCACCAGATCCGGCTTCCATTTGACCCCACGCTTTTCCACGTAGTCAGCGACGGCCGCCTGCATCTCAGGCTGCGCGTAACGCGCCATGTCGAGCGAGACTTCGTCGAGGTCCACGCGGTCTCCCATCCTCTTGACCAGCTCTGCTTCGACAGCGGTCGAATGAGTCGTGAAAGGCGGCGCAACGCTGCCAAAGGAATGAACGATCAACACGCGCTTCGCCTGCTCCGCCTTCGCCGAGCCCGCCGTAAGGCCAATGAAAGAAAGGGCGAGAAAAGCCGCCAGACAGCAGGGAAGCAACCGATCTGCGGCGCCTCCGGCCGCAAACCTTCCATTGCGCATTGCCCTGGCTAGCGGCGCCCAGCCCATGGTTCGATACCAGAAGTTCAACACAGACCGGCGGCGTGATCCGTCACTCCTTGCGGCTTTATCCCCAATTCTCGTCGAGTTTATAAGGCAAATCGCCGCCGCCGACATAAGCCCAAGGTCCCATGAGCGGCACTGGACGCAAGCTTCTAATCTCTCGAAACGTGCTCCAATTCTTGGACAGAAAGGAACTCCAAATCGCGATGAAACAACCTCTATCCAGATCTTCGGGTCGTCCCTTTTACGCCAGTATCGCCATCTTCTGTGTGGCCTTGCTTGCGCCGGGCGACGTCCTTCTTCTTGCGCAACAGCAGGCGCAACCGCAGGTCATGACGACGACAACCGAAGCCACCGAGACGCCGAAGATGTCTGCCGAGCAGTTAGACTCGCTCGTGGCGCCGATCGCTCTTTATCCCGATCCCTTGCTCGCCCAAACTCTGGCGGCTTCCACCTATCCTTTGGAGATCATCCAGCTTCAGCAATGGATGGAGCGGAACAAGGATTTGAAGGATAAGGCTCTGGTCGACGCGGTTGCGAAACAGCCTTGGGACCCGAGTGTGCAAGCGATGGCCGCCACCCCGGAAGTAGTCCAACGCTTGGCCGAGAACGTCCAATGGACGACCGATCTCGGAAATGCCTTCCTCGCCCAGCAATCGGACGTGATGGACGCGGTGCAGCGGTTACGCGGAAAGGCCGAGAACAAGGGCACACTGCAAACCAATGCGCAACAGAAGGTCGAGACTAAGACGGCCGAGGGCGGCAAACAAGTGGTAGTTATTCAGCCGGCCGATCCAGAAGTGGTCTATGTGCCAAGCTATGACCCGACCGTTGTCTATGGCGCGGCCCCCGCCGCTTACCCCTACTATCCTTACTATTACCCGGGCTACGTTGCGGGAATGGCCCTGTCATTCGGCGTCGGTCTCGCCTGGGGCTCTTACTGGGGTGGTAACTGGGGTAACTGTGACTGGAACGGCGGCGGTAACATCAACATCAATAACAACAACAATTTCGTCCGAAACGACTTTAACCGGAATAACATCAACAATCGCCCGGGTAACCGGCCCGGCAATCGACCCGGACAAGGTGGTAGTAACCGTTGGCAGCACAGGCCGGAACATCGCGGCAATGCGCCATATGGAGATAGAAGGACGGCGGACAAGTTTGGCGGTCGGGCGCGCGGCGAACAACGGCCCGGCGCTGGCAATCGCCCCGGAGGCGGGACGGGCATTGCGAACAATCGCCCCGGTGCTGGAGCGGGAGCCAACCGCCCCGGCGGTGGTGCACGACCGAGCACCAAGCCCAGTGGTGGAAGGCAAAAACCGAGCACTAGACCCAGTGGTGGAAACCAAAGACCGAGCACTAGACCTTCAACTCGGCCCAGCGGTGGCGGCGGCGATCGCGTCGGAAATCGCTCGGTCTCGTCAAGCCCGCGCAGCGGTGGCGGCAACAGCGCCTTCAGCGGCGGTCGTGGCGGCAGCTACAACGGAGGCTCCGCCCGGGCGGCGAGCAGCCGGGGTGGTCGCAGTATGGGCGGCGGCGGGGCGAGTCGTGGAGGTGGAGGCGGCGGCAGGCGCAGATAAGCAACTATTCCTAAGGAGAAGACCAATGAATTTGAAATCCTATCTTATGACTTCACCGAAAATGCTCGTGCTTACCGCAGCGACTCTTCTTGCCGGTTTCGCCTTGTCTGCCGGGGCACAGGAGAAAAAGGAAAACGCATCCGAGTCGACTGCGACAACACAAAAGCAGTTCAACAGTCCAAAAGAAGCGGCCGACAGTTTGATTGCCGCCGCGGCTTCCTTCGATGTGCCCGCACTCAAGGAAATTCTGGGTCCTGGAAGCGAGGACCTGCTTAGCTCCGGAGATCCGGTCATGGACAAAAACCGCGCGGAAGCTTTCGCCGAAAAGGCAAAAGAGAAACATGTGATCGAAAAAGATCCGAGCGATCACAAGCGCGCAATTCTGTCGATTGGTTCTGACGATTTCCCGGTGCCGATTCCAATCGATGAACACGACGGCAAATGGGCCTTCAACACAAAAGTCGGCCGCGAAGAAGTTATTAATCGTCGGGTCGGCGAAAACGAATTGGACGCGATTGACGTCTGCCACGGGTTTGTGGATGCACAGGAAGAGTATGCGTCCGAGAAGCACGATGGGGCGATAATCAACCAGTACGCGCAAAAGATCATCAGCACGCCCGGCAAACACGACGGTCTCGCCTGGAAAAACGAAGACGGCACCTGGGGCGGCCCGGTCGGGAAAGCCGTTGCCGACGCAATTGAGGAAGGCTACTCAAACAAGAGTCAGCCTTATCACGGTTATTACTTCAAGGTCTTGAAAGGCCAGGGACCGGCCGCGCCGATGGGCGAAATGGACTTCGTCATTAATGGCGCCATGATCGGTGGCTTTGCCCTGGCGGCCGCCCCCGCGGACTATCGCGTAACCGGAGTCGAGACCTTCATCGTTGGACCAAACGACATCGTTTATCAGAAGGATCTCGGCCCGGATACTCTCAAGGCTTTTCAGGAAATGGATCGCTACAATCCTGATAAGTCATGGACTGAGACGGACGATGACTGGTAGTAAGAGCCGCGCGACGAGACCGGCCTGAAGTGAGGCCGGCTTAGAGTTTGGCGATTAAACGCCCGTGGCTTCACTCTTCTGCGTCCGCTCGGGCGCTTCTTAGGGTGGCTTTTTTTTGGTCCTAGGCTCTTGCGTGGGCCTTTGGCATCCTTTGGTTTGATTTTCCAAACGCAGGATGGCGGCATCTCCTGGCCTTTTTGTTTCTGGGTGGCGCGGTGCACACTCTCCTTCTTTTCCGCCCCCGCTGGCCCGCGAAACTGGGCTTGACCATCATGCTACTTTTTGCCTGGTGGCTCACGCTACGGCCAAGTGCGAACCGCAATTGGTAACCCGACGTTGCCCGGACAAGTGGGGCTCTCCCTGGATGGCTCACCCCATGCTCAGCTTTCCGTTCGCCGACGCCCTCCTGTTTGCTCTTCGATCGAGGCGCGCAAGGTCGTCGACCAGGATTTTGCAGCCATTGCCAGTCAGTATCCGGAGGCTGAATTCATTTACGTTGTCGCCGACGAACGCCACGTGATCCGGTTGAGTTCGAATTACCGTCACGGCGAAGAGACCTATCTCTATCGCACCACTGACCTCCCGGGCCCAGGCCCGTCAGCGTTTCCTGGAGTATCTTACCACTCTTAATCGCCTGCATACGCAACCGCAGTGCTACATGTTATCACCATCAACTTTTCACCCGCATGGTTTGTTTGCTCATCTTGGTTCATCGGAAGACAAAAAGAACTTAAAGGTGGCGGGTTGCGGTCTTATCTGGCGTCCAAAAAGCGCAAAGTCCTGCTGAGGGTTTCCGGTTCTTCGAGAATCTCGACATGGCCATAAGGGAGATGAACGACGGAGGAAGCCGTGTCCTTGACCCGTGCGTCGGTCTCACTTTTAACCGTGACGACTCCATCATTCTCACTTTTAATCCAGAATGGTCCTCCTTCCTTTGAGCCATAAATGAGCAAATGTCGAGTGTCCCGTGGAAACCGCGCCGCGTACATACGAGCCAGAAACTGACTCCCCGGGGCAACATCCAGCCATGATGGCACCGGTTTCTTTAACCGCCGAATACCGGCGCTGGCCGCATCATGTCCACTCCAGGGAGTCGATATGGATACAAACTTCGGAATGTAATCCCTGTCCGCGGCGTTGGCATCTTCGACAATCGCCATCCGGCTGACCAATCCTCCCATGCTGTGGGCGATCACGTCGCATTCTTTGAAGCCATAACCCTCCCGCAACAGCTCCAGCCCGGTCGCCATCGCTCGCGCCAACCGCGGCAGGCGCATTCCGCTGGGATAGTGAAAAAACCAGAGCTGATAGTGTTTCCGGTCGAAGTGCTCAATAAAGTAGCGCCAATCCTGCGGCGTGCCGCCGATCCCGTACACGAGTAAGACCGGAACGCGCGAGGGATCATAAGGTTCGGTGAAGTAGATGCCGGGCCGGTTAGCGCTTAGGAAATCCAGCGGACGCCACAGGCCACCACCGCCAGCATCGGTGCTGAAGCGCTTATCATCCATTGAAACCACCTCTCCGAGCGTCAGATCTAGCGGACCTCCAAGCTGCTTATTTTCCTTTGGAATCGCAATACTGGTGCCGGGCGGAAAGTGAGGAAGCGGAACAAGTCTCAGCCTTACCAGCTTAAAGGAGGCGTCCGGATCGCCCAGTGAAACGGGCGTCACATCCTTCACATAATCACCCGGTTCCCCGACGTCGTATCGCCCATTCCTGTTTGCGTCGGTAAAAGCGCCGACTGAGTATGACCTGCCAATCCGCAGAACAAAGGAGGCCAGTCCATCCGACCCAATATGTTGCAGCCCGACGGAGCGCAGTTCTCCGTTATCTCGAGTCCAGGCGACGGCAAAGGTGGGCGCGGTTCCCTTTGGCGGCGGCGAGACCTTTACTGTCACGACGCCGAATTCCTCCATCTTTTCGACATGCTGCCGTAGGCCGATGATCTGGCATGAGCAAAGCCACGCTCCTGCCGCGACCAGAAGAAGGCCGCGCGTGAGGTCGGAACTGATCAGGGTACTTTTCATTCGTTCGATCCTTTCAGATGCTTTCTCAGAATTCGCCCTACTTCCGCAGCGCCTGAGGACTGCGCTTTGCCGATAACTCCAAAGAAAGATAAATTGAAATCTCGGATCGGCCGCGTCCAGCTTTGAACTGTCGGTAAGGGATTAAAGGGCTCCTCGGCGCGGTCCTCTTCTTCTTCGAAAAATGCGACAATGCGATAGATTGCTCGAGGCTTGCGGACGGTCAACCATGAGCAGATCCTGGTGAAAGGTTACATTGGGCGAAGTTTTCTCTTCATCGCAACGGCCCGGGGTTGAGGCGATCTTGCAGCCTGTCACCGTTTGCTTCCAGCGCCTCCTTCAATTGCGGCGAAGCTACGCCGCTGATCGCGATGAGACGCGGCTTATCCTTGTATTGCGAATCGAGCGCTTTCGCGAAATCCGCCGCTAACTTGGTGTGCGCGGCGTAATCCCATTGCAGTGCGGCGATCACCGTGCCGTCCTTGGCGATACAAATCGGGAAATCGCCGAGGAGCGCGATGCGTTCGAGAGGGTGATCGCCCTTGTGCAGCTTGCCCATGAGTTCCGCGGTTTGAACATAGAAGATGGCGTCGGACTCGTCGTGGCTGGTTTCGCCGGACAGTCTAACCAATGCGCGCCGATTCTCGACGCCACCGAGAGATTTAAGGTTAAGGACGAAGGCGGTCTGGGCCGTCGGAGAAAAAGCACCGTTGCCAAGCAGGCGGGACGCTTCCTTTTCCGTCGCGCCCATGGCGATGAGCGCCTTGTGATTGAGCTTCTTCAAATCGCCCGGCGAATTGTCGCGCAAGACGTTTTCCAGTTGTTCTTCGACGCCCACAGTCGTTAGGGCAATGCCAACCCCGCCCCCAATTGGCATGGTCGCGAGCGAGAAGGTTGCCCCGCCGGCAAACGTTGCCCACGCGATTCCATCCAGTTCACGCTGCAGGACTGTGTTGCTGCTATACGGGTCGACATGCAGACTGAGCGCGACTTTTCGTTTCGTATTCGAGTAACCGATCATCTGCGCCATCTTGCTGCCTTCGTAGCGATCCGATTCGTCCCCCTTCTTCCCGATGTTCTTCATCGATTCGCCCGTTTTTTTCATGAACTTCATGATCCCTTTGGGTGCGTTACCGATCGTGTTAATCGGATCGGTGACGATGTTTTTCGCCGTCGCCAGCGGAGCTTTTGCCGCCTTGACCAAGGCGTCTTTGTATTGCTCGGTCCGTGAAACGTCCTTCAAGCGCGCGATGGCCTGAATTTCATTAACGCGCCTGACCAGCATCTCATTTCCGTCCGCTTCGAAGACGCCAAAATCTGATTCAATCGTGAAGCGGTTCGCGCCGGAGTAAGTTGGCACCTCTTCCTGAACCTTGAAGTGCGGCCCTTGCAAGAACTCCGGTCGTAGAATTTCACTCGCCTTGAGCTCGGGAAGTTCTTCGTAGACGACAACAGACGTGGGTGAAGTGGAAACCTCCTGCGCGGGGAGGAGATTGACGTTCATCAGGACAGCAATAAAAAATGGCAGAATTCGCCTCATGGTGACACGACTCTAGGCAAAGGCGGCTGGTCTGGGATGCGACCTTGGTCTTATTTCAAAAACCGGGACGTCCGGCGCGAATGCGTGCGGAGAAATCTGCGGCATCGTTCGCCGCGCGAGCCGCGGAGTTGATATGAACTGCCTCCTTCAACTGCGCGAACGGCAAATCGCCTGCAAACGTGTTATGCTCATAGAGCATTTCGTCGAGGTAACCGTTAAGGAGAATCCGCCAATCCCATGGCGTGCGTTGCTCGGTCGCGCGCTGTGTGCGGATGCTGGTCGTGCAATTGGTCGTCAGGGCATTGTACCAGCGCGGGTGTTCGTGGAGCGCATTCAGCGTCGTCAGATACTCGAGAAAACGTTGCCGCGCCTGCTGCGGCGTGATCTTTGTGCGGTAAAGATAAACATCCTGGCCTTTACGAAAGTTGGTGCGCAGACGAATGACATCGCGCTCGTCAGCGCAAATGTAAATCAATTCCGCGTAGCGATAAATTCCGCCGAGCGATGAATATTCCTCCCCCTTTTGCAAGCGCACTTCAATCGAGAAACAAACCGGCAAGGCATCATCGAAGACAAAACTCACGAGCGGATGCGCCATCCATTTCGGGCCCCAGTAGGTCATGGCGAGATCGACTCCATCGAGCTTTGAAAGATAAACCGTGCGCGTTTCCCAAAGCGGTGTGTAATCAGTCTCAGTTCGGTAATCGTTGTTGCGCACGTTGTGTAACGTCACCCGATCACCGTGAATCTCTGCCCAGGCGGTGCGTGCCACGTCCGGTTGCCAATCGCGATTATTTGAAGGCTGAAGCGTCAACCACCACGCGAGCACAACGATGAACCCGGCCGCAACGATGCCGACCTTTCGCCAAGGCCGCCTGACGAGAATGACAGTGGCAAGCAGGCCGAGGCCGTAGATGATCGCCGCAGCCTTTCTGAGTGTCGCGATCGGGAAGTCGAAGTAGAGTCCACCGATGGCCCAGAGTGTGAAGGCGACCAAAACAATCCACGTCGCCGTCAGGAAAAAGCCACGCCAAAATCTTTTCACATTCACCGATCTAATGATGCAGATGCAAAATGCGACGAATACTCGTTAGGGGATATTCCCCGCTCAACGACGAGACCTTGAGCGCGCGATCCCAAGGATCTCCGCGTCTTGGGCACTTGAATCGCGCTGATCTGGGTCTCCGCTTTGGCGCTCCCGCCGGACCGGCGTCGCGCGAGGCGAAATCCAATCTCACTCACGCTCAGGAGAAGGAGTGACACGATGAGAAGAACCAACGGTTCGTTCGGAAAGATCCGGGCTAAGATTCGATCGATTTGTGTCAAGGCCTATTCCTCCTATCTGGTCGACGCGACGAACTCGGTTGAACTGCCCTTTTGGTTCATTCCGATCCGCTTCCTGCCCGCTGAAGCGGGTGCCGACTTACCCTGACTCTTCAAGTGCAGGAGCAGGATGCGCCGGACCTCCGCAACCGCTTCCGGGTTGAGCGGGGTGCCGTGGTTTGAGGGTACGATCTTTTCCGACTGCGCCCCGTCGAGATGAGAACTCCAGTAGGCCACGACGCCGTCGCTGCTATTCGGCGTATCACCTCGGCCCCGATCGCCGATGATCGAATGGTAGGGAACGTCTGGGGAGATCGGGAATTTGTTCATCTCGCGGACGAAGCGATTCCTCGGCGATAGCGTATCGATGCTGTTCGGGATGCGCTTCAGTGGCGTTGTTCCTGCATTTGGCAGCATCGCGCTGGAAAGCGCATGGATCGGAATCGAAGCGAAGAAGAATGGCATTTTGATCAGGCTAGTCCCGATGCGTCCGATCCAGTTCGTTGCCAGACCGCTGCCGCGATGCGGAGTAGACATGAATATCACCCGTGCCACTTCCGGTCGTCGATGAAAAATCAGGCATTCTTCAGCAAGCTCCTTAGTCTCGGCAGGCAGGTTCGTCTCGGCGGGAGGTTTCCCAAACGCATCCAGCCATATTTTCTCGCCCGGATCGATGACCATGAGGTGGCAAATCAACCCTCCCATGCTGTGACCAACGAGAACAACCTTTTTGTGGTTCGGGAAGGCGCGCCCGAGGGTGTCTAATGCCCGACGGAAGAGGTCGGCGGAGTAATAGAAAGGGTAACCGCTTGGATAACTATAAACCCAGCACTGATAGCGACGACGAATTTCGGGATCCGCCCAAAGAGCATTGATCATGGGCGCCCAGGTCGCTGGGGTATCTTGCAGGCCATGAACAAAGATAACCGGAATGCGATTTGCATCGTAGGGTTGAAGACGTGTGAGCCTTGCCGTATCGGCATATTTTTCAGGACGCAACATTCGGATAATGCCAAGTTTTTGTGGCTTCTCCCGGGTCAGACCGACGGCGAGCGGTGCCGTGAAATCGGCGGCCAACGGATATTTATGATCATCCAGTACCACATGCTGGGTGGCGAACGGTTCCATGAACTCCAGTTCTGCTCGATGACCGTCGAATCGAATGATCCCAGTTGGTCCGACGTAGATTCTCCGCATGGAGAATGCCTTGTTCGCGTTTCCATTTGGCTGCCGACCAATCGCCACGACCGGCGCTCCTACGCCCGGAAGCGTGACTCGCTCTCTTAGATAGGTTCCGCCTGTCACCAAGCTGTCGGAAGGGATAATCTCATACGCGGCCGGGTCACGATCCGGGCCGGGATGTTTTATGGTCGTCAGGGTGTAATTCTCCTCCGGCCCGGGGACTGTCAGTGCCCGGTCCCAAGGGTCGAGTCCGGCTTCCTCGATGACTTCGATCGACCGTGCAACGCTGAAGTTGTAGAGGGCTCGCGCCTGCCGGTCTGTTGGATCATGATCGAGAGAATGGAGGGCCATCTCGGCGGACGAAAGATAACCTCCGAGCGCCCGGGCAGGCTCGCTCTTTTCGAGCTTTTCTGCCGACTTCAATTGATTTTCCGATGCGACCAGTGCCGACTCGGCCGGGCCCGTGACACCAAGCTCTGGCCTCGTCGGTTTGACGGTGGCGATTTGGGCGCACCCCGCGAAGGCAAGGAAAGTGATAACCAGCGAGAAAAATCTTGCTACTCCAGCCATCGTCCTTTGTAAAACTACGTCAGTGGTTACCGCGGCGCAATCAATTCGGCGGGGACTTCCAGCCAGGTCGTCGCTTCCTCCCGATCCTCGAATATCTTTACCTTGAGAGGCGAGCCTTGGGTCAGGACAGCATGCAGGCGAGCATAATGGGCCACAGTGTTTTCGGCTACGAGAAGAGCTGTTTTGACCGGCGGATGGCCGGAGTAGGAAAGACGCCGAAACAATGAGACATGAAAGATATACCTAAAATTGAGATCAACTTCATCCACCGCCAGCGTGTCGGCAAGTCGATGGAACGGCTTGTGTGATGCCGCTTCTTCATCGCCCATAAACTTGATCAGCCTGTTAATGACACTCTCGCTAAGCAAACCGCGCGGTCTCCACACCATCAGGCGGGGATTCTGGTGGAATTCGACATCCGGCGGAAGTTCCATCGGTTGCTGAATTTGCTATTACGGTGTCTGATACGGGGCTCCTAGGTCGCGATCGGGGTGGTCTGCGCCGGAGGATTGATGGCGAGAAAGACAAGAGCCGCGCAAAGGCCGGCGGCAAGCTCGGCAACAAGATAGATCCAAATATTGGACCAGGCCGAAATCCCCATAAGCGTAATCCCGACTGCGACGCCTGGATTGAAGGCACCGCCGGAGATATCACCGACGGCGAAGGCCCCGGTCATAACCGTCATGCCAATGGCAAGTCCATAGAACGAATTGCCTGAGGTGCCGTCGGCAGTCGCCGCGTTGAGAACGACGTAGACGAGCGCAAAGGTAAAAAGAAATTCCGCGAGCAAGGCCGGCCCGACCCTTGGCGCAATCGGGGTGACGGCGATTCCAGCGCGAAGAAAGTTGCTTACGAGAAAGGCCGCGAGAGCCGCGCCCAGGACTTGCGCGACCATGTAAGGCACCATGTCGGACGGCTTGAGTTTCCCGCGAATAACGACGCCCAGCGTGACGGCGGGATTGAAATGGGCGCCGGAGATATGACCTCCGGCAAAAACCATCACCATCAATGCCGCACCGATGGCGAGCGGGGGGATCACGCCCGAACCCGCGCCGATTACGGTGCAGCCAACCGTGAGGACGAGGAAGAATGTTCCGATGAATTCCGCGATGTATTTGTTCATGTTTCTAGAAGCTGTCCGAAAAGTCTTTGAGATAACTGTGAACATAGATATGGTTAGGCATGTTTATATCTGATGAGCAGTGGAAACTCTTCGGTCCGAGCTTGGAGATAGAAAGGCGCAGTTCGTTCGGT
>JBOHXL010000188.1:0-2807 GCA_050736975.1 Chthoniobacterales bacterium | reverse complement strand
GGCAAGGCCTGCCCTACCGGCAATCGCCGCCACCAGATATCAATAGGACTTCGCCCAAAGGACGCGGCATCGACTCGGCTCACCCGTGATGACACAAGGGCCGGGCTCGGGTGGTTGCGCCGGATCGTCGAACGGGATGCAGCGAATCGTGACTTTGAGATCGTTCTTCACCTGCTCCTCGACCACGCGGCTTCCGTTCCAATGAGCGAGGGCGAACCCTCCGTGGATTTCCGGTTTCGCGGGATTCCTGGGAGTAAAGAAGTCGTAGAACTCGTCCTTGGTCTTGATCACGCGGGTGTGCGCGTCACGGAAGGCGCAGGCGCGCTCGAAAAGATTCTGCTGGATCGCATCGAGCAAAACCGGCGCCTGACTAACGAACTCGCTCAAGGGCAGAAAAACCTTCGCCGTTCCATCCTGATCGCGCCGGGCGACGGCGACGTTGCCGCTCTCCAGATCGCGCGGGCCGAGCTCGACCCGCAAGGGCACGCCTTTCTTGATCCATTCCCAATTTTTCACTCCGCCGCCGAGATCGCGTTGGTCGACTTGCGCTTCGAGGGGCGCGCCGTGCCAGACGATCCTCCGTAGTTTGCCGGCCAGCTCGTGGGCCGCGTTCAAGACCGCATCACGCGATTCCGGTTTCGGGGTCACGGGAAGGATGACGATGTGTGTGGGTGCGATGCGCGGCGGGAGAATCAGGCCGTCGTCGTCGGCGTGCATCATCACCACCGTGCCGACCATGCGCGTGCTGACGCCCCAGCTCGTCGTCCAGCCGAATTCTTGTTTTCCGTCGCGAGTCTGAAACTGGATCCCGCTCGCACGGGAAAAATTTTGTCCGAGAAAATGCGACGTCCCGGCCTGAATTGCCTTGCGGTCCTGCACCATCGCTTCGATGCAAAGCGTCTGGACCGCGCCGGGGAAGCGTTCGCTCTCCGATTTCTCACCGGTAAAAACCGGGACCGCGAGGTAGTCGCGCACAAAGGTCTGGTAAACCTCGAGCATCTGCTTCGTTTCGGCACGCGCCTCGGCTTCCGTTTCGTGCACGGTGTGGCCTTCCTGCCAGAGGAATTCGGTCGTGCGCAGAAACAAACGCGGGCGCATTTCCCAGCGCACCACGTTGGCCCATTGATTGATCAGGATCGGCAAATCGCGATAGGACTGGACCCACTTCGCGTAGCTCGCGCCGATGATTGTCTCCGAAGTCGGCCTGATGACCAGCGGCTCGGTCAACGGACTGGCCGGCACCATGATTCCCTCGGCATTGACTTCGAGCCGATGATGAGTCACGACCGCGCATTCCTTGGCGAAACCCTCGACGTGTTCCGCCTCCTTCTGCATGTAGCTGAGGGGAATGAAGAGCGGAAAATAAGCGTTGCGATGCCCGGTGGCCTTGAACATCGCGTCGAGCGCGCGCTGCATGTTTTCCCAGATGCCGTAGCCCCAGGGCTTGATCACCATGCAGCCGCGCACCTCGCTCGGCTCAGCCAGATCACCCGCCCGAATCACCTGCTGATACCATTCGGGAAAATCTTCCGCGCGCCTCGGGTTGATGGCGGATTTTGCTGCGTCGGGCTTGGCCATAACGAAGCGCGATATTTAAACCGGAGTGCCCGGATTGACCAGCGACGGTTTTGGCCAGCGCGGAGATCGCTCGCGCCTAGTTGCCTGCGAGAAGCGGATTCGAACACGCAGCCTTCTCGACATAACCGCCGGCAAAATCGATGCTGCAAACCGCGCGATAGCGGGCGTGCGGCCCCACTGCGGCGCCGGCACAATGAAATGCCGGGTCGAAAATGATCTTGCGATGTCCCCGCTCGAGCCGTCCGTCGTCGACGATGAGCACGATGACGATGTTGCGTGCCGTCCTGTAGCCGTAGGAAATATCTTCGCCCCAACGCCCGCTCCAAATTCCGTGGCGGCCGATTCGCTCTCCCGGGCCGCTCTGATCCGAGCCGGCATGTCCAAACGCTCCCGAAGCCTGATCGGTCACATGTTCCGCGGCGGCCATCGAGAGTCCTGCGGAAAGTGTCAGCGGCTCGATCGGCCGGACATGACGCAAGAATCGAATCGCCTCATCCACCGCGCCCAATCCTTCGCTCGTGCGCCGCATCCCTCCGCCCGGCTTAAAGAAAAGATGGCCGTGAAATCTGCCGCGCATTTGCTCGAGAAAAGAGGCGTAAAGCTCAGGATTCTGCCGGGCCAGATTCAGCTCGCGGATGACGGCGCCGCCGGCAGTTTTCCCGTGCAGATTGTCTCCGAAGGCGGGCGGATGAAGGAGGAGCGAAAGGAGGAGCGCGAGTCCGAGACGATTCATCTCGGCCGAAAGAGCAGCCCAAATGCCAGGGGGTTGACACTTCCCGGGGCCGCCGCTAATTTCCCCGCCCTTCCCCGAGCCTTCCGATGAAAACGTTTTCCGCAAAAGCTGACCAGGTCGACCGCAGATGGTGGATCATTGACGCGCGCGATCAGGTGCTGGGCCGTGTCGCGGTCAAAGCCGCCAACCTGCTCCGTGGCAAAGAAAAAGCGATTGTCACTCCCCATGTCGATACCGGCGACTTTGTCGTGGTGATCAATGCTGACAAAGTGCGACTGACAGGCAAGAAAGAAGAACAGAAAAATTTCATGAGCTTTTCCGGTTTCGTGGGCGGCCACAAAAGCGAGAACGCGCGCGCGCGTCGCGCGCGCCATCCCGAGCTGCTCGTGGAACACGCGGTCCGCGGCATGATTCCGCATAACCGCCTGGGCCGGGCCGTTTATCGGAAGCTGAAGGTTTACCGCGGCGAGGAGCATCCGCACGCCGCCCAGCAGCC
>JBOHXL010000187.1:0-18742 GCA_050736975.1 Chthoniobacterales bacterium | reverse complement strand
ATCACTTTAGGTCGCGACCCTCTTGAAAATGAGCTGTATTTGCAATACCAGTATCTCCCGCTCTACGCCACACGTGCCTCATTACACTCTGGCCAGGCGCGGCGCCTTACCTTCCGCTCGGTTTGCGCGCCCTCAGCGTCGCCGTTAGAGTCGTTTCGAATGATGCCCGGGTTAAGGACTGCACTTTGCCTCTGTTGCGGGATAAACGCCGTTTGCTGGCTTGGCCTGTCGAGCGCCGCGGCGCGTCCGATCGATGAACGATGGGCATCCCCCACTCCGCGGCCGACGGGAGCGAGGACCACGCCGCAGGACGACTCGGTCGTCCTGCACCCGCCGAAGGATCTCACGCTCCAGTCCGAAGGTGATCGCAAAGCGCGGGCCCTGCTCGATTACGTGCAGGCCCTCGACCTTCAAGATGATGGAGAAAGTGAAAAGGCGCTGGCGGCCTTCGAGCGCGTCCTGAATTTCGATCCGGGAGAAGTGGATCTCGCGACCCGCGTGGCGTTTCTCCTCACCCAGGAGGGCGATTATCCACGCGCCATCGATATCTTGAAGGACACGGTCAAGGCCCAGCCCAAAGAGCCCGGTCCCTATCTCCAACTGGCCTACATTTACGCCAAGTATCTCAGAAAAATGGAACCAGCGACGCGTTATGCGGAGCAGGCAGTGACGCTTGCGCCGGGTGAGATCGAGGGTTACCAGCGACTGGCCGAGGTACAATTGGCCGCGCACAATCCGAAGGGGGCGCTGCGGACACTGGATCGCGCGGCCAAAATCGCGACGAACAATCCATCTTTCTGGACCCAGCTCGGGAAGCTTTATCTCGCCCTTTTCGCGCAACCGGACAAAAATCCCACGCCCGCCCAACTGCAAAAGGTGAACGCGGTCTTTCACAAGGCGCTTGCCCTGGCCCCGAGTGACGCGTCGATTGTGAAAGACGCGGCCGACTACTTTGCCGCCTCGGACCAGGTACGGGAGGCGATCCCGCTCTATCTGCGGGTGCTGGAGCTTCAGCCTAACGACTCTAACGCCAGGGAGAAACTCGCGACCGGTTTCATGCTGACGAACCAGCGCGGCAAAGCGATCGAGATGCTGCAGGAGATCATTCAGCAACATCCCGAGAAATATCAAACCTACGAATTGCTCGGGCGGGTGCTGGAGGAAGAGGCCAAGGATCTGGTGCAGGAGAAGAAGCTTGCGGAAGCCAAAGCCGATTATGCCAAAGCGGCCGCGAACTATGAGCAAAGTCTCCTGATCAACCCGGCGCAACCCGATAGCTATCTGCACCTGGCTGAGCTGATCATGTTCAACCTGAATGACAGCGAGCGCGCGGTCCGCCTCCTGCGCGAGGCGCGCCGGCATTATCCGGCCGCGCCGCAACTGACCTATCTTCTGGCGGTAGCCTTGCGCGAAGCGAAACATGCGCAGGAATCGGTCGCCACCTTCGAGGAAGCGCTGCATGAAGGCGAAGCCCAGGGCGTCGAGATTGCCAACGGACGCTTCTATTTCGAATATGGCGCGGCCGCGGATCGAGCCGGCCTCTCCGACAAGGCTGCGGAACTGCTCAAGCAGTCGATCGAGATCGACCCGGCGGACGCGGCCGAGGCCTGTAACTATCTCGGTTATATGTGGGCCGATCAAAATATCCACCTGCCGGAAGCGGAGGATTACATCAAACGCGCGCTCGCGACTGACCCTGAAAACGGCGCGTTCCTCGACAGCCTGGGCTGGGTCCATTATCGCGAGGGTAAATACGAACAGGCCCTGGCGGAGTTGCTCAGCGCCGCGCAAGCGCTCAAGGCGGATGATCCGACGGTCTTCGAGCACATCGGCGACACTTATTCGATCTTGAACCAGACACCGAAGGCGCTTGAATACTGGGAGAAAGCGCTCGCGCTCGACAAAACTAATAAAAAGCTGGCGGCGAAGATCGCCGAAGCTAAAGGCAGGATAAGCAAGAGTGATCCGGCCAGTGCCACGCCCCTAAAGTGAAAAAATATCCCACGCCCTGGCAGCACAAGACGATGTGGGCTTCGCTTACCGCGATCTTCGTCGTTCTACTTATCTTCATCGTGAGCGGGGTGGTTTGGATCGGTGTAAACGTGATCGCATTTCTTCAACCGATCCTGATCCCGGTCGCGATCTCCATCATCCTGGCTTACCTGCTCGATCCGCTCGTCAATTATCTCTCGAAGAGCGGCTTTGAGCGGACCAGGGCGGTGCTCTCACTTTTCCTCATCATCTTCCTTGCCATCGCCGCGTTGCTCTCTTGGATTGTGCCGATGATTTCCGTGCAAAGCGCCAGCCTTGCGCGGCAGTTACCTTCTTTTACCAATCGCGTCCGCGATGAGGCGGTCGACCTCATCTTTCGCTATGAGCACACTTTCGGTCTCAGTGGAAAGCCGGGTAAGGCTGGGGCCGCGACTGGTCTCGTCGACTGGCTCCTGGCCGGGCCGACTCCGCCTTCGGCAAAACCGACACCGACAGCCGCGCCCAAGACCAAAGTGTTACCGGAAAATACTGAAGTGATTCAACCGGCGCCGAACAAGCTAACCTCCGCCGATCGCCAGCGCATTCAGGATTGGGTCCAAAAGCAGTTACCCGCGCTGGAGAAGCAACTACCCGACTTAATCACAAAACTCTGGGCGCTGGTGAAGACCAGTGTGGGCGGCTTTCTTGGTGTAACCGGATTCCTGCTGAGCCTCGTGATGGTGCCGATCTACTCCTTCTTTCTCCTCAAGGAAGGTCCGGCCATCCAGCGACGCTGGCGGGAATATCTGCCCCTGCGCAATTCCCCGCTCAAAGATGAAGTCGCAGACACCCTTGCCCAGATCAACAGCTATGTCATCGCATACTTTCGTGGTCAGCTTCTTGTCTGTATGGTGGACGGCTTGCTCATCGGCACGGCGCTCACCATCTTTGGTTTGAACTTCGCGCCCCTAATCGGGTTACTGGTTGTTCCCTTGACGATGATTCCCTATCTCGGGATCGTGATTTGCTGGATCCCGACGGTCATTATCGCCGGCGCACAGTGGGGCGACTGGTGGCATCCCATGTGGGTCACAGTCATTTTTATTGCGGTGCAGAACCTTGAAGGACTCTTCTACGCACCACGCATCGTGGGTAACTCCGTCGGGCTACACCCCATGACAGTCATCGTTTCCATCTTCATCTGGGGCCTGTTCATCGGCGGCCTCCTCGGCCCACTCCTTGCCATCCCCCTCACCGCCACGATCAAGGTGTTGCTGGCGCGCTACGTCTGGGGCCAGCGTTTACGTGACGAGGTGATGGAAAACATCGAGGCCGTCCCAGTCGTCGCGGAGGAACGCTCAGCCGAACCGGCTCGTTAGACGCCTTGTCTTTAACGGGTCAGAGGTTCCGGATCGCCTTGTTCGCGGCGCCGTTTGCCAAAGCTCGCCGCGCGGTGCAGAGAGCCAGCTATCATGTCTGAGCAGTCGAGACGCGTTCGCCGCAAACGCCGCCGCCGGGTTGCGTGGTGGCGCAGCCTCCGGTTACGCGGCGGCCTCGTTTTCTCGCTTTTTGTCCTGCTTGGTTTTGGAATCGGACTTTTCGCTTTCTCGTCCGTCCGGAAAGGTTGGAATCGTTGGCAAGAAAGGCGCCTCCTGACTCATGCCGGCGATCGCCTCGCGCAAGACAATTTCGCGCCAGCCGAGAGCCTGGCGCGCCAGGCGCTGACGCTTGATCCCAATTCGCTCGCGGCCATCCGTATCCTGGCCGAGAGCACCGAAAAACAGAATCGATCCGAAACCGTCGCTTGGCGCGCGCAGCTCGCGCGTCTTGATCCAGGGCTCGACAACGAATTGAATCTCGCCTCCGCCGCCTTGCGCTTCGGTCAGCTCGATGTGGCGCGCGATGCGCTCGGGCGCGTCGCGCTGAAGGATCGGGAGAAGGCGGCCTACCACGTCGTCGCGGGCTGGCTTTCCCGCGCGCAGGGAAACACAGCGGAGGAAGAACGCCATTTCGCCGCCGCCGTGGCCAAGGAACCGTCGAACGACGTCTATCAGTTCAATCTCGCGGTGCTGGAAATTCTTTCACCTGATCCGGAGAAGAACGCCGCCGCGCGCAACCAGCTCGAGCGCCTGAGCAAGGTACCGCAGTTCCGTGCCGAAGCCCTCCGCGCCTTGCTCGATAACGCGCTTCGGCAAAACCAAAAAGATGCCGCCAATGCGCTGGCCCAGGAGCTACAAATGAGCCCTCAGGTCACCTTCGCCGATTATCTTCTCTGTCTCGATCTTTACCGGAAACTCAATCCGAAAAAATTCGACGCCCTCCTTGCCAAGGTGAAGCCGGTCGCAACCCACAACGACCACGATCTGGCGCAACTGATCGATTGGATGAACAAGAACGAACTCGCGAGCGATGCTTTGAAGTGGAGCGAGAAACTACCAACCTACCTGACGAGTCATCCCCCGGTAGCCGACTCGGTCGCGGCCTCACTCGCGCTGACGAAGAATTGGTCGCGCCTGAAACGCTGGACGCGCGGCGGCTCCTGGGGCGAAGACGACTACCTGCGTCTTGCCTACCAGGCTTATGCCACGCGCGAAGCTCGGCGCGATGCGGCCGAAGCCGAGTTCGATTCGCTCTGGGCCTCGGCCGTCGAGGCCGCCGCGGTCAATCCGGAACACGAGCTGGTGTTGGCCCGTCGCGCCTCAGACTGGAACCTGACCCGGGAAGCGGAGCCGCTCTGGCAGCGAGTATCCAGCAGGCCGGCGACCCGGCGTGAAGCGCTCGACGCGCTCTTTAAGATTTATCGGGCAACCAACGACCTCCCAAATCTTCGTCTCACCGCCGAGCGCCTGCACGAAGCATCGCCGGAGGAGATCGACCTGGCGGCGAACGCCGCCCGCTTCGCGCTCCTCCTCGATCGCAACGCCGGTGAAATCGCCCTGGCCAGACAGGCCTACGAAAAGGCGCCTAACGACCCCACCGCCGCCGTCACCTATGCTTTCGCCCTTTATAGCACCGGCCGGGCGAGCGAGGGCCTCGCCGTTTTGCAAAAACTTCCACCTGACCAGTTGCGCGACCCGCACAACGCGGTCTACGCCGCGCTCCTGCTCGACGACGACAATCAGATTGAAGCCGCCAATCAATATATCGGAATCGCCAAGGCCGGACATGTCTTCCCGGAGGAACAGCAGCTTCTTAACGAAATCGCCGCGCGCCGGCGAAACGCTTCGCTCCCGCCCTCCTCGGCGCCACCATCCTCACCAAAGCCCCGCTGAGGGCAGCTATTTCGGAGCCCTGGGTCTGGAGATCGCCTGGGGCAGACAGTTATCTTCAGTTTCAGAAGAAAGTGTTCGCGATGATCCGGCAGGGCATCGCCTCCGGCTTTGGTTTACTCGTTAGGTTCGTTCCGAGATAGACCACCACCACATCCTTCTCGCGATTCACGTAGAGTAATTGCCCTGCCCAGCCGCCTTTCGCCATCTCCCCCTTGTCGCTCAGCATATCCCATTGATAGGTCAACGGCAGCATGCCCGCAGGATGATCCTTCGCCAACAGTTCCGGCTGACCCTCCTTGAAGATGCGGTGCAGAATCCTTTCCGATACAATCTCCCGCTTTGCCGGTCCCGCGCTTTTCGTGAAGAGCAATCCAAACCGCGCCACATCACGCAAGGTCGCAACCATCCCGGCGTGTGCGATCGGATATCCCTGCTCATTTTGCAGGAGCAACGCGTCGTGCTCCGCACCCATCCGGCGCCAGATCAGTTCGCTGATCATATTCGACAGACTCTGACCGGTCGCCCGCTCAATCACTTCGCCCAAGACCGCTGTATTGCTGCTCGTGTATGCCCAGGCTTCACCGGGCCGGCGCACGCGTTTTAGCGTGCCGAGAAAACCAAGCAGGTCGCCCTGGCGCGCCGTCGCGGGCAGATTTCCGGCTGTGCGCGGCTGCCAGCCCAGCGCGGCTTCCAGTTGAAATTGCTTATGCCCCGAGTCGCGATACGCCGAATTATCCGTCTCACTTCCTTCCATCCCCGACGCCATGTCCGCGACGTCGCGCAAACGAGTACCGGCCCAGCCGCTTTTCTTTAATTCCGGCAAATAGCTATCCACGGTCCGATTAAGGTCGATTCGTCCCTGATCCTCGAGGATAGCAAGTGCCGTCGAAGTAAAGACTTTGCTTACCGAGAACAAAAGATGGAAATCGTTCAAGTCCATCGCTGGATACTGCTCGTAGACCACCTTGCCCTGATGCAGCACGATAACGCCATCCACCGCTCCATTGTTAATCATCTGCCAAAGGCGCTGGCTTGATCCGTCGTCTCCCTTCAGCTCGAGCTGCGCGATCTCCGGCCGGAGCGCCTCCGGCAAATCGAGCACCGCACCTTCGCGCCGCACAACCCCGGCCGGGAAGACCTCCGATGGATGGAGATAGACCCAGTGCGATAACTCACCACCCTTATCCCAGTTCGCAACCGTCACCTCCTTGCGAATCGCGCTGGAAGGCTCTGTCCGAACGACATCGCCGGCCGCCCTAAGACAAATCAGACCAATTGCGAGCCAAGACAGGAAAAGAAGTTTGCCCATGACTTATTTTGTTCCAATCAGTCATCAAGGGCAAATTTCGGAGCTCATCACAATTTGAAAGCCCGGCCGTTGCTGCACAGCCGTCACGTAGCTATTCACGATTCACCTTGAATCGCTCCGCCCTCCGATCTCCGATTTCAATGTCCCAGTGGTTCAATCTTTCAGCCTTTATCTTCCATAAGGAGAACGATCTTCCCAAACGCCCCCGGCTTTAGCACCGCGCGATGCGCTTGCGGCGCCTCCACCAACGGAAGTTCCTGACCGATCGTCGGAGAAAGCGTTCCATTCTCAAGGCCCGCGACGAGCGCCGCGTGGATGCTCGCCAGTTCCCGGGTCGGCGTATTGGGCAAAGCCATTCCCCGGATATCAGCGTCGCGCGACATCGTCTCCCGCGCGTCTATCTCCACCCGACCCCGGTTACCAATCACCACCACTCGTCCGTGGGCTCCCAGGATCGTGAGATCCTTGCCGAGATTTACATTCGCGAGCATTTCCAAAATCACGTCCACGCCCCGGCCGGAGGTCGCCTGCATGATTTGCGCCAAATAATCCGGCGCGTGATGATCGAACACCTCATCCGCACCTTGTGCTCGCACTAACTCGCGTCCACGCTCCGTGCCCGCGGTCCCGAGGACAGGCAGACCGCGGGCGCGCGCCAGCTGGAGCGCCGCCGTTCCGACCCCGCCACTTGCGCCATGCACCAGGACGATCTCGTTAGGTTGCGCTTTCGCTCGCTGGAACAACCCCCGATAGGCCGTCGCGTAAGGTGTGCCCATGGCCGCGCCCTGGGCGAAGGAAGCGTTCGCCGGCAGCCGATGCAATTGAGCTGGGCTGCAGAGGGCATACTCGGCGTAGGTCCCGCTGGCTGACCCGGCGATGTAGACCCGATCACCTGGCTCGAATTCGTCCACGCCATCCCCCGCTTTCTCCACCACGCCCGCCCCATCATTGCCGGGGGTGAAAGGGAGGGCCGGCTTCCTCGCATAGGTGCCGGCCCGAATGTAGGTCTCGACCGGATTAACACCCGCCGCGTGCACTCGCACCAGCAGTTGACCGGGGCCAGGCTGCAACTGCGGCACCTCGACCAGTTTCATGACCTCGGGTTCTCCAAACTGTTCTACGCGGATTGCTTTCATTGTTCTGCATTCTGGTTTGCAGATCCGCTTTCGCCAAATCGAAAGTGCCGTCCGAATTCCAGCCCTGACTAGAATCTGGAAACCGGGAAGGCAAGCAACTGCCGCCGTGGCCGCTCCCCTGTAGCCGTCGCCCTGTGGGCGACGCGAGTACGACGCACCGATCGCCTTGCCACACACCTACCCACGCTTCGCCCTGTAGCCGTCGCCCTGTGGGCGACGTGAGTACGAGGCACCAATCGCCATTGCCACACACATACCCACGCTTCGCACAGCGAAGCGGCTACAACGTCGGCGACAGGTCCCTCCGTGGCCCGGCTCGTGAAGTGTTCGACACGCTTTAAGGTCCACCTGCCGGCTGGACCCCGATCCCAGGAGGCGCGTCACCAATCGAGCCGCCTATCTGATATGCGACTCCTCCGCCATCACGACGCCTGGGTCGAGTGCTATTGCGGAGCGATTCGTGAACGTGCCGGAAGAGAATGAAGTGAACGAAACGACCGCCGGTTGCGCCGCCTGAAGGCTTTTCTGACGGATCGGCTGCCGCGTATCAGCCGGCGGCGCACTCTGGACCCAGGAGTGGAGGATCACCGCCCCCAGCAACGCGAGAAGGAGGGCGCAGATTGAAACTAATCGCCTCCGGCGCTGGGATTTTGCAGGATCCTCGAAGCGCAAGGGCGGAGCGTCTGCTTCGTATTTCAGCAAGGGAAATAGCTCATCGATGGTTTGCCATCTCGCTTCGCCTTTGGGCTTGCACGCCTGGCGCCCGCCAAGCACCCCAGCCCGGTAGAGCCGGTCAATCTCCCGGCAATTCAGCGGACAATGAAACGCTGGCGCCTTCACGTCATAGAGATCCATGCCTTCTGCCAGAGCAGAATGAGTGCCTGCGTTCCTTTGGCCAAGGTTTGCCGGCACAAGAAAAGGAGCAGTGTTTATTTTCGGATTTGGTTCCAGACCACAAAAGAAGAGGCCATAGAAGAAATCAGAAAGCGGCCGGACCAAAGGCGCCGCGTTTTCAGCTTGCCCTCGTCCAACACGCCCCCCAAAATCGCAGCCATAAGTCGGATCTTATGAAAAAACTCATTCACTGCTGGGTTGTGGTCCAGCATGGCTATCCAATCTGACCGTCTTGCGTGCTTCTGAATGACCGCCAGAACCAACCCATCCTTTCGAGCGACCAAGGCCTTCTGCGTTGGACAGGCAAAGTCGGGAACAGCTTCTTTGTGCGGCCTGCTCGCGAAGAATTACCGTGCCGCGCACGAACCGGAGCGTGCGCAACTCCTTGCCATGATCCTGGAGGAGTCGCGGGGTCAGATTGTGGGGAAGGATTTTTATGCCTACCTGCTGGAGCGCGATCGCCGACTCAACCTTGAGTATGACATCGCCTGGGCCAATCAATTTATCATGGGCTATTTGCTGGAAGCTTTCCCGGACGCTCGATTCATCGTTCTGATTCGAGACGTTGAGTCGTGGCTGCGAGCTATCGTCGGGCACCTCCTCAGTCGCAAGATTCCATCTGATGTTCGCGCGTTCCTGGATTGGTGGTTCAAGCCGGCCCAGTACCCGCACAGTCGCGGCGATCGCGCCCTGGCAACGCAAGGCCTCTATTCTATGGCGGCCTTCCTGAACGCCTGGAATCGACATCTCAATTCCTGCATCCAGACGATCCCGCCCGACAAACGTCTTATCCTGAGAACAGATGAATTGAATCAGTCGCATCAACGACTCGCTTCTTTTCTGAAGATTCCCGTGGCGCAACTCGATACCCTGAATGGGCACTTAAACCGGGGCACCTGGTCGGGCGAGCTGGATGGGCTGGTGGAGCGAGCCTACCTCGATGAGATGATCGCGCAGATCTGCGGAGAAAATATGCGCCGGTATTTTGCCTCGACTGGGCACGGCTGAAATCCCACCGGGAACAGGGCCGATCGGCCGCAGCCTAACGAACCTTGGTGAAGGTTTTCACCAGGGTGAGATCGAAGGTCGCATCTACCCTGGCCCCATCGGCGGCAGTATCGTCGATATGCAGTTTGCCAGCGAGGCGGTTCGGCTCATTCGTCGTGAGAGTAAAAGCTTCGCTGTTCGTCCCACCAGAGTATTGCAGGCGTTCGCCATTTAAGCGAACGGCGTAGGCGAGATGGCGAGCATCACCAAAGTCGATCATCGCGCCGTCCTCGAGCGAGTTATCGGCGCAGGAGAGGGTTTGGCAGGCTTTGATCTTTGCGCCCACGTCAACACTCGAGAGGTAAATCCGCAACACTGTCTTGCTTGGATCCATCTCATCGGGACCGCGCACCAGCCATCCGTATTTCACCGCGCACTTGCCGGTTCTGAACGTGATTGTCCCACTCGCGCGATCGCCCGCCAGCGCCAGAGCGGAGGTGGCCAATCCGATCGCGGACACAACCAGGATACTTCGAAGCGACATCATGCTGACAGTGTGAGCCGCATTTGTCGATCGTCAAACTCCCTGGGAAAACGGAATTCCCTTTTTCGCCTTGATCCGGCCCGGTACGTCCGACAAGAATCGCGCTCATGACTCGATCTCCGTTAGTCTTTTAGGCTTGGAGCCATGGCTGGATATTCGGCAACACCGCTTTGGAAAAAACTCGGCTACAAGCCAGGTATGACCGCCCATCTCGACGAAGTGCCGGCGAACTACCTTGCCATGCTTGCCCTTCCCGCCGAATTCTCGGTCCATTGGGCCAAAGGCGTGAACCCTCAGGTTGGCCTTGTGCATTTATTCAGTTCCTCGCGATCCGCACTCCGAGCGAAGCTAATGTCTTTTCGAAAAGCGATGCCTTCCCATGGCGCGATTTGGGTTTCGTGGCCCAAAAAAAGCTCCGGTCTCGCGAGCGACATTACAGAAGACGTGGTGCGAGAGATCGCCTTGCCATTGGGTTTGGTCGATATCAAAGTGTGCGCGGTGGATGAGGTTTGGTCGGGACTGAAGCTGATGATTCGAAAGGAGCTCCGATAAGTGACTGATCAGTGTCGCGAACCAAAGGCTTCTCTGTGTCGTAGCTCTTATTTTCAAGCTTGAGTCAGGCTTTTGAAACCACTGTGAGCTGGAAGGATTCGTTCGGCTCGAATCTTCTGGGGCGTGCAAATGAGGATCGTGGAAGACGCGCTTTGAGGCAGGCGATGGAGCAAACCAAAACAAAGGTGGCCAGGCGAGTTCAGCCCGCCGCTGTTTGCGAACGATCTTCTGCTGCGCGGATTCGCGGGCAGGGTTCCATAAACGGTTTGCATGCGACGACGGAGAAGCTAATTTCGATATCGCGTAGTCGTGTCGTCTACGCCATTGCAACAAAGTTCTTAATTCAACCCGGAGGATATACCAGTATGCCAAACGCAAGCACACATTACGTAACGTGGATCTCGCGCGGAAAGCGTGGTCATGGAAGCGCCTACACAGACATTGGACCGCAATCGAACAGCAACTTGCAAACCGGTGACACTTTTCAACCGGCCTGGGCGCCACCGAGTTTCCCCTGGGAAGATGGCTCTGCGACGTTTGCTTTCTGGTCGATCGCGGGAGGAGCAAATGGCGGGGTGGTTGATTTCAATCAGTTGGCTCAGGGGGTCCCGGTTGGAAGCAACAATATCGTCGCGACCGCTATCTATATAGCGGGCGGCGGAGGAAATGGAGAGCCGGGCGTTTCGATTGATGCCTTCGACGTAAATCAGGGAATATTTGTCGACGACGATTTTGTGAGTGTATCGCCGGATGCATCCCTGACCGCAGCCGCAAATAATGCAGGCTGGGTGCCTTCGGCGTCCGCGGAGAGTGTTATTGCCTTTAACTCGATTCACGCGGTGCCCTTCAGCGAGTGGCACGTATTTCTGGGAACCGAGATGGTCAATAACACGACCCTGAATGTTGCGGTCAAGACTTCGGCCGTTGCCTTTGCCTTCTATAAGACTCCCGTTTCCAGCGGGCCACCGACAACAGGCCGGAACTATGCCCTCGAAACCTGGGTTTCGTATGGCGTGATGGTGGATGGCGGAGGGCCCACCGGCGCGGGCCCGGTCGATCCCTGGGGGCCTTATGTGAGAGATTTTGCGGCCGGCCTTATGCTGGCTGATGCAGCCAAGAAGGTGGATGCGGGATTGAAAGGACAGGTAATGGCTCTGGCGGCCAAACAAGTGTCAATCGCAGCTGCAGCGATTCAGAAGAACATGGCTGCTTTCGCGAAGACTCAGAATCGATAAATCCGTTTCACGCGACGGCGACCGCGGCTCCGATCTTTTCGGAGCCGCGGAAGGCGTCAGCCAGGAAAGGCGCCGAGCAAGCGGAGAAGGAGCAGGAGAAAGAGTAAGGCGAGAAGGAAGAGGCTCGCGTAAACGATGCGATCCTGCCTGCGCGCGCGCCGCGCCGCCTGCGCGTATGGGATCCGCGTGAAACTTACCATGGTGTAAAGTGGGAGATAGAGGCCCGGGAGCAGACCTTCAAGGGCGTGATCGAGTTTCTTTTTCGCCCGAAAGCTGCGCGAGGCGGTCTTGTCGCGCATCTCGATGAAGTTGTGCACCGCAAGGTCGGCGAGAGCGTCGGCGTTCTCCTTGCGCCTGACGAAGTACTGGGCGAAGGCGCGCTTACGATCGTTAGGGAATTCGGCCAGACATTCGTCAAATACGACGCAATCCTCGAAGGCGGCGTTCATCCCCTGTCCGTAGAACGGGACGACCGCGTGGGCGGCGTCTCCCAGAAGCGCAACCTTATCCTGATAATGCCAGGGCGCGCAACGGATCGTGACGAGTGAGCCAATCGGGTTCTCGCGGAAGTCATCGAGGAGCGCAGGCATAAGAGCAACAGCATCGGGAAATTCCTCGTCGAAGAAGCGGCGGACGTCGTCGTCGGTCCTGGTGGTGGCGAAGCTGCGCGGACCCTCGAACTCCCAGAACAAAGTACAAGTAAAGGAGCCATCGGGATTGGGCAGCGCGATCATCATGAAACTTTTGCGCGGCCAGATATGGAGCGCGTTTTTTTCCATCTGCCACGAGCCCTCAGCGGCGGGCGGGATGGTGAGTTCCTTGTAGCCATGGGCGAGATAGCTCTGGCTGTACTCGAAACGGTCGAGGCGCTGCATCGCGCCGCGGGCGGCGGAGAAAGCGCCGTCGACTCCGATAACTGCGTCGGCGCTCGCCTCGATCCGGTCGTTCGTCTCGGTGTTGATGACGCAGGCCGCCGGCGCATCGAGGTCGAGATCGAGACAGCGGTGATTGAATTTGACCCGCACATTGGGATAGCGTTGGGCCGCTTCGATGACGACCGTGTTGAGCGCGCCCCGGCCGATTGAGTTGATATGTTTGGCGGGGTCGCGGTCGTAGGGCGAGAAATGCAGGCCGCCCGATTTGTCGTGGATCATCCGGCCACGCATCGGGATGGCGTGTTGCATGACCTCCGGCGCGATCCCGAGCTGCTCGAGCGCATGAATGCCGCGGGTGGAGACCGCGAGATTGATCGAGCGTCCGCCGACGGTGTTGCCCGCCCGTGGATCAGGCCGCCGCTCGTAGAGTTCCACTTCTTTGCCGCGCCGCCCGAGATACCCAGCGAGTAATCCGCCGGCTAATCCACTTCCGATCAGAACGAATTTTGACACCGGGTAAGCATCTACCAATTAGGAACGCGGGAAAGCAGGAAAAGACACGACTGACAGCGCCCACTGGGTACGCGTTTGCAAATTTGGGTCTCACGCGCGTTTACGGTGGCCGCCTCGTGAGATTTGCCGACTCTTGATGGCGGCAGCGGTTCTGGCCCGATCGTGATCCTTTTGGCCCACGACGACCCGGGGTGAGGATCCCTAATTCTCCCCGGCCATGTGGATTGGCATTGCGACTGCTAGAGTGAGGCACTCACTGGCATGAAACCGAAGCCCGAACCTGACCCTCCCGACCAGGGCCGGGGCAAGACTTTTGAGCTGAAAGCCGTGCTCCTGGTCGACGATGACAAGCAACTGGCTTCGGCCCTGCAATGGATTCTGGCGGATGAAAATTTTCTCGTCGACGTCGCCTTCGACGGCGAAGAGGCGCTCCTCAAGGTCAAGGTCCATGATTATGACGTGGTCATCTGCGACTTGAAGATGCCGAACTTGCGGGGCGATCAGTTTTATCTCCGATCGCGCCAGCTTCGGCCCGACCTGGCGGATCGCTTTATTTTCATCACCGGCTATGCGACCGACCCGCAGGTGCGGCATTTCCTGGTCGAGAACGAAGTGAAGTTTCTCGTGAAACCATTTCCGATCGCGGGCCTGATCAGCTGCGTGCGGGAATTGCTCAACTGAAGGGCCTGCGACCGGCCAGGTCAGTGATGCTCGCTCAGAATCCGGGCGAAACGCCAGACCTCGTGAAAGGTGTTGTAGAGCGGCGTCGGGGCCACTCGAATGACGTTCGGCTCGCGGAAGTCGGTCTTCACGCCCGCGCTCTCCAGTTTTTTGAAAAGCTCTTTCGGACGTTCGCGCACCAGGATCGATAACTGAGAGCCGCGTTCGTCAGGCGGGCGTGGGGTGATGATGGTGAAGAGCTTCGAAGGTGCGTGATCGAGCAGAAACTGCAGGTATCCCGTGAGCCGCTCCGATTTTGCGCGTAGCGGCGCCATGCCGCCGGCCTCATCAAAAATTGCCAGGGAAACGCGCAACGGCGCCATCGCGAAAATCGGCGGATTACTTAACTGCCAGGAATCGGCCGAAGCCACAGGCACAAAATCGGGCTGGAGCTGCATGCGGAAGCGCGTGGCGGGATCGTTGCCCCACCAGCCGGCGAAGCGCGGCAGATCGCGATTGGTGGCGTGGCGCTCGTGCACAAACGCGCCCGCCACCGCACCCGGGCCGGAGTTGAGATATTTGTAGGAACACCAAACGGCGAAATCGACGTTCCAATCATGCAGTCGCAACGGAACATTGCCGGCCGCGTGCGCCAGGTCGATGCCGACAATGCAGTCGTGCTTTTGCGCCGCCGCGGTGATTTTCTCGAGATCGAAAAACTGGCCAGTGAAGAAGTTCACGCCGGCGAGAAGCACGAGCGCGATCTGGTCGCCTTCGCTCTCGATTAGCCTCTCGATCTCCTCCTGCCGGACGATGAACTCCCTTTCCCTTGGGCGGGCCAGCACGAGCGAGTCGTCAGGCGCATAACCATGATGCGCGATCTGCGATTTGATCGCGTAGGTATCGGAGGGGAAGGCCGGATCTTCCATCAGGATCTTGTGCCGCGTCTTCGTCGGGCGGTAGAAGGTCGCCATCAAAAGGTGGAGATTGACCGTCAAACTGTTCATGCAGACGACCTCGTTAGGCTGGGCGCCGACCAATCGCGCCGCCGGCTCGCGCAGGGTTTCGTGATACGAATACCAAGGGGTGGCCGCGTCGAAATGGCCGTCCACCCCGAGCCGCGCCCAATCATCCAGCTCCTGCGCCACCGCCTGTCGGCTCGCTTTCGGCATCACGCCTAACGAATTCCCGACAAAGTAAATCAGCGGTTTCCCGTCCGCCCCTAGCGGAATGTGAAAACGCTCGCGAAAACTGCGCAGCGGATCTTCCTGGTCCTGTTGCAAGGCGAAATCTTCGCTGGTCGAATACGAAATTGTCATAGTGTGTTCGGCGCCAGTTCCATGAATTCGATCGTCGTGCCATCGGGATCGTGCACATAGACGACACGCTTGCCCGCGTTCGGGCCCGCTTTAAGGGTTTGCGGTTTGCCGGCCGCTTGCCAACCCGAGGCGGCGATTCGCTCGAGGACCGCGTCGAGCTTATCGACCACGAAAGCAACATGGACCGAACCGACATCGCAGGGTCGCGGATGCAGATGTTGCCGATCGGATGGCGCGGAATATTCGAGTAACTCGATCTTGTGCCCGGGCGCTTTCACTACCGCGATGGAAATCTCCGCTCCCGCTACGCCGGTGATTTCGCTCGCCAGGCTGCCGGTCTGATGCGGCCGATGCGAAAGCTCGAAACCGAGCACGTCGCGCCAGAAAGCGAGCGAACGCTCAAGACTGATAACGGTAATGCCGGTGTGATCGGCGGCAAGAATCTGAAAGGGCGGCGTGCTCATGGTGTTATCGCATCGATTAAATCGTCCTCATCACGATTTCAACCCTGGCCCGCCTTCGGCGCAGCGGATCTGCTCGCTTCGTTCGATAATTTTGAGTGTGATTTTTTCCGCATGCCGGCGAATCACCTTCGCAAGAGGAGTTCAGGTTGCCCGCTACGATGCACGCAATTTCCACGACCATGACCGCCGTTGCCGATAAGGAAGTTTTCCTCCGCCTTCTCGAGCAACATGCCGGCATCATTCGCAAGTTCGCCTTCGGATACACGAGCACATTTGCCGATCGCGAAGACCTGACCCAGGAGATCGTGCTCCAACTCTGGCGCGCCTACCCGCGTTACTCACGCGGCCGTCCCTTCTCGACCTGGATGTATCGGATCGCACTCAACGTCGCGATCTCGTTCCTCCGTCGCCACACTCATCCGGTCCGGCAAACTCTTTCGCTCGAAGAGAGCAAAATCGAGGCGGTGGACGAAACCGCCCGCGACATGGTTCCGGACGACCGTCTTTCGGTCCTGCGGCAGGTCATCGAGTCGCTCGCCCCACTCGATCGTGGGTTGATGCTTTTATACCTGGAAGATCGCAGTTACCGCGAAATCGCCGAGGTCCTCGGCATCACGGAAACAAACGTCGCGACGAAACTCAACCGTCTCAAACAACGTGTCCGTGAGGAGATGGTGAAACTCAACCGCCAAAACTTATGACCTATTCCGAACTCGACGATCTTAAATCAGTCTGGCAATCGCTTAATCGCAACCTCGAACGGCAAAACGCGCTCGCCCTTCATCAGCTCCGGGAGAAAAAGCTCACCTCCTTTCGCTCGGCTTTCCGGTCGCTGCGCATCGGGCAGGTTGTGCAGCTTATCGGCGGCGCACTCCTCTCAGTCTTCGCGGGGAGTTTCTGGGTCAATCACCTCGGTGTCGCGCACCTCATGATCTATGGGATCTCGCTCCACGCCTACGGAGTGATGCTGATTGTCTTTGCGGCGCGCGATCTCTACCTGATTCAGCGTCTCGATTTCGCCGCGCCCGTGCTGGCGTTGCAGAAGCAGATCGCTGACTTGCGCACCTGGCACCTGCGAGCCGGGTGGTGGTTTGGCGCCGCCGGCTGCTTTATTTGGATTCCTCTGCTGTTCGTAATTTTCTACCGCCTCGGCGCCGATGTCTGGGTCCGGAATCCTGATGTGGTGGGCTGGAATGTCTTGAGCGGATTTGTTTGTCTCGGAATCTTCCATGGAATCGTGCGCTGGTCACGACGTCCCGGGAAAGACAGGTTCGCCCGGAACCTCGAGGAGAGCGCCGCTGGTCACAGCGTAAAGCGCGCGCAATCTCTGCTCGAGGAGATCGCGCAGTTCGAGCGCGAGTGATGGCGGGCCCACGCCAAGCGCGTGTGCTCCCCAAAACTCAACCGACCGCCGCGATCACTTTCAATTCGATCGCGATCGGGGTCGGGAGCGCGCCGACTTCGACCGTCGTGCGCGTCGGGTTCGGTTTTCCCGGGCCGGCAAAGTATTCGGGATAAATCCGATTAAAGATCGGAAAATCCTTTTTCATGTTGGTGAGGAACACGGTCACGTCGACGATGTCATTCCAGCTTGCGCCCGCGTCTTCCAGAACCAGCCGGACATTTTCGAAAACGGCGTGGCATTGCTTTTCGATGTCGTAGCTCACGATGTTTCGTTCCGCGTCGAGCGTGACGCCTGGAATCTCCTTGCTCCCTCGCACCCGTGGTCCGATCCCGGAAAGAAAGAGCAGATTGCCGATGCGTTTGGCGTGCGGGAAAGCGCCGACCGGCTCCGCCGCGCGCTGGCTTTCAAAAGACTGGCTCACTTTTGGCCAACGCTCCCCGGGACGGCCAGAACCCCAAAGCGCCTCGCTGAGCGCGCCCTCGCCTTCGCCGCCTCGACTTCACGATCCCGTGGCGGCGACTGCGTGACCAGGGAATCGAGCAGGCCTTGCGCAACCTGCACAACGTCAGCGACCGCGCGATGAAAAGCCGTTTCGTTCGCCTTCGCCGGTCGGGTGAATCCGCTTAGCTTGCGCACGAATTGCAGCGCGGAAGCGCGGATTTCTTCTTCGGTCGCCGGCGGCGAAAAATTGTAGAGGGTTTTGATGTTTCGGCACATGATCTTCTCTCGTCAGGCTAAGGTTTGCAGTTCAGGATTTCGCGATGCAGACGTTCTTCGGTTCGGTGAAAAAACGGAGCGCTTCTTCCCCGCCTTCCCGGCCCACGCCGCTTTGTTTCATTCCACCGAAAGGCACGCGCAGATCGCGCACCAGCCAGCAGTTTACCCAGACGGTGCCGGTGTGAATCTGCTCCGCGACGCGATGCGCGCGGCTGAGGTTTTGCGTCCAGACGCTCGCAGCGAGGCCGTACTCGGTGTCATTGGCGTAGCGGATGACCTCTTCCTCGCTCTCGAACGGTGTGATCGTCACGACCGGCCCGAAGATTTCCTCGCGGTTGACCCGGCAGGCGACCGGCAACCCGGTGATCACGGTCGGTGGGAAAAAATAACCGCCGCTGCAGCGTTCGTTAGGCGGAGGCGGCGCGATCCCGCCGAGCACAACCTTTCCGCCTTCCTCCTGCGCGAGGTCGACGTAGAACTTCACCTTCTCGAGCTGCATTTGGGAGACGATCGCGCCCTGCTCGGTCTTCTCATCCAGCGGATCGCCTTGTCTCAGCTGCGACACTTTCTCGCTGAAACGCCGCACGAACTCGTCGTACTTCGGTCGTTCGACAAAAACGCGCGAGCCGCAGAGACAAACCTGACCCTGGTTGGCGAAGGACGAGCGCACGCTCCCGGCAATCGCCGCCTCGAGATCGGCGTCAGCGAAAATGATGTTCGGATTTTTGCCGCCCAGTTCGAGCGAGATTTTCTTGAAGAGCGGCGCGCCCGCTTCCGCCACCTTCCGACCCGTCACCGTGCCGCCGGTGAAGGAAATGGTCCCGATCTTCGGATGCGAGGTAATCGCGGCGCCGACGTTCGGGCCGGTGCCATGCACAATGTTGAGGAC
>JBOHXL010000186.1:0-19171 GCA_050736975.1 Chthoniobacterales bacterium | reverse complement strand
ACGTCGGATCAACACTACTCACGCTTCAAGTGATACAGGCCACTAGTGGCCGATTAGAAACCAAGAGGTCACAACGAGCACGGCCGCCAGCGGCAGAGCGTAACGAAGCAGAAACCAGGAAAAACGGGGAACCCATCCTTGCCGTGCAGGTTGGAAAGCGGGCAAGGAAGCGAGGAGGACGGCGGCGAACATCGCGGCCGCCAGACCAGCCAGCGTGAGTTGCGGAAGCGTCATAGGGTTCAGCACGCCTTAAGCGATTGCATTGCCGAGTGGCTCAGCGCTTTTTCAACGCTGCGCTCGGTTCGGATTTCGCGCGCAGTTTCGTCAGCGCCTGGAGGTCGCGCACAAACACGGGGTCGGTCTGCACGCAATCCTGAAGACACTTGAGGTTTACCTCCAACTCCGCCGCGCGCCTGTCCGGCAGCGAATAAATCATCCAGTTGCCGCTTCGCTCGGCCTGAACCATTCGCCGTGCGCGCAGGTAGGCGAGGTGCTTTGAGATCTTTACTTGCGGCTCACTCAAGACCTTCTGAAAGTGGCAGACACAGAGCGGCCCCTGGCAGAGGAGATTGAGGATTCGCAACCGCGTCCGGTCGCAGAAGCACTCGTAAATTTGGATCAGGTCCATGGCTCAGCAACAGCCGCTCGTCCCGCAGCCCGAGTCGATCCCGCACTTTTCCTTCGCCAGACAATCGGTGTGCTTTTCGCCCAGTTGCAGGTCGAGGTGTTGGCCAGCGCGGCGCGCTTCGGCGACTGGATATTGCGCCGTGACGCAACAATCGTATTCCACCTCTACTTCCAGGTCCTCGCTGGGCAGCACGGCCTTTCCGAGATCGAGAATCTTAGCGAAAGTTTCGGCATCAAGCCGATGATCGACATCATCGGCGACATAGGCCTGCAGCAGACAAGTGTCCTTGGTGTCATGCAGCTTCCCGCCGCAATCGATAAAGCGTTTCGCCACGTGGCCCACCTCGGTGATGTGGAAATGGGCCGGGATGGCGTCACCGTCCGGCAGGATAAAACGCGGCGTGAACCCGGGATGCTGGCGGAGAAGAGATTTTAATTCACGGAGCTTCATGCGGGTGGAATATACCCGCATAAGTATATTGTCAAACGCCCTGCTTTTCGCGGGCACGGATTTGTTCATAGCCGAGTTGCTTGTCTTTGTCTTGCTCGCGGCCATCTCAGCATGGTCGACGAGTCGAGCAATCAAAGCACTATACTCAGTTTGAAGTACACTCGGCGGTGTGTCGAAGCTCGCGTCACGAGATTGTTACATTAAAGATTTTGACCCTCGCGCGCACGATACGGCACGCTGAATCCATGATGAAAATCCACAAATTCCTCGCTGGCATGCTGCTGCTCGGCGTCGCGGCAACCGCCTCCGCGCAGATGACGATCAATGGCGCGGGTGCGACCTTCCCGTACCCGATTTACTCGAAATGGTTCGACGCCTACGCGAAGGTCGATCCTTCCGTCCGTTTCAATTACCAGTCGATTGGATCGGGCGGCGGACAAAAGCAGATCCTCGCCCAGACAGTCGATTTCGGCGCGTCGGATGGCCCGATGAGCGACGAGAACCTGGCCAAGGCGCCGGGCAAATTGCTCCACATCCCGACGGTGGCCGGCGCGGACGTTGTGGCCTACAATTTGCCTGGGGATCCGGCCTTGAAATTCGATCCTGACACCATCGCGGGCATTTTTCTGGGCCACATCACAAAATGGAATGACCCGAAAATCGCGGCGACCAATCCCGGCGTCTCGTTGCCGGATCGCGCTATTGTGGTGGTGCATCGTTCCGACGGCAGCGGCACGACGTATATCTGGACTGATTATCTGAGCAAGATCAGCCCGGAATGGAAGGAAAAAGCCGGCACCAATACTTCGGTGAACTGGCCGGTCGGAATCGGCGGCAAAGGCAATGAAGGCGTGGCCGGGCAGATCAAACAGACTCCCGGAGCGCTCGGCTACGTGGAGCTGATTTACGCGGTGCAGAACAAGATGCCATACGCGGAGGTCAAGAACAAGGCGGGCGAATTTGTGAAAGCAACATTGGAATCAATCACCGCCGCACTCGCCACCGCAGACATTCCTGACGACTTCCGATTTTCGATCACGAATGCGCCGGGCAAGGATGCCTACCCAATTTGTGGAGCTACCTGGCTGCTCGTGTATCAAGACCAGAAGGACCCGACCAAGGGCAAGAAACTCGTCGAGTTTCTGAAATGGGCGGAGAAAGACGGCGAGAAGATGGCAACGGATCTGGACTACGCGTCGTTGCCGGAGAATTTGCAGCAACGCGTCTTGAAGCGAATCGACGAGATTAAGTATTAGTCGAGGCGAATCGTCGGTCCTCGCCCGCCGGGCAGAAAGAGTTTTGCTCGACGGGCGGGCCTCGCTGAGACAATTTCTTTACCCATGCCATTTGTCGCTCCGTTGCCTGCTGCTGCCGAGGAAGTGACGGCAGAGTACATGGCGCCACCTTCGCGTTTCGGGGACAGAGCCTTCGAGTGGCTCACCCGCGGGATGGCGCTGGCGGTGGTGGCGCTGGTTTTTCTGGTCGGCTGGCAACTGGCGCGCGGCTCGTTTCTCTCGATCGAAAAGTTTGGATTTCACTTCCTCGTCACCTCGACCTGGGACCCGGTTGCGGAGCAATTTGGTGCGCTCCCTTTCATCTACGGAACGATTGTTTCATCGCTCATCGCGTTGATCATCGCGGTGCCGCTCAGCATTGCGACCGCTGTCTATCTCACGGAACTGGCGCCGCTTTGGATTCGGCAGCCGGTCACGTCTCTGATCGAGATGCTGGCAGCCATCCCGAGTGTGATTCTCGGGCTCTGGGGCATCTTCGTTATGATCCCATTCCTGCGGGATCATCCCTTTCCGTTCTTCAAGGAATATTTCGGTTGGACCGGTCTTTTTACCGGGCCCATCTACGGTGTCAGCATGCTGGCCGGCGGGATCATTGTCGCGATCATGATTCTGCCCATCATCACCTCTGTCTCGCGCGAGATTCTGCGCAGCGTGCCGGATTTGCAGCGTGAAGCCGCCTACGCGCTTGGCGCGACCCGTTGGGAAGTGACGCGGATCGCGGTTCTGAGCTACGCGCGGCGCGGGCTCTTCGGAGCGGTTATTCTCGGGTTGGGGCGCGCGCTGGGCGAAACGATGGCGGTCACCATGGTGATCGGCAACACCCCGCAAATCCGCGCCTCGCTCCTCCAGCCGGGCTACACCCTGGCGAGCGTGATCGCGAACGAGTTCACCGAGGCGACCACGGATCTTTACCTCTCGAGCCTGTTTGAGATCGGGCTCGTCCTTTTCGGCATCACGATCCTGGCCAATCTGGTCGGGCAACTCCTCCTGCAAACCTTAAAGACCTCGAGCGCGACTCGCGCCGCCTGACGCATGGAAACGAACCGGCACGACAACCACGGCTGGCGAAAGTTCAAAAGCGGACTCGCAGCCACTCTCTCGATCCTCGCTGCCGTGCTCGTGATCGCGCCCCTCGGTCTGGTCTTTTTTTATCTCCTGCAAAAGGGCGCCGGATCGGTCAACTTGAATTTCTTCACCCAATTGCCCAAACCGGTGGGCGAGGTGGGTGGGGGAATGGCGAACGCAATTGTGGGCACCCTGGAGCTTTTGGGACTTGCCTCGCTCGTTGGCATCCCAATTGGCGTGCTGGGTGGTGTTTTCCTTTCCGAGTACGGCACCGCCGCGGGCAACTGGTGGTTGCGCTTCATCGCCGACATCCTGAATGGGGTTCCTTCGATTACCTGGGGCGTGGTCGTTTACGGAATGGTGGTTTTGACCCTCAAAAGCTTCTCCGCCTACGCCGGCGGTATCGCGCTTGGTTTCTTGATGATTCCGCTGATCATGCGCACGACCGAGGAGGTTCTGCTTCTGGTGCCTAACGGCTATCGCGAGGCTTCCCTCGCGCTTGGGATCAGCCGCTGGAAAACCATCCTCCACATCGTGATGAAGACCGCTTCCAAGGGAATCATCACCGGCATTCTCCTCGCCCTCGCGCGCATCGCGGGTGAGACCGCACCGCTCCTTTTCACCGCCTTCGGCAATCGCTTCTGGAACCGCGATCTGGCGGAGCCGATCGCCTCGCTACCCCTCCAGATCTTTTCCTACGCCATCTCGCCCTACGACGATTGGCATCGCCAAGCTTGGGCTGGCGCACTCGTTCTGGTCGTGGGAATCTTTATCATCGATGTCCTCGTCCGCTTTCTCACTCGCGAGCGAGGAGGGCGAATCGTATAAATAATGTCCACGACCAAGATGTCTGCACCAAACCAAAGCTCGCCGGGTCAAGCGGTGACCCCCATCCCGCAACCCGCTCCCGCCGCTGCCGTCAATGGGACCGCCTTCGACGTCAAGAACCTCTCGATCTGGTACGGCGAAAAGTGCGCAATCAAAAATGTCACGATTGCGATTCCGTCTAAGTCGATCACCGCGATTATCGGTCCGAGCGGTTGCGGGAAATCCACCTTCCTCCGTTGCCTCAACCGGATGCACGAGCTTGTCCCGCGCACCCGGGTGGAAGGAGAGATTCTATTTTATGGCGAGGATCTCTACGCCTCCGGGATCGATCCTGCGATGGTGCGTCGCCGAGTCGGGATGGTTTTCCAAAAGTCGAATCCTTTTCCCACCATGTCGATCGAGGAGAACGTGCTCGTAGGCCTAAGGCTGAACGGAGTTCGCGATCGGAAGGTGCTGAACGAACGCCTCGAAAAATCGCTCCGCATGGCTGCGCTCTGGGACGAAGTGAAGAAGGATTTGAAGAAGCCCGGGATGAGCATCTCGGGTGGACAACAACAGCGGCTTTGCATCGCGCGCGCCCTCGCGGTCGAACCGGAAGTGCTCTTGATGGACGAGCCCTGTTCCGCGCTTGACCCGATCGCGACCGCGAAAATCGAAGAGCTAATCCGGCAGCTGCAGGACAAGTACACGATCGTGATCGTGACCCACAACATGCAGCAGGCGAGTCGCGTTTCGGACAAGACGGCCTTTTTTTACGTCGGCGAACTGATCGAGTTTGGCGACACGACTCAGCTCTTCAACCGGCCGCAGGAAAAGAAGACCGAAGACTACATCACCGGCCGATTCGGTTAGCGCGATGCTGCGTCCGCAACATATCCTGAGCCAGTTCGACCACGCGCTCGATGCCCTGCGGGCCGACGTCCTGATGATGGCCAGCCTGACAGATCGGAACCTGCAAAATGCGATGACTGCTTTGCTCGATCGGGACGTAACGCTTTGTGCCGTCACCGTGGCGGACGAAAAAGAAATCGACGCCCTGGAGAAAAAAGTGGATGGCGACGGTGTCGAAATCCTGCTTCGCTACCAGCCGGTGGCATCGGATCTGCGGCAGGTCGTTTCGACGATGAAACTGGGAAGCAACCTCGAGCGAGTGGCCGATCAGGCAGTCAAAATCGCGCAACGTGCGCGCAGGCTCATGATGTCGCCGGAATTGGATGAAGCGATTGGGCTCGGCCCAATTTTCATCGAAGCGATCGGACTCTTTCGCGACAGCGTCCGCGCCTACGCCGACGGCGACATGCCGCTAGCCCGGTCTCTGCAGTCGCGCGATCGGGAGCTCGACCAGATGAATCACGACATCGCCGACGAACTCACGACCAGGATGGCGGAAAATCCCGACCGCATCCCGGATTATCTTCACGTCCTTTTCATCGCGCGCCATCTCGAGCGAGTGGGCGATCACGCTAAGAACATCGGCGAGGATGCGGTCTATGTGGCCGAGGCTGAGGACATCCGCCATCCGGAAAGCGCGCTCGCCTACGGTTGAGCGGCGGCCGTCCCTAACGCCTAACGAGTTTTGGCGGGAGAAGCCAGAGCAGCTTCCCTTTGTGCGCAGCGTAATCGACCAGCGCGAGACCGGCCTTCGCCATCTTTACGTTTCCGCCTGTTAAAGACGCGATGACCTGGGAGAAATCCGGCTCGTGACCAACCAGCATCAAGGAATCCTGCGGACGCTTGCGCAGCAGGCGCGGCAGATCCTGCGTAGAAAATCCGGGTGCAAGCATTTTTTCTTCGCGACAAACCACCTTGAGATGCTCGGCCGCGATGTCCGCTGTTTGCTCGGCGCGCCGGAACGGGCTCGTCAGGACAAAATCCACCTCCACCCCGCAGCGGGCCAGAAACTCGCCCACTTCGTGCATTTCCTTGCGACCCGTTTTCGTCAGGGGGCGTTCCTCATCCGGCCCCTGCCAATCCGGCCAGTCGGCTTTCCCGTGCCTCAAGAAATAGAGGCGCATAAGAATCTAGCTTTGCGCAGTGACCGGCGTCTGTGTTTGATGGCGGATATCTTCCGCCGCGGCGGCGAAGACCGCGTCCTCGGCGATGTTCGTAGCGTGATCGCCGACGCGCTCGAGATGACGCGCGACGAACATCAAATTGAGATAACCGCGCAACTGAGCGGGATCCTGCGACATGCGCTCGATCAGCCGCCGCCCGGTGGCGGAATTCATTTCGTCGAGAGCCTTGTCGCGCGCTTTCAACCCACGTCCCAGTTCAACATCCTCTTGCACGAAGGCATCGACGCTGTCCTGAAACATCTTCATCGCCAGTTCACGCATCGGTTCGATTAACGCCACTTCAGGCAGCGCGGGATGCCGATTCAGCTTGCGCGCTTTGCGCGCGATGCTCACCGCCTGATCGCCCATCCGCTCGAGATTCGAGGAAAGTTTCATCGCCGACACGACCCGGCGCAGATCGGAGGCGACCGGCTGAAAACGCAGGAGCAACTCAATCCCGTCTTTGTCGACCTGCTTCTCGAGTTGGTCGATCTCTTCGTCATCCGCGATCGCGGTTGCGCAAAGATCGTCGTTGCGCTGCTCTAAACCGTTGAGCGCATTGTCGAGGCTGCGGGTCGTTAGGCTCGCCATCATCAGGACATTGTTGCGCAAGGTGGCAAGCGCTTCGTCAAACGTTCCCAGAGTATGCTTCGGAACCATGCTTCTTCCTTTCTCGATCCAGCCGCTAAGATAGTCCTTCGTTTGTCGCTCCGCAGGCCGGGATTCGCCCTTCGCCCGCCTTCGACTGAACCGGGCGCAGCGCTTGGCGGCAAAATCTTTTTTGTTACGATTGGGTAACGCGGACCGGCAGGTGCACCCGCACGGTCGTCCCGCGCCCGAGCTCGCTCTCGGCCTCGACGCTACCGCCGTGCAATTGCGCAATGTGCTTCACAATCGAAAGCCCGAGTCCGGTGCCGCCCAGTTCGCGATGGCGCGCCTTGTCCGCACGATAGAACCGCTCAAAAATTCGCGGCAGATCGCGCGGCGGAATTCCGGAGCCGTTGTCGCGCACGCCGAGAGTGATGCGACCATCATTGCCGAGGGCGGAAACGGTAATCCGCCCGCCGGGGGGCGAGTATTTGACCGCGTTATCGAGCAGGTTGTAGACGACCTCCTGGAGGCGCGCTTCATCCGCTCGAAGCGGCGGCAGATTATCCGGCAGATCGAGCTCGGCGCGAAGATCCTTGGAGGCAAATTTCTTCTCCCAATCGTGCATGATCCCGCCAAGGAAGGTAGCGGGATGAATCGTCGTGAGATCGAGTGCCAGGCCCGGGCCCTCGAGGCGGGCCAGACTCAGCACGTCGTCCACCAGGAGGTTGAGGCGGTTGGAATGCCGCTCCATGACCTCGAAGATACGCAGCAGTTCCTCGGGCGTTTGCTTCGGATTCTCCAGCAACGTCTCGAGATACCCGCGCAGAATCGAGAGCGGCGTGCGCAGCTCGTGCGAAACGTTGGCGATAAAGTCGCGGCGCATCGTTTCCGTCTGGCGCAACTCGGTGATGTCGCGAAACAAAATCACCGCGCCGCTCACTTCGCCCGGCTTGTCCTTGATCGGCTCGGCCACCACTTCGAGGTGGCGCTCGGCCGCCGGGGGACGCTGCAAGGCGATCGTCCCGCGCTGTGTCTCCCCGCTGCGGAGGGAGTCGCCTAACAGTTGCTCGACCTCCGCGTCGCGCACCAATTCCAGCAAAGTGGCGCCGCTGGTCTCTGGACCGGTCCGGAACGCCTCGCGAAAGGCGCGGTTCGTTAGCCGGATACGCCGTTCCCGGTCGGCCACGACCAGGCCATCGGCCAGGGCGCCGACGATGGCTTGCACGCCAAACTCGCCTTCCTCCACCCGCGCGCGCAGCAGACCCTGACGCAGGGCCAATTGCTCGAGACCTAGCGCGAGACCGCGCATCCGGGCACTGCCATCAATGAGAAAAGTGCGCGTCTCGCGCTCCGCCGCCACTTCTGTGAGCAACTGCTCGATCTCCCGGCCCGGTTGCATCCAGCCGCGCCAGACCCGCCACCAGCTGTAGAGCAGGAGAGCGAGCGCGAGGGCAAAAGCGATCCAGCCCATGTTTCTCGACCTTATTCGCGCAGGCGATAGCCGAAGCCGCGCACCGTTTCGATCGCCTTGGCCGCTTTGCCCAGTTTCTCGCGCAACCGGCGGACATGCGTGTCGACCGTGCGGGTGTCAATCGCGCTTTCGTAACCCCACACTTCGTTGAGAAGACGATCGCGCGACTGCACCCGGCCCGGCCGTTTCATCAACATGCTGAGCAATTTGAATTCGACCGCGGTCAGGACAATCGGCTTGCTCGAAACGACGACGCGGTGTCGCGCGGGATCGATCGTAATCAAACCGCGCGTCATGCTTTCTTCGACGGCGCCGTCGCTATTCTGGCCCCGGCGCAGGATGGCGCGAATGCGCAGGATGATCTCGCGCGGGCTGAATGGTTTCGTCACATAATCATCCGCGCCGAACTCGAGCCCGACGATGCGATCCACCTCTTCCGCTTTGGCCGTCAACATGATGATTGGGATGTGGCGCGTGGCCAGATCGCCCTTGAGAACTTTGCAAAGCTCGAGGCCCGACATCCGCGGCAGCATCAGGTCGAGCACGATCAAGGCCGGCGATTCGCTCCGTGCTTTTTTTAAACCTTCCGCGCCGTCCTGCGCGGTGATGGCGGAAAAGCCGCCGGCCTTGCGCAACTGGAGGGTGAGCAGATCGACCACATCGGGCTCATCCTCCACGATCAGGATCTTTTTGTTAGGCGAGACGGTCATTTTTGGGAAAAAGAATAGGAGTTTGCGCCGCGGCTGACAATTTTCGAATCGTTTCCCGGAGCAATTTTTCTGCCGGATTAGTCCCGCGCCAGCCTTACGTTGCTATAACGGCTCGCGCCCGTGACTTCGTCGCCCAGCCAGGCCGGGGGCAAAAACGAATGATAGGTTTCGACATTCGGAAATTCCACCTCCGCCACCATCAAGCCTTCGTTGGAGCCGTGATAGATGTCGATCTCAATCGTCAATTTTTTCCACGGAACGTAGTAGCGTGTTTTCGTCAGGCGCGCGCCTACTGTGGCCGGCCAAAGGATGGCGAATTGCGCCGGTGAGAGATGAATCTCGCGCTCCTCGCGCGCCCGCGCCGGACCGCGTTTGAAGGTGAGCGTGCAGATACGGCCGGCGCGACGGAGACGGACGTGGGCCTTGTTGCGCGCGATCGCGAGATACCCCTGCGCGATCTCTTTGTGCGGAAAGCGCTCGAGCGCGCGCGGCAACTGCTCGATCAGAAATTTTCGCTCGATTTCGAGATGCGGATTTTTCATCGCGGCGGGCCTGCCAGGGAGGGGACTCGAACCCCTAAGGATTGCTCCACCAGATCCTAAGTCTGGCGCGTCTGCCAATTTCGCCACCCTGGCGATGGGATCGTTGTCGGAGCCTGGCGGCGAACTTCGATCACCGGCGCAGTTTATCGTGCCCCGCGCCGCAAGCAATCAATCAACGCGCGGCCTTTCAAGTCACACCCTGGGTTTGATTCCAGCGCGCGGCGTAAGCCACCAGTTCGGCCGCGCTCGCAACCCCGAGCTTTGCGCGAATGTGCGAACGATGGACTTCGATCGTCTTCGGGCTGAGATGCAGGGCGTCGCCGATTTCCTTCATCGTTTTCCCCGCGCCGATGAGTTGAAAAACCTCCAGCTCGCGATCGCTCAACCCTTCCAGAGGCGAATCCATCGTGACCCGGCCGGAGAATTTCTCGAGCAAATGCCGGGTGATCTTTTCGCTGACCGCGATCTCGCCGCGCAGGACCTGGCGCATCGCTTCGATCAATTTGTCGCCGCCTTCCTGTTTGCGGATGTAGCCGCGCCCTCCGGCGCGCAGGACACGATCGGCGTAAAGCGATTCGTCGTGCATCGACATGACGAGAATCGGCAGGCCGGGCTGGAGCGCACGCGCATCCTTGATAAACTCGATCCCGTTTTTCCCCGGCAGGGTGATGTCGACCAGCACGAGGTCCGGCCGGAATTTTTGCACGGCTTCCAGTCCCTCGTTAGCGGTGGAGGCGGTGCAGCAGACCGAAAGGTCCTCGGCGTGCTCGATGATCTCGGCGACGCCTTCGCGCACCATGACGTGATCGTCGATGATGAGGACGCGATGCTTGCGCGAGGCCGGCGCTGGTCGGGACGTTTTCGTTTTCATCCGTCGAGCGAGAAGGTGCAGGCGAGGGTCGCTCCCTTCCCCGGTGCCGATTGCATCACGACATCAGCGCCGATCATTCCCGCGCGGTAAGCAATCGTGCGCAGTCCCATTCCATGCGAACGTTCCTGGTCGATCGAAAAACCGGCGCCGTCGTCGTGGACGGTGAGGATGGCTTTTTCCCCGCGTCGTTCGAGGGCGACGAGCAGGATTGAAGGTTGCCCATGTTTGAGAGCGTTGTTAATCGCCTCCTGAGCGATGCGGTAGAGGTGCGTTGCCACGATCGCATTTCGGACCGCGACCTCGCCCTTGTTCTCGAAGCGGCAGTCGATTGCGAAAAGTTGCCGCACGCCTTCGGTCAACTCGTGCAGGGCCGAGGCGAGGCCGTTCGCCTCGAGGACAACCGGGGAAAGTCCCCGTGCCAGCGTCCGGGTGCGATCGATCGCCTCGCTCACGCTGGCCCCGATCTTCTCGACTCGCTCCGCGACCCGCGCGAGAGGTATTTTGCCTAACGAGTTGCGGAGCGCGTCGCAGGAGAACCGCACTCCGGCCAAACGCTGGCAGAGGTCGTCGTGCAGATCGCTCCCGATCCGGCGTTGCTCGTGGTCGCTGATATCGAGGATTTCCTGCTCGAGGCGTTTGCGCTCGGCGATGTCGCGCACCAGCCCGGTAAAAATCCCGCGCTGACCAAGATCGGTCGCGCTCACGGCCAGATCCATCGGGAACTCCGTCCCATCCTTGCGCCGGCCGCGCACTTCGCGCCCGATCCCGATGATGCGGCGCTCTCCGGTTTTGTGATAGTGCTCGATGTAGCCGTCGTGCTCCGAGCGATACGGCTCGGGCATGAGCATCGAGACGTTGCGCCCGATGACTTCGTTCGCGGCGTAACCAAAGATACGTTCGGCCGCAGGGTTAATGGTTTCGACGATACCGCGGTGATCGATTGTGATGATCCCGTCCACCGCGGTCTCGACGATGCCGCGCAGCCGCGCCGCGATATCGCGCAGTTCGCTTTCAAATTGCAGGCGGGAGATGGCGGTGGCGAGGATGTTGCCGATCGATTCGAGAAAGTGAATGTCGTCGGAGTCGAAAACGCGCGCCGATCTCGTGCCCACACCGAGGACGCCATAGGCGCTCGCGCTGCCCGGGATTACGACCGCCATGCTGCTCACGACGCTGCGGTCGCGCATGAATTTCGGCAGGCTGAAACGCGGATCGCGCAGCTGGTTTTGGATTATGATCGGTTGATTCAATTGCAGGGCCCGCCCGGTCGGCATTTTCTCATTGACCTCGATTTCAAGCGAGCCGACTTCGCTCCGTTTCCAGCCAGCGCCGGCACGGAGCCGGAGCGATTTGCCATCGGCTGAACGTTCGAAGATGGCGCTGAGATCGCCTTTCATGTTTTCTCGCAGGATGTGGGTGGCATCGTTGAACACCGCCTGGATGTCGCGCGCTTGCAGAGCATCAAGGCTGAAGCGGGCTGAGATGGCCTGGTCGCGCGCCCGGCGGTTCAATTGTTCCAGATAATGGCTGATCTCGCTCAGGTCGACGGTGCTCTCGAGGATGAGCATTGAGGCAGCGTCCTGCGCGAGCAGTTGCAGGTGGGCCGAGACATCGATCTCATGGCCCGCCCGCGTGCGATGAACGAGCTGTCCCCGCCACCTGCCGTTTCTCCGCAATTCCTTTTGGATTTTCTCCCACGGCTTCGGAAATCGCGTGCCCAACAGTTTGTGCGCTTCCTGGCCGATCGCTTCCTCGCGGCGGTAGCCATAAAGTTCGACGGCACCTTCATTCCAGGTTTCGATCCGGCCCGGGTGACGCCAGGAAAAAATGGCGTCGTGGGAAATGTCGAAGAAGTCCGCCTGCCGCTTGAGGGTGACCTCAATATCGGCAGGCACACTCCGGGGCGCGGCTCTTTGGCTGCGTCTCACTTTGTCGCGGCTTGGAAACGGCTTCGTCATGGGTTAACGACCCCGAACCTTACCAGAGCGACGGTTCGCGGACGGACAAAAAAGGGCGAACAAGTCGCAATCGATGCACGGACAAACTCGTTTGGAGGTGTTCAAAGTGATCGTATTGCAAATGGTAAAGGGAAGGAAACAGACGGTCAAAAGAGCCAGGCTGCAAAACCTGCTGGTGCCGGTCGATTTTTCGTCCTCGGCTCTCGGCGGGGTCCGTTATGCCGTGGCCCTCGCCGCGCAACATCGATCCCGTATCATGCTCCTGCATGTCGTAACGGCCTTCCAGCCTAACGACGCGATCAAAAGGGCGAAGAAGGACCTGGCGCGACTTTGCGCCGAGGAAGGCATTTCAGCCGATAGGTGCCGGCTGCTCGTGCGAATCGGTGTCCCCTTCTTTGAGATAACGCAGGTGGCTGACCGAACCGGCACCGATCTGATCATTCTTGGCCGGCGCAACCGGGCCTCGGCCGAATCGATTTCTGACGGTCATACCCTGGAGCGGGTTGTTCGCTATGCCCGCTGCCCGGTGCTGCTGGTGTGGTAGGATGGCGGCGAAGATCACGAAGCGGCGCTCGTAATCCCGCCATCCTAAAGTGAGGGATTTCTCTTATTTGCTCTAAGGGCCTCCCCCGAGGTCGATCTCTGGATTGATCTGATTGTTCGCCATCCGGCGGAACGGGATTATTAGGACATGCAAAACACCGCCGTTCTTCAGGAGGAACCCATCGCCCATAACGATCGCAAACTGATCGACGCGTTGCGCCGCTCAAAGATTTACCGCCAATACGAAAAGGTCTTCAGTCAATCGACCGGGCTGCCACTCGCGCTGCGGCCGGTGGAGTCGTTCGATCTTCCTTTCCACGGTAAGAAAAACGAGAATCCATTCTGCGCGTTTCTGGCTGATCGCAAAGGCGCCTGTGCCTTTTGTCTGCAAACTCAGGAACGGCTGGTGAAACAGCAGGGCGGCCAGGCGCGCAGCCTGCGCTGTCCCTTTGGTCTCACCGAAACCCGTGTGCCCGTGCAGTTGGGCGACCGCCTTATCGGCTATCTGCGCGTTGGCCAGGTATTCACCCAGGCGCCGAAGGCGTCCGCTTTCAAGGCGACGATTCGTTCTCTTTTTCCCACCGGTTTGGCCGAGGAGAAAAAGGCGACGGAGTTATGGAAACAGACGCCGGTCATTCCATTGGAGAAATACGAGGCCGCGGTGCAACTCCTGACCTTCTTCGCCAGACAACTCTCTGCTTTGAGCAACCAGATCCTGATCGAAGAAGAAAATGCGGAGCCGGCCGTGATCACGCGGGCGCGGGAATATATCGCCGCGAACAAAACGGCCCCGCTCTCACTCTCCACCGTCGCGAAGGCGGCCGGTGCGAGCGTTTTCCACTTTTGCAAAATCTTTCATCGGTCGACCGGGCTGAACTTTACCAACTATGTGGCGCGGACGCGGGTGGAAGATGCGCGCGCCGGCTTGCGCAACCCCAACCGGCGGGTCAGCGAGATTGCCTACGACGTCGGCTTCCAATCGCTTACCCAATTCAATCGCACGTTTAAGCGCATCTTCGCGGAGTCGCCGAGCGAGTACCGGGAAAAGATTTTCAATCGCGGCGCTCTGCCGGCCTAACCAGCTCGGCCACCTTCGGGTTGATCGGGAGAGCCAGGCGAGCTGCGATCCGCCGTGACCGGCGTCTCTGATTGAGCGTGGCGGGCAGGCGCCGCGGCTCATCTGCGGCCATTTTATCTCTCGTTAGGTCGACGAGCGCCTAACGACATTCGCGTATTCGGTTGCCCAAGTCGATCCCGCAATTAATTGCCGCGGCCACCGTCGTGCCGGCCGGATGGGGCCTCGCTGCCGGCGTCTCCCGCGCGGGGCAACAAACGCTCGTGCAGGAAGAGTTTGAGCGGGCCCGGCTGGCCGGCCGGATTGTCTACGCGGTCATTCTTGCGCTGGCCGTCGCGATCGCGTTGGTGGAACTGAACATCGCGGTCAAGATTGTCTCAGGCGCATTTCCAATCGCTTTCGGCATGCTCGGTCTGGCTTTGGTTCTGGCCTTTGGGTTCGGCAGCAAACGCGGCCTCGAGCTGATGTGGGAAGAGCGTTTGCGTCGCCGCAAGGAAGAACTCGAACGGGAAACCGCGAAATCGGATGAAAAATAGACCCGTTGCCTTGCTAAGAGCCAAGGGCTTTCAAAGTCCCGGACTGCTCTGCATAATGCCGCCATCGGTGAAGATGGTTGTCGCCGTGATGTAGCTCGCTCCATCGCTCCCGAGAAACGCGACAACGCTGGCGATTTCCTCCGGCCTGGCCATCCGACCCAGTGGAATCGCGTTGTCCAGTTTTTTCAACAACGCCGGGTCATTCATCGTGCTGAGATTAATCGGCGTCGCCACGGCGCCGGGGCCGACGCCGACGACGAGAATGTTGTGTGGCGCCAGCTCGACACCCGCGGTGCGCGTCAACATCCGCATCCCACCTTTCGAGAGGCAATAGGCGGTGTTGCCAGGCATCGGCCAATCTTCGTGCACCGATGTAATGTTGATGATGCGACCACCGCCGCCTTGTTTGATCATTTGCTGCGCCGCGAGCTGAGTGCCGAAGAACGCGCTTTTGAGATTGATCGAGAGCACCCTTTCATATTGTTCCTCGGTGGTGTCGAGAACGGAGGTGCGCGTCTCGACCCCGGCGTTGTTGACCATGATGTCCACGCGTCCGAATTCATTGACCGCCGCCGCGATCAGCTTTTGCAAGTCAGCGACCTGGCTGACGTCGGCCTTCACACCGATGACGCGATCCCCGATGGCAGCGACTTGTTTTTCAAGGGCACCTGTCGCTTCAGGATGCGCAACGTAGTCAATGACGATGCTGGCGCCTTGCCGGGCGAGTTCCAATACGATGGCCATACCGATGCCGCTGTTGCCACCAGTGACGATGGCGACTTTGTCTTTGAGAGTCATGATGTTGTTTCCTGGTTGTAGTGAGTTTGCTGACTGAATTGAACGTTAGGCTGGTGCCGCAGGTTCGCGCGTGATGACAAAGGATAGCCCAGCCATCGCAAGAGCAACCACGGCGCCGGCGCTATAGATGGCACTCAGGTCCAATCCCGCCCAGGTTTGCAAAGGGCCGACCCCGAATGCCGCGATGCCGTAGCCTATCTGATAGAAAGCGATCAGACCACCGGCAACTGACGCGGCGATGGTTGTGAGTTGCCTCTGTCCAAAACTGATGGCCAGGGGCAAAAGCGCCGAACAACCAATCCCGGCCAGCGCAAAAGAAAGGACGCCGAGCGATGGACTGGTTTTCGGCATCCAGGCGCTGAGCAAGAAAGCGATCGACACCAGGAACGGCAGGCCGCGGCCAACCAATCGTCCCGGCAGCCATCTTTCGAGGACGGCAAACAGGACACGCCCTACCGTGACCATGCTCCAGAACATCGTCAGGGCGAGCGACGCCACGGCTGTGCTCGCGCCAAAATGCTTCGTCAGATAAAGCGAAGCCCAGTTGCCGTTCATGGTTTCGCAGACGGCGTAGAGCAGGACAAAAGCGGCGAAAATCCAGAATCGCATCGGAAATTTGTTCCTCTGCGTCTGACTGGGGTGCGACAACTCGCCTTCGTTCAAGCTTTCACCGGCACTCAAGAATAACAGTCCAAGAAGGAGGAGACCTACAAGCAAGGGCAGGCCCCACCAGATTCCGAGTCCGACAAAGACCGCGACAAAGACCGGGGCCAGCGCTGTTCCCAGTCCCAAAAGGGCGTTAAGTCCCAGGACAGCGTTATCCAGGTTCTTTGGGAAAGACGCCGCGACCAGCGTATTGAGCGCCGGCACGGTAAATCCAAAACCAATCCCCATGCAGGTCGTGGCGGCCAGTAGAATTCCGTATGCCAACGGACGTTCCAGGAGCGCGAACCGGCTCACGATGAGGAGGGACATGGAGAACAAATTCGCCAGTAGTCCGAGCAGATAAATACGTTTGCTGCCAAGCCGGCTTTGCAAACGCGCAGCCAGGAGCGACGCGACAATGGCCATGATGGCCTGCGGCACAAACATGACGCCGTATTGCGTACTCGTCAGGCCATATTGAGCGGGGTTGGTGAACACCGTGCTCGCCGCTGGAAACGTGACCAGCGCGACGCCTTGAATCACAGCCGCGACGTACACGGTGATGATTTCGCGGCGTTGCGCCATTTGATTTCTTCTAAGCGAGACGTTCGAGCAGGTGATCGCCCACGCGCAGCGCATTGGCGATGATCGTGAGCGATGGATTTACGGCGCCGCAGGAGGGAAAGAAGGAGCCGTCCACGACATAGAGATTGTCAATGTCATGGGTGCGGCAATCCAGATTCAAGACCGACGTCTTCGCGTCCAGGCCGAAGCGACAGGTGCCATTCTGGTGTCCGACGCCTTCCAAAGGAACGGATTTCTTAAGGTAGAACTCGTCCGGAACATAAGTATGGCCGCCGTCCACTTTCTTTAGCACTTGTTCCCAACGTTGGACAAGGCGTTGGTAAGCCTTCTCGTTATTCGGCGTGTAATCCAGTTGGATGCCTCGCCCGGCGATCCATCGCACACGATTATCGTGGCTGGGCAAGTCTTCAGTCGTTAGCCACCACGGGACGGAGTGAGTTTTCATCGTTTTTAGAACAACGGAAGGGGTAAAGGGCGGCGCTTCGCCCTTCATCATTTCCCACTTGAAAGAGCCAACCAGTTGAATCCCGCCCATCGGATAGGGAAAATCCGTCTCGCCAAAGTAGAAGTCGTGCACCGCCACCGTCTTCATGTATTTGCTCGGATTCGGCCTTAAACCAATCGAGAGGACGATGGCCGCTTTGTGGAACATGAAGTTCCGCCCCACCAGATTCGAGCTGTTGGCCAGACCGCCAGGCTGCGAGCTATTCGCGCTGCGCAACAGTAACGCGGCTGAGTTGATCGCTCCGCAGGCGACGACTACGATGTTGGCGGTATAAGTCTCCTTGCGCTTGCCACGATCGAATTCCACTTCGACGCCCGTGATCTCGGTGCCGCTGGCGTTGGTGGTAAGGTTATTAACGTAGGCACCAGTGAGAAGAGTCACGTTCGGCAATCCGAAAATCGGTCGAATGCAGTTATTGTCCGCGTCCGACTTGGCCTCGACCAGGCAGGGAAATCCGTCGCAGGTATCGCAACGGATACACTGACTCTGCCAGCGTGCTTGCTCGTTTAGCTTAATGCCGACGGGACAGGGGAAGGGATGATAGCCGCCGGCCTTGAGTTCATCGTGAATCTCCTGGATGCGCGGCTCGTTACTCACTGGAGGATGGGGATAAGGCTGGCCGCTCGGCGGTTCAGTCGGATCGGCGCCGCGCTCGCCATGCGCCTGGTAAAGGACTTCGGCTTCGTCGTAGTAAGACTGGTAGTCGCGGTATTTCAACGGCCACTCGGGTGAGATACCGTCCTCGTGCCGGACCTCTTCGAAATCGCGCTCCCGCAATCGGAAGAGGGCGGCGCCATACACTTTGGTGTTACCGCCGACCCAATAGGCAGTCTGCGGGTGCAGTGGTTTGCCTTCGCTATCGTGCCAGACTTCGTCGGTGTGGTAGCGGTTCTCGACAAAGACCGCTTCGGTGTTCCAATTCTCTTTCTCCTGGGGCAAAAAGATACCGCGTTCCAGTATAAGAATACGCTTCCCGCTCGGGGCGAGGCGTTGCGCGAGTGCGCCGCCGCCCGCCCCGGTCCCGATGATGATGACGTCGTAGGCGTTCGTGATCATGCAGTCTTTCCCAACCGGGTTACCAGTCGTCCGAAAGGTCGCGCATCTTCAAGCAAAGGAATTCCGATCGAAAAAGCTCCGCGGAAATCACAGCTTGCCGCTCTTCCCGGAACGGCGGGCAATCGCAGCTCGTCTCAGTTCATGGTTCTGCCACCCATGCGCGCGCCGCGGCGATCTGCTCATGATCGAAGTAACGAACCGTGGCGCGGGCGAAAGGTTTGCTGAACGTTGCGATCCATTTCTCCCAGGCCTTGTCGCCGACCAACGCCATGCGTTCGATGTCGGAGAAGTGTTTGACGTCGAACTTGATCTCATCCCAGAGCGCGGCGGCGTCCCAGCCCCGGAAGTTCACCAGGCGGTAAAGCACCCGAAGCTTGCCGTGCTGCCTGAGCAGGCGCTCGAATGCGGCCACGCAAGATTGATAATCGCCATGCGTCAGTTCGCCAGTGACCTTGACTTCCAGAACCTTGCCGCCGCTCTCCTCTTGCAGTTCAATCGCCATTTTTCGGGCCTTCCTCAGTTGCCAGGTTCCATGTAGGCATTCATGCCCCCGGCGACGTTCTCGACTTCCTTGTAGCCGCGCGACTGGAGCAGGCTGCTCGCGACCGAGCTGCGATAGCCGCTGCCACAGATGACCGCAATTCTACAGTCGTTAGGCAACTCTGCCGCGCGCTGCGCGAAAGTGGAGAGCGGCAAATGGCGCGCGCCCTCGATGTGATTACTTTGCCATTCGGAAGGTGTGCGGACATCGACCACCAGCGGTCCGTTGTTTTTCAGGCTTGCCTTTAGCTCCTCCGGGCTGACTTGGGGAAGCTTCTCCGTTTGCCTGAGCGCGTTGGCCTTGACGTAGCCGAGGACGTTGTCGAAACCGATTCGCGACAGTTCCAGGCGCGCTTTTCTCGCGTCCTCCGCTGAGCTTACTACCAGCACGATCGCTTTCTCCCCTGGGATGATAAAGCCGGTCC
>JBOHXL010000185.1:0-56835 GCA_050736975.1 Chthoniobacterales bacterium | reverse complement strand
GGATCGCAACCCGGTCGCCGCCTGTTGATTCCGGGGTAGGATGAACGGCGGCGTGGATCGAAGATGGAACGAAACCGCCAGCGGCAGTGGCCAGGCCCGCGGCGCTGACTAACCGGAGAAAGTCACGCCGCGAAACACGCGCTGCGTCTCTCGCTTCAAGAAAGAGCGCGTGATGCTGCGGATGTTGGTTAAGCAAGTGCGCCTGTCGCACGATCTGCGTCAGCTTGCGAAACAGTGGCGTGCGCCCTGCTGGCATCAGATTGTGTAGCGATGGTGCATTTTGCCTTGGACTAACGACGAAAACCGTATTCGAGAGTAAAGAACTGCGGCTTCAGGCTGGCGAGCGGTTCCCGTAGCTTTGCCAGTTCTTCCTCGGGGCCGTGAACTTCGAAACGAGTCAGCTCAATAAACTTTAACACTTCTGCAAGGAGCGATCCGATATTTTGGACGTGCGCGAGAACGCCCTCGGCATCTGCGTAACCTTCCCGGCAGTGAGCCTGGTCCTCGTGAAAGCTAAAACCGTAATAAAGACACTTCGGTTCGTTACTTGTTCTGGCCACAAACTGTTCACAAAAGCCTTTGAACAGCTCCATTTTATCCGTGGGTATCTTGAAGTAGGGAACGATCGTACAGCATCTGTCGTGAGTCCGCATGGAATTGGTTGTTGGTTATTGGTTGGACAGTGTGTGGTTCGGGCCTGGCGATGGCGAGGAAAAAGCGTCCTTTCGTTGGCGAAGCCAATTCACTCAAAATACGGGCGCAGTTTCCGGTAGTTCTTTGTCTTGATCCCCTTCACACTTCTTAATTGATCTGCGCTTTTGAATGGTCGCGCGGCGATGATCCTCGCGGCCAAAACGGGGCCGATTCCTGGAATATCCTGCAACGCTTCGCTAGTTGCCGTGTTGACATCGAGGTTCGCGGCAGGCGGGGGTGGAGAACCGTCGCCGGCGAAACCCGACGCGGCGGTGGCAGGGCCGGAAAGGGTGTCAAGATTGTCCTCGGTTGCGCCCGGTTCCATGATCGCGCGTGTCGTCAAGCGCCCCGCCCCAATACCCCAGCCACCAATTCGCTGCCATTTCGCCTTGCGTTCCAGATCTTCGAGCTTGCGCCACTCGATTTTCGCGGTGTTCATCTGCGGCGCCTGCGACGACGCTCCATAAACGCGCGCCAACCCGTTTGCGACGAGGGTCTCGCCAAGGTCCGCGTGGTCCGTCTCCACAAAAGCGAAATAGCGGCGGAGCCGGCTCCGCCCGCGCGCATCCTGCCGGCAGGTACGGACGATGAACGGGCGAGCAAGTTTTTCCCGGGTGAAACGCTCGGCCTCGAGCCCGATTTGGAGCGTCTGAGGGATGGCGACATGGAAATACTTCGCTTGCTCTTCGACCCGCCTGGGGATGCTGTTGTCGGTCTCCGGCGCGTCGACAAAATAGAGGCGGAAGATGTATTCCCTTCCTTCGGCGCGAACGTGAAAGCTATCGCCGTCATTGGCCGCATTGGGGAGGTAACGGCAGTTCGTGAGAGTCACCCACCTGCCGGCCCGGGCGCTTCCACCTAACGAGCATACGACGATCCCAGTGAGCAACCATTTACTAAGGACGAATTTCGCCAATGTCATTTATTCGTAGCGAAGTGCTTTCACCGGATCGACCCGCGCCGCGAAGTAGGCCGGGATAAGTGCGGCTAACGAACAGATGATAAACGCCGCGACGCAGATTTTCATCACGTCGCCGGGCACCACCTGGGCCGGGATCTCGGAGAACTGGTAGACAGCCCGCGGAAAAATTTCAATGTGCAGGGTGTGGGCAAGCCATTGACTGAACTCGTTCCGAAATCGGATCAGCGTCATGCCAAGACCGAGCCCGGTAAGTGTGCCGAAGACGCCGACGACGATCCCTTGAAAAAGAAAAACCCCCATGATCTGTCCGATGGTCGCGCCGACCGCCTTCATGATTCCGATTTCTCGCCGCTTCTGTACCGTCACGGTGATGAGCGTGTTCATGATGCCGAAGGCCGCTACGATGACAATGAAGAAGAGGAGGAAAGCCATCACCGTCCGTTCCAGGCGCACCGCGTCGAAATACTGCTTGTTCATTTCGATCCAGGTCTGCGCGTACTCGCCTGGCGGCAGATATTTCTCGATCGCCTGCTTTACCCGATCGACATCGTACGGATTCGTCGTCTTGACAGTAATGCCGTGGAGCGCGTCGCCGAGACCGTAAAGTTCCTGCCCGATAAAGATCGGCACCAACAAAAACTCTGAGTCGTGCAGGTACTGGCCGGTCTCGAAAATGCCGGTCACCGTGAGTTCTTTCGGAAGCACGACCTCGCGCAGGTCGTCGATCGCCTTATCTTTTTCGGCTCCTTTTTTTTGGTCGAGTTCTTTGAGCTTGTCGAGAATCTCGCCCAGGTTGCCGGGCGAATAGACGGTCAATTTGTCGCCCACCGTGACACCGAGCTTCTGTGCGAGTTCGACCCCCAGCACGGTTGAATCACCCTCGAGATCGAGCTTCCCGAGTTTGATGAATTTTTTCAACGGAATCACCTTTTCCTCCTCCGCCGGATCGATCCCGCGGATCATCGGCGCGAGGCGTCGGTTTTGAAATTCGACGATCACCGGTCCCTGGATATAAGGCGCGGTTGCGACCACCCCCGGCGTATGGCGCAGCTTGACCGTGAGGTCGCGCCAGTTAGTCATGATGCCGTCGGTCGTGACGAGAATGTGCGCGTCGAAGTCGATGACCTTCTGCTGCAGCTCGCGATCAAACCCGGTCATGACCGAGATGACAAGAATGAGAACGGTCACGCCCAAGGTCACTCCGAAGACCGAGACGAGCGTGATGATGGAGATGAACGTGCGCTTCGGCTTGAGGTAGCGAAGCGCGAGGAAGAGACTAAACGGGAGTTTCAAGGCAGCGATACGGTTGCCGAAAATACCGCCTTGCCAACGGGAATCGCAGCGTCCCGGGCAGTGGTGGTGAAATCCGGGAAAGACAAAAGACCGGTTGCGGGCGATAAATCAGGATGCTTTGGACCATTGTTTTCATCCTGCTCGTTCTCTGGCTGATCGGCTGGCTCGGATTGCATCTTCTCGGGGCGGCGATCCATATCCTGGTAATCCTGGCGATCATTGTTGCGGTTGTCACTCTCGTCAGGGCTGCCTGACGACTTTTCCGGCAAGTCTTCACGCTTCGCCCTGATCTTCAGCGCCCGGAATTTCCGGATGAACAACGACATCGTCGGCATCGACCTTGGGACGACCAACTCGCTCATCGGCGTGATGGAAGCGGGCTTTCCAATCCTGCTTGCGGATGCGAATGGCGCGCGTCTCACACCGTCGGTGGTGCATTTCCCCGAAGAAGGCGAACCGCTCGTCGGCACGGCGGCGAGCCGGATGCGCCCAGTGCAACCGCAGACGACGATCTATTCGGCGAAACGCCTGATCGGTTTACGTGGTGAGGATCTGCCGGCCGACGAGCTGTCGACCAATTATCGAGTCGTTAGGCAAACCGGCCGGCCACTGCGTGTCCAGGTGGGCGAGCAACTCTACGCCCCGGAGGAAATTTCGGCGCTGGTCCTCGCAAAACTAAAACACGACGCCGAGGCGGCGCTCGAGCGTCCGGTCGCGCGTGCGGTCATTACGGTTCCGGCTTACTTTAACGACGCGCAGCGAAACGCGACCAAGAGGGCAGGCGAGGCGGCTGGCTTTATGGTCGAGCGGATCATTAACGAGCCAACCGCGGCGGCACTTGCCTACGGCCTCGATAAACTGGAGGAGAAATCGAAGATCGCGGTCTACGATCTCGGTGGCGGCACCTTCGATATCTCGATTCTCGAGTTGAACGACGGTGTTTTTAAGGTGCTGGCAACGAGCGGGAATACGCGTCTCGGTGGCGACGACGTGGACGAGGCTTTGATTGCTGATTGTGGACTGCCGCTCGCTGATTGGCAGAAGAGGGAGCTCGTGATCGAGGCGAAGCATCGCCTCTCGACGGAGGAATCCGTCCGGCTTGAAATGCCGTTCGTGCAGGGAAAAAATCTCAGCTATGAGCTGACGCGCGATCGGCTGGAGAGGATTGCGCGCCCGATCATCCAGCGGACTCGTGTCCATTGTCTGCGCGCCCTCGCAGACGCGAAGTTGCACGCGGCCGATCTGGACGAAGTGATCCTGGTCGGCGGGATGACGCGAATGCCTCTCGTCAGGCAACTTGTCGCCGGCCTTTTTGGGCGCGAGCCGAATATTTCGCAAAATCCTGACGAAGCGGTCGCGCTCGGCGCCACCATCCAGGCCGGCATCCTCTCCGGGGCCGTGGATGAAGTGGTCCTGCTCGACGTGACGCCGTTGTCGTTAGGCATCGAGACCTTTGGCGGGCTGATGAATGTCATCATCCCGCGCAACTCGACTATTCCGATGAAGGCGGGTGAAATGTTTACCACCGCGGTCAGCCAGCAGCGCGCGATGAAAATCAAGGTGTTGCAAGGCGAACGCGAGATGGCTGCGGACAACTGGCCCCTGGGCGAGTTCGAGATCGAGTTCGAACCGGCGCCCAAAGGTGTGGCGCGAGTAGGCGTCCAATTCGAAATCGACGCCAACGGCATTCTCCGTGTCCTGGCACGCGACACGAAAACCGGCGCGCAGAAAATTGTCGACCTAATAAGCGCGGTCGATGTTTCCGATGAGGCGGTGGAAACGATGATCGCCGACTCCCTCGAACATGCCTTCGAGGACATAAGTGAGCGGGTCTGGACCGAGGCGCGGCTGAAAGCGGAAGAGATGCTGGCCGCTGTCGAGAACGCGTTTCAGCTCGTCGGCGATCGGGTTTCTGCAAAAGAGCGAAACAGGATCGAGCGAGCCGCGAACGAGGTGTGCGAGGCGATGAAAACCCATCAAACCCCGCATCTGAAAGCCGCCAGCGCCGCCCTCGATGACGCGACTCAGGAACTTGCGGCATTAATCGTCGAGCAGGCGGTGGCTGCTTCCGCCAGATCGACAAAGGAGTAACTACGGCACGGTCAGGCCCAGGCGGGATCTTCGTTTGGGGGCTGGTCATCGAGATAGCGGAGGTTGCGGCATGGCGCTTCGCTTCCTTCATCTCTCAAACCAAACAACAAGCTGTGGGCACGCTAACCTTCGCCCAGGATACGCGGCCACGGCGCATTATCTTTTCGGCGGTGACCGATCATTTCGCCCTGCACAGTGCGGCGGTCGACCCGAGTTAGACTTTCGATTTGGGCCGGACGCAGGAGCGGTGTGTGCGGAATGTCGCAGAGATGATTCGGCACAAACCAGATATTTTTCTCGGAGGTCATCCAACTCTCGCGATCGAACCGCGCCAGGTTTACCGAACGCGAGTAGCGGCGCAGGGTGCGTTCGCCGCGCAGGTTAAAGTAAATGTGAAAGTAGCTCAGGGCCAGCTCGCGCAATGTGCGGTAAACCGGCTCCCGATACCTGCACCCGGTGAAGTTCGATTTTGCCACAGCGCCCCAATGCCCGCGCTGCTTGAAGACAGCGAGGACGTGGTCTGTATCGTGGTCTGCCTCCAGGTCGAGGAGTAACGGCGGATAACCGAGCACGCGCAGGGCAGCGGCGGCGAACGTTGCCCCTTCCAGGCAATGGGCGGTGCGTTCGCGCAAGACCACACGCGGAGACCAGGCGGTGGGCGCGAGGTGGTACGGCATTGCATCAAGGAAGCCCTGGATGCCAACGGGCGTCCTAAGGGAGCGAAGCTGACGGAGCTCAGCGGCGGAAAACATAGAGCAGAGTAAGCCATCCAATCAAAGGTTCGAAGGCGTGAAGCCCAAGTCGGAGAGTATTGCACTCCAGCTCCGGCTAGAAGGCAACCTTGTAAATCAGCGCGCGCCTCTAGCGACAAGGTTAAAGGACCCGCAGCGCCTAAAAGTTAACGCACCGTGATTGTGACCGCCGGAGAGGGGATCCCGTTTGCGACCACCTCGAGCGTGCAACTGCCTGTCTCCATATTCGCGGGCACATCGAAGTTTGTCGAGACGAGTTGTTTGCCGGTGGCGACGCCCATCGTGCTATGGTCGTGGGTGCGGGCGTAAAAGACGTGGCTGGTGGCAGCGTTTGTCAGCCGGACCAAGGGATAGTTCGTGGCCGTTTCCAATTCGTCGCCAAAGGCGGCCGCCTGCGACAACCCGTTAAACTGCTGCCCTGAGATAACGTAGGTGCTGCCGCGGCGCACCTTTTTGGGGTAGCGCTTGATCCTTGGCGCCCAGGCCTGTGAGTAGGTGGTGTTAGCCGGAGTATAAATTTTGACAATCGAGCCACCTGCCACCAGCATTTGGCCCGTGGGCAGGACCATTAGACACCCATTGGCCGAGAGGGTTGGGGTGAGATTGGTTCCGTCGAACTCATAGAGGCGTCCGGAGTTACCCAGAACGAGCACATTACCGTTAGGCAAGAGAGCGGCGAAACTATCGCCCGCGTCATCGTTATTCGGGAAATCAGGGCCCACTTTCCAAGTGCCGGTGTCGGTTATCACGGCCGGCGGCGTATAGATGGCGGTGTGACCCGCGCCGGCATTGGAGTAAGATCCGGTGGCGAAAACCGTGCCATCGGGACGCAGGACGGCTGGTCCTATTTCGCCCGGCGGGTAATAGCAATACTGACCCTGATTGCCGTAGGGTATGCAACCGAAGGTGGACGGCGAATGCAAATCCACAATTGTGCTTCCGGCCGTCATCCACGTCTGAGTCGCCGAGAAATAGCGCTCCGAGTTAGGGGCGTTCAGGACGTCGCAGGTAAGGAATGTGCCATCGGGCAATAGCGTCCAGCCTTCCTCGGCGTCAAAGTCACTCTTGCCGGCGGAGCCAAGCAAGGTCCAGGTAAGGGTGGCAGGATCGAGCGACGCCACTTGCATGTCAAGCTTCCGTCCCACGACGAAACTGCCATCCGCCAGCACGACGGACGGAGAATCGCCGATGAAATCCCAGCCTGGTGGCGCGCTCAGAGGAGTCCAGGTATTGGCGAGCGGATCGTAGACCGCTCCCAGGTTGGTGAGAGTAAAGGATCCGAAGTTGTACTCACCGCCGGTTATCACCACGCGGCCGTCCGCCAGCACGGCGGAGGCAAAATCATCGGGTGAATAGCCAGACTGAAGGGATGCAAGCTGCGACCAGGTTCCGTTAAGGTAGCTACCATTGACATCAGGAGTTAGCTTCCACCAGTTGGCGGAGTTATTGGCCTGACACATGATGGTGCCGTCGGTCAATTGAAAACTGAGAAACGCTCCGCCTGGTGGCTGGTGTGCGAGGTTCTGGAGCGTTTGAGCCTGTGCGAGGCTCGCGACCGTAAGCAGAGATAAAACAAGTGCGAATCTTATTCTTGCCATCATAATGAAAAACCCTTCTCAGCAGTCTGGCGAATGCCCCGCCGGTCGGATGCGACCGGAGCTTGAAAATATCAGGGCTTCTCCCACGCTGGTGAGGATTGGGGCTCGGAGCTCGAAAGTCAAGTACGAAGAAGGATGGCGAGTGGCCGGGGGGTGGGAAATCAGGAACCCGGGCACTTCTATTTTATCTCGGGCTTGCCTTCCATACGTCGTTGAGGGTCGCCGGTGCTTTGGTCAACGCTTAGGATTCTCGGTTCGTGGCGGCCCGCTGCCCAAGGGAGGAATTCCAGCGTCGCCCCGAAGAGACAGCCGAGGGCCAACCCGACAAGGAAGCCGACCAATGCGATCCAGCGGGTGTCTACAATGTGAATCTCCCAGAACCGGCGGTGGACGTGGAAGAGACCATCGGGCCGGCGCCGGGGTCGGTGGCCGACGCGACCGTGCCGGTTTTTTGATCGGTGCATTTAGGAGAAAAAATGACAAAAAAAGAGGGAGCAAGAATCGAGCGGGCCCACGGAAATGCAGGACGCCCAATATTCTGCTTCGCTGGCAGCCGCCGCCGGCAGCGGCATGTAATTTGCTCAAAATACTGGAGAAAAGCGAGCCAGAAACCAGCGCAAACACACGAGGACCTGCCATGACAAACACGATATTTTCCGATCCAGTTCTTAACTGCGAACCTTCCGGGCCGAAGGTTTTTCTGCTCGAACCCCTCTTGACGGCTGGTGCGGCCGTTTTTTGGCTTTGCGCGCTGCCGTTCGTGGCTTTCTCCCTGATGGCAGTCAAGATTTGGGATGTCTTGGTTGCGCTTTTCATGGGGCATGGCCTTCGGCCCAATCCCCTCATACTCCGGCGAGGACCAGCGAAGGATGCCTCTGCGGAGCCCCGCCCGCAGCACGCGGCCCAAGTTTGAGGTGGTCTCAGAGGGTTTCGGGCTGATTTTTTCCGGTCGATTCAGGCGGCAAGCCAGTCGCCCGAGAAATCACCGCCGAGCTAATGCCGTTCGCCGTGCTAATGATGGCGGGGTAAAGGACCCGATACGCCTGCGCTGGTTGAATGCGACCGGGTAGCCCAAGGGAGAGTCCTTGCCGCACGCGGAAGGCTATTTTCCGGCGCCTTGGACGGAGAGCTCCCAGCGGTAGCCGTCAGGATCGTGAACCCAGAGCCCCATGTGCGCCGATCCGGGCGCCTCTGGGCCGATCTCGTCGTCTGGATCTTCCAAATCAACATGGATACTCCTGAGATGCTTGAGCGCTTTGCGCAAGGTCGCCATGTCGGGGAGATGGAACGACATGTGGCCGAGGGTCTCCGGAGCGGGTTTTCCCTTGTGCAAAGCGATGGTGACACTTTCATTTCCAACTGCCACGCCTTCTTCGAACTCGAACTGCCTGGTGAGTCCAAAGGCTCGCTCAAACCAAGCCGCGCTTTTCTTTGGATCACGCACCGCCAGGCCAAAGTGACCGACCGTGCCGAGAGAAAACGGAGCTTTCATAGCCGACTAAAGAGCTAATCGAACCTCAGGATCGGCGTGGATGCGCGGAATAGTGGCCGATTCATTCGAGTTCGGACGGTCGAATGCGGGCTCCGAAATATCCGTGTTGCCAATTATCCTCCGACTTGCTTTTATCGCTATCCATCCGGGAGGAAATGAACCTGCTTCTCAAACTTTTGAAATCTGAGTCCCGCCCTGGTTGCTTCGCTTGGGCCGAAGCCTGGCTTCAGCCATTCGGCGTATAACTGCGCATTTTTATGAAAGCATATTTACAATTGCTGGTCACTGCAATCTGCACGGTTACGTCTTTTTTCGGAGGCGTTGCTTTAGCCCAGGCACCGGATCCGGGGTCACCGACACCGGCCACAATGAAAGCGATTGTTTACCTCAATTATGGTTCACCTGACGTCCTTCGGCTTGAAGAAATCCCAAAGCCTGTTCCCACAGACGATCAACTCCTGGTCAAGGTTCGCGCGGCTTCGGTGAATCCATTGGACTGGCATTTCATGGAAGGTACGCCCTATATCATTCGCCTGCTGGAAGCTGGACTCTTCAAACCCAAAGACACACGGCTCGGGGTTGACTACGCCGGAACGGTTGAAGCGGTTGGCAAGAATGTAACGCAGTTCAAACCAGGCGACGACGTGTTCGGCGGCAGGGACGGGGCCTTTGCTGAGTATGTGTGTGCTCTTGCGGATCGCGCAGTGGTGCTGAAACCGGCCAACATCACGTTTGAGCAGGCGGCATCTGTTCCAATCGCCGGGGTCACTGCATTACAGGGCCTCCGCGACAAAGGAAAGGTCCAGCCGGGTCAGAAGGTCCTGATCAATGGCGCGTCCGGAGGCGTGGGCACGTTCGCGGTCCAAATCGCCAAGTCTTTTGGCGCAGATGTAACCGGGGTGTGCAGTACGCGGCACCTGGCTTTGGTTCGATCGATCGGCGCGGATCACGTCATTGATTACACCAAAGAGGATTTTACCAAGAGCGGGCGGCGTTACGACGTGATTCTCGACAATGTGGGAAACCATTCGCTGCTGGCATGCAGGCGCGTCTTAAAGGCCAGGGGAAAATACGTTCTGATCGGAGGCGGAGGGTCGAGCGACCAGGGATTTATCGGGACTTTGGCTCGTCCGATCAAGGCGCTCGTCTTGTCCTGCTTTGTAAGCCAGGACATGGGGATGATGCTGGCTGAGTTGAACAAGAAGGACCTGACCGTCCTGGCCGATCTCATGCAGGCCGGAAAGGTAACACCTGTTATCGACAGGACTTACCCGTTAAGCCAGGTTCCCGAGGCAATCCGGTATCTGGAAAAAGGCCACGCTCAGGGGAAAGTGATAATCACGGTGGGCCAGAGCAACGAGGCTCCACCGGTCAGCGCGAATCTCGCCGCGGGCTCTGAGATAACGATCTCATCCGTTCTTATTGCTCTTGCGATTATCGCGATTGTTCTTGGGGTGACAATTGCGCCGATTGTTGTCGCTCTTGTTCTCAATCGTCGCTTTCGGCGGCGCAATCCAGCGAAGAAGTCGTTCCGGTGGGGCTACTATTTCAGCATCATGTCCGTCATCGGCGGCCTGGGTCTCGGCCTCTTTCTTGAGGCTGGCGTTACTGCCGTGATTATCTGCGGCGTCAGTTACGCAATCCTCGCATGGTTCTTCGCCCAGCGGCGACGCTGGGCTTGGATCACTCTCACGATTTTCAGTTTCAATCCCGTGGCTTGGATCATCAATTTTTTCTACCTGCGGAAACGCTGGGCAGAAAGTTCTGTCGTTGCCTCTATCGGCTAACGGCTCAGCTCCATCATGCGCCGGATGGGTAACTCGGCGCGCCGGCGCAAAGCCTCTGGGAGGATGATCTCGGGTTCGAGGTTGAGGAGGGCGGTCTGCGCTTTCTCCAGAGTATTCATTTTCATGAAACGGCACTCGGCGCAGGCGCAGCGGTCAGTCGGGCCCGGGATGAAGAGTTTTCCGGGAATCTCTTTTTTAAGCCGGTGCAACATGCCGGCTTCTGTAACGACGATGATTTCCCGAGCAGCAGATTCCCGGCAGAAAGTGACCATCTTTTCGGTTGAACAAATTTCGTCGGCGAGCAGCCGGACGGCGTACGGGCACTCGGGATGCGCCACGACCGGCGCACCGGGATGCTGAGCGTGGATGGCGGCGATGCTGCGCGCCGTGAACTCGATGTGGACGTAACAGTTGCCCTGCCACAAATCCATCTTTCGGCCGGTGCGTTCGATGACCCACGCGCCAAGGTTTTGGTCGGGCACGAAGAGAACGTTACGATTGCCGGGCGCGGCACGAACGATTCTCTCGGCGTTGCCGCTCGTGCAGATAACGTCGGCAAGGGCTTTGACGCCGGCGCTGCAATTGATGTAGGCAATGACATAGTAGTTCTTGTCGGCGCGATCTTTGAGAAATTGCGTCAGCTTGTCCGGCGGACAGGATTCAGAGAGCGAGCAGCCGGCATCGAGATCGGGGAGGATGACTTTCTTGGCGGGGTTGAGAATTTTCGCGGTTTCGGCCATGAAATGGACGCCGCAGAAGAGAATGACTTCGGCATCGGTTTTCGCGGCCTGGAAGCTCAAGCCTAACGAGTCGCCGACGAAATCAGCCACGTCCTGGATCTCCGGCACCTGGTAATTGTGGGCCAGGATGACGGCGTGGCGTTGCCGCTTGAGCTGCCTGATTTCCTCGGCAAGATCGAGACCGAAATTTACACCGGCACTTACCATCGATTAATATCCGCTCTTCCCATGAGTTTACAAACCAACGACACACGGTATCGGCTCGGATTCATCGGCGGCGGCAAGCTGGCAGGCTCGGTCGTGCGCGGGCTGGCGCGGGCGGGGTTTTGTCCTGCGGCGGAGATCCTAGTGAGCGAGCCTAACGACGCCTTGCGCGCGGCTCTGCGCGACGAAGTCGGGGTGGCGGTCACGGCGGAGAACGCGCAGGTGGCGGAGAAGGCGACCATGATTTTGATCGGTGTGAAGCCGGGGGTGGTGCTTGAAGTGGTCGATGGAATCGCGGGTGTGATCGAGGGGAAGCTGGTCATCTCGCTGGCCGCGGGGATTCGCGTGACGAGCATGGAAGCGAAAGCAAGAGCGCGCTTCATGCGCGCGATGACGAACACGCCGGCGGCGGTTTGCCAGGCGGCAACAGCGCTGGCACGCGGGGCGCGAACGACGGAGGAGGATCTTGCGCGCGCGCGGGAGATTTTTTCGGCGATCGGGTTTGTCGCGGAAGTGAAGGAGGAGCAGATCGATCCGGTAACGGCACTGGCGGGGAGCGGGCCGGCGTTTGTTTACACGGTGATCGAGGCGCTCGCGGCCGGGGGCGCGAATTGTGGATTGCCGCCGGAGGTTTCGTTAGGCCTGGCTACGCAGACCGTGCGCGGCGCGGCGCAGCTTGCGCTCGAAAGCAGGCTTTCGCCGGAGGAGCTGCGTCGTATGGTGATCACGTCCGGCGGGACGACTGCGGCCGGGCTGGCGGAGATGGAGAAGCGCAAGACGGCGGCGGGATTGACCGCGGCGGTCGAAGCGGCGAGCGCTCGCGGTCGCGAGATGGGGTTGTAGCCGGCGGCATTGACCTCGCCTTCGCGACGGCGTCCCGCAGGAGGAAACCGACCGGTCTCCCGGGGTCCAGCGAGGCCCAAATTTGGGGCCGCGTTCAGTGCAACCGGGCCAGCTACGGCGGCGGGCTGGTGTCGTAGACCTCGACCAGAGCGATGCCAGTTGCGCCACCAACGCCGCTGACGAGCGCCGTGAAGCTGCCGGGATTCAAGGTCGCGAGGAGTGCCGACTCCTTGGGGTTGGTGGGCGCGAGGTTATCGGCGCTGATTATCTGAGCATTCGCTCCAAGCTGCCAGTCGTCATTTGATTGCACAAGGTTGCCGTTGCTGTCGCGCAGATCGAGGGTCGGATCGCTGAGTGGATTGGCCACGCCGGCGCCGCCTAACGACGGCCCAATGGCGCGCGCAACGACGGTTTTTGGATCGGTCCCGCCGATGATGAAGCCGCCAATGAGAATGTTATCGCCGCTCTGCACCTGGCCGCGGGTCGAGATGTTAGCGGCCCGTCCGCCGCTCGTATGGAGATCGTAGAGTTCGAACAGGCCAACGCCGGTTGCCTGGGGCGTCTGGGAATCGACATACCCCTGCACGACCGCGGTGTAGGCGCCCGGTTGCAGGGTAAGGTAAAGAGCGGACTCGCGGCTGTTTGGCGGGTCGAGATGATAGCTGGCAATTGTCTCGGCGTCGGCGCCGGTGAAAGCCCAGTCATCATTCATCGCCACCTGCTGCTGATTGGAATCGTAAACCGTAATCGTGGGATCGATGAGGGCGTTCGCGATCCCGTCGGCGGCGAGGGAGAAAGCAATCGCGCGCAGGACGACGGTAGCCGGCGCCGCGCCCTGAATGATGAAGCCACCGATAAGAACGTTGTCGCCTGTGCCGATAAAGCCACGGGTGGAAATATTGGCGAGGACCGGCGCCGGGACGGATGATTGGTAGGCCAGTCCATTATTATAAAGGGACTGTACACCCGCGATGTCATCCGGTTGCACAGTATCGACGTCGCTGATGTGCGAATTCATGATCGCGACGACGTTCTGCCCAGCTTGATCGGGATGGTCGAGGCCCAGGGTATGCCCAAATTCGTGGATCGCGACCCGGTGAAAATCGATAAGGTTAGGCAGCAACGGGCCGCGGTAGGAATCCCAGGAATAAGCGGTGTTGAAAAGGGTATCGGTCTCTTCCATGACGCTGCCGCGATAGCTGAGCAAGGTGAGCGCGAGGGTTCCGGTCCCAAACTTGTCGCCAAAGACGGTAGAGGAAAAAAGGACGGACATTTCATCATCGCCACAGGCAGGGGTGACAGGGGATGCAAGGACGGCGCTGCAATGCAAATGGGCGAGATAAAGATTCCAGAGGTTGAGCGCATCCTGGGCCGATGCATTAAAGGAGGCAAAGCCATCGATCAAAGTGCGCGGCCCACCGAGCGAGAGCTGCATGACGACGGTGCGATCGAGCGTCCAGGATTCGCCTTCGAGGGCGTAGCCAAAAAGGGATCGCGAATCAAGGAGGATGAGAAGGGAACCGATAACCGCCTTGAGTTTCATGTTCAGTCCACCGTCGCCTCGACGACGGGCGCGGGATGAACCGGGCCTGTTTCTTTCGAATCGGGGAAGAAAAGAGTAATGACCGTTCCCTTGCCGAGCTCGCTCTGCACGAAGACGGTGCCGTCGTGGATCTGCATGATCGATTTCACGATCGAGAGGCCGAGCCCGGTACCTTCCGCGCTGCGCGGGGCGTCGCCGCGGAAGAAGCGATTAAAGACGTTCGGGACATGCTGCGAGGAAATACCGCAACCGGTGTCAGTGACTGAAACTTCACTCGCGCCGTGCCGGTGCTCGAGTACGACGGCGATGCTTCCACCCGCCGGCGTGAAGCGCAGCGCGTTGGTAATGAGATTGATCAGCGCCCGCCGAAAGAGAACCGGCTCGGCATAGATTTCCCCTTCGCCGCGGCACTCGATTTCTATCCCCTGATCTTGCGCGACCAACTCATAGAACTCGCGGATCTTTTCGATCGCTGCGCGTCCATCGAAGTAGCTGAATTGAAATGACCCGGCCGTCTCGGCGCGCGCCAGGAAAAGTAAATTATCGATCATGCCGGAGAGGCGTTGCAGTTCCTCCAGGCTGGACTCGATCACTTCGCGATACTCATCGGCGTCGCGCGGTTTGATCAGAATTCCTTCGGCTTCCCCGCGCAGGATCGCGATCGGGGTACGCAGCTCATGGGCGAGATCAGCCGAAAATTGCGAAAGCCGGGTAAAGGAATCCTCGAGGCGCGCCAGCATTTTATTGTAACCAACCGCGAGTGGTTGAAGTTCGTCCGGCCATCCCTCGACCGGCACTCGCTCCCGCAAATGGGTCGCGCCGGTGCGATTGATGGACTCGCCGAGATTTCTCAAGGGACGCAGGACGCGGCGCGTGACAAGGAGGGCGATGCCAGCGCACGTCACGACCGCGCAACCCACCATCAGGGCGAGAAGAACGGCATAGCGTTTGGAGAACTGCTCATCGTGCGTCCGTTCCTGGGCGAGCTGCAGGGTCAGGCGTTGGTTCGCGATATCGGCGCCCGCGGTCACGAGCGCAAAGACTTTGCGATTGCGCGCGTGGTAAATGACCGTCGCCGGGCGCTGACCCCGCTGCGACGGCGCTTTCGGAAAAATCGCAATCGGCAGTAAGGCCCGCATCTTCGGGCTTTCCGCGACCACGTTGCCGGCTTCATCGAGGACCCGCACCGCGTAGACCTTATCCGCGGTCCTGACGATGCTGAGCTCGCGACTGAGCGACTCCGGTCCGGCGTCCGCGGCGATGTCGGCCCGGATGCCCGCGATCTTATCGGTCAGGTAACGATCATTGTCGTGCAGGACGTGTTGCACCACCACCCAGTAAGCCGATCCCATCGCAAAGAGCAGCATCGCGGCCGCGGCCACGGTGAAGAGGAAGGCAAGGCGAAAGACGATCGACCACGGACGAGGCTTGTCGTGCCCGTCGAGCCCGAGGAGCGTGTCAATCCGCTCTGAGAACATAGCCGACCCCGCGGATCGTCTGGATCATCTTTTTCTCAAAAGGATCATCCACCTTTGCGCGCAAACGCCGCATCATGACATCGACGACGTTCGTGCCGGTATCAAAGTTAATGTCCCATACTTGTTCGACAATCTCGGTGCGCGAGACGATGTCGCCGGCCGAGGAAGCGAGAAAGAGGAGGAGCGAGAATTCCTTTGGAGTCAGGTTCAGAGCGGCTCCGGCCCGGGTGACCTTGTGCCGTCGCTGGTCGATCGCGAGATCGCCGACCGTCAGCGTTTCTTCACGGCGCTCGGGCGTGCGCCGCAGCAGCGAACGCACGCGGGCGAGCAGCTCCGAGAAGTGAAAAGGCTTGATCAGGTAGTCGTCCGCCCCAAGGTCAAATCCTTTCACCCGGTCGGGTACGCTGTCACGCGCAGTCAGGAAAAGCACCGGCGTTTGCAGGCCGGCGTCGCGCAGTTCAGTCATCAGCGACCAACCATCGCGCTTCGGCAGCGCGACATCGAGAATGATTAGATCCATCTTTCGCGCCAGAGCATACTCCAAGCCCTGTTCGCCATCGTCCGCCACGTCGACGACGAATCCATTTTCCGTCAACCCTCGTCGGATGAATGCCGCGATCTTTCTTTCGTCTTCGACAATTAGGATATGCATGAGTGTGGGCTCCGCCCGTGGTGATCAAGAATTTAGGTTTCACCCTAACCTGACTGAATGATGACTGCAAAACTGGTTGAAGCGCGGACTGTAAGGTCGGCGTGGACACGCGATCATGACTGTCAGATTACGATGTTGAAAGAATCTGATTCGGTTCTTGTCGGCGGTGGCCGTCGGGCGATAAACAGGGGTATAATATGAAAACGATTTTGTGCGAGCACGAATCCGGCGGTTCCTTTGCGGGTCGGCGGTGGGCCCTGCGATCCGAGATCATAGGTCTGAGTGCCCTTCTCGCGGCCACGCTAATTTCTTTGCCGCTGGCGGCGAAGGGTGATTGCTCCCTTACGACCACTGGCAACGTTCCGCTTCCCGATCTTGGAAGCAATACCTACCAGGGCTTTGAGGGTGGTCTTTACCCCGATGGAAGCAACGCTGGCCCGGTCCAGCATCAAACGGCCGGGGTCGCACAGGGGGGCCAGGTAAAACCGCTCGATGCCACCGGTGCGGTGGACGATAGCCATGGGCTCATAGGACTTATCTCCATCGGCATGACCAACGCCTCGGAGGAATGGGCGAGCGGTGGTGATACTGCTTTCAAGCCCAGGGCTGACGCAGATCCCAGCAAAGATCCTCAGGTGACCATCGCGGACGGGGCGCAGGACGGTAAAGACGCGATCGCCTGGGCCGATCCCAACAACGATGCCTGGACAACGCTTGCTCAACGGCTGAGCGCTGCCGGAGTCAGCGCGGCGCAAGTGCAAGTGGTGTGGATGAACCTGGACATTAGTTATCCGATGCCCTACGGCGCCTTCCCCGCCCATGCCAAGGTGTTGCAGGCTGATATTGAATCGATCGTTCGCACCTTGAAATCGCGGTATCCGAACGTTCAGATCGTCTACCTTGCGAGTCGGACGCGGGCCTACACGGACGACCCAGCGCAGCTCAGCCCGGAACCATTTGCCTACGAAACGGGATTTGCAGTCCAGTGGGCGATCGCGGATCAAATTAACGGGATTGGCAACCTAAATTTTGATCCCTCGGTGGGCACAGTAGTGGCGCCGTATCTTACTTGGGGCCCCTACCTTTGGGTGGATGGGACGAATCCCCGCTCCGATGGGCTTACCTGGCTCTGCAGCGATCTCCAGTCAGATTTTATCCTGCCATCGTCAACTGGTGTCGGAAAAGTCGCAAATCAGCTTCTGACCTTCTTCAAGAGCGATCCGACCGCGGCGGCCTGGTTTTTGAAAAAGAAACTCGGCGCGCCTCCAACGGTGGATGCCACCGCCATACCGGCGGGTGGCCAGACCAATGTCGCGATTCAGTTCACCTCGAATGCGAGTGATCCGCTGGCCTCGATCTCAACTTACAGTTGGACCTTCGACGACGGAACCTTTTCGACTGCCAAGAATCCGGTAAAGATCTTTCCCGCCGCAGGACTCTATAACGTCCACCTCACCGTCACGAATGTGAACGGGGATTACGTCACGGCCACGCTGCCGGTCAATGTGGGCACCGGCACCTCCAACTTACTGAATGTTTCGGCCCGTTTGCAGGTTGGCACCGGGAACGATGTGGCGATCAGCGGATTTATCGTCACCGGGCCGGCTGGAACGAAACAAGTGTTGATTCGCGCGCTCGGCCCTTCGCTTGCGCCGTTAGGCGTGGCGGGCAGTCTCCAGGATCCGTATCTCGAGTTGCATAACTCCGTCGGAGCCACAATTGCGACCAACGACAACTGGGAGACGACCGTCCTCGGCGGAGAAATCATCTCGGATCAGGTGACGGTGATTCGTGCGACGGGTCTCGCGCCGACCGACGGAGCGGAATCAGCCATTCTGGTGGACCTTGTTCCCGGCGCCTACACGGCCGTCGCTCGCGGCGCAGATGGTGGGACCGGTGTCGGGCTGGTGGAAGTTTACAACCTCAATCAACAATCACCTGCGGTGCTGTCCAATCTGAGCACGCGGGGTTTCGTCGAAACTGGCGCAAGTGTCCTGATCGGAGGTTTCATTGTCGGTGGATCCGACATGTCAACCGTCGTCCTGCGGGCTCTCGGCCCATCGCTCCTACCGGCGGGCGTGCTCGATTACCTGGCCGATCCGACGCTCGAGCTGCACGATGCAAATGGGGCGCTCCTGGCTTCCAACGATAACTGGGCCGACACTCAGCAAACCGAAATTCTGGCGAGTGGACTCGCTCCAGGCGATCCACTTGAAGCGGCCATCGAAAGTACGCTGGCGCCCGGAAACTATACGGCGATCGTAACTGGCAAGAATGGCGGCGTCGGGGTAAGCCTGATGGAGATTTACAAACTCCAGTAACGCGCCTGACTCTTCCCGCGGCTCACGCGGGCAAGCGCCCATACCGGGTGGCGCGGTCGCCCTTCGGAGCTTGGGCGTGCTCTACTCGTTAGGGGCGGCAAACCTAGGCGGCGACGGACCGGCGCTTGCGTTTGACGAGGCTCGCGGTGGATTTCGCGGAGGCTGAGCGGCCGTTCGTGCCGGTCGACTTCTTCTTCAAGCCGGCGCGCTGCAGGCTTTGCTGCAGGACGGCGACCATGTCGATCACATTGGGCTGAATGCGGGCCGGCGCTACCTTGGCCGCGGGCGCTCGCTTCTGCGCTTTTTCTTCGATCAATCGCATGAGCGCGTTTTGGTACTGGTCCTGGTATTTTGTCGGGTCCCAGCTCGTCGTCATCGCGTCGATCAAAGCCGTCGCCATTTTCAACTCCTGTGGAGACACATTGCGATCCGCGCCGCTATTGAGCGAAGAGGGTTCCAGGACTTCCTGCGCGAAATGCATTAACTCGAGGATGAGGAAAAGCCCGTCTGGCTTTACCGCCGCGAGATACTCGCGCTTCTGAATCGCGACCTTGGCCACGCCAAGCCGGCCTGAAGTGGTGAGGGCTTTGTGCAGCAGCGCGTAAGCTTTTTCACCGCCTTTTTGCGGCTCAAGGAAATACGGCTTGTAATAGAACTTTGGATTGATCTGGGCCTGATCGACAAAGTCGGTGATCTCGATCGAGTGAGTCGATTCGATCTGCACTTTCTCGAAATCCTCGTCTCTCAGGGTGACCCATTTGCCCTTTTCGTATTCGAACCCTTTGACGATTTGATCGGCCGGAACCTCTTTCTGGTCGGCCTCAGCGACCTTCTTGTAACGGATCGGGCTCAAGTCAGAGGCCCGCAATTGCCGGAAGCTGATTTTCTCTTCCCGTGTGGCTGGGTAAACCGAGATTGGGATGTAAACCAGACCGAAGTTGACGCTGCCCTTCCAGATCGCGCGCATGGTATGGGAAAGTCAGCTAATACCGGGCCAGGTGTCAAGCCTAACGAGGCGTGCTTCCGGACCGACCGGGGAACGTGTTGCGGGTGCCCGCAACCGGCGGGTTCTTGCGTCCGCCGTCCGCTTGTGGTTGATGAGCAGGACTCTTCCTTTCTCTGATCTTGTGAATTCCAACTTGAAAGTGGTTGTGCTGGGAGCCGGCGGCCGGCTGGGCGCGGCTTTGGCGCGCGAATATGCGGCTAGTTGCGTAGTGACCGGCTTCAATCATGCGCAGCTCGATTTGGCGCAATTGGAGAACCTGCGCGCAGCGCTCGCCTCCCGGCATTTCGATGTTCTGATCAACGCTGCTGCCTTGACGAACGTGGATTACTGTGAAGATCATCGCGCCGAGGCGAGGCGGGTGAACGCCGAGGCGCCGCGCATCCTCGCCGAGATTTGCCGGGAGAAGCAAGCGCGCTTCATCCATGTCTCCACGGACTACGTGTTCGACGGCGAAAAACGCCTTCCCTACGCGGAGGAGGATGCGGCTTCCGCGATCAGCGTTTACGGGGAATCCAAGCGGGCCGGGGAGCTGCTGATATTGGAAACATACGAGCGCGCTCTCGTCATTCGGGTTTCCTGGGTCTTTGGGCCGGATCGTCCGAGTTTCGTCGATGCGATTCTGGAGCGAGCGCGAAGTGAAGAAAAGGTCGCGGCCGTGGCCGACAAATTCTCGACGCCCACCTACACCCTCGACATCGCGCGATTGCTTCGTCCGTTGCTCGAGGAAAACGCAACCGGCGGGCTCATTCACCTCGCGAACCGTGGCGCGTGCAGCTGGCAGGAGTACGCGCAGTGGGCGCTCGACTGCTCCCGCCGTTATGGAGCGCCAATGAAAGCGAAAACAGTGGCCGCTCTTTCGTTAGGGCAAATGAAAAACTTCGTCGCCCGTCGTCCGGTTTACACCGTGCTTGCGACGGAAAAGTATCAACGGCTGACTGGCCATGCGCCGCGCGACTGGCACGATGCCGTGTCGGAATATGTCCGCGACCATTATCGCCCTTGAAGCGAATCTGCGCCTGCGCGGCCAAATTGACAATTTCCGGCCGCACGCGTTGATTCGCGCGCCTATGCGAAAGGTCTTTCTTCTCTGCACGCTCCCGCTCCTTCTGGCCGCTTCCGCTCCGGGCGGGACTGAGCCGCCCGCGCCAGTCGTTAGGCAGGATGTCTCGGACGTTTTCGCAAAGGGGAGCAAGGAATTCGAGAATGTCACCGGAGTCTTTTATTTTTTTGATCGCGGGGGCAACGACGGGCCATCGGTCGATCTCGCGGTCGACAGTATTCGGCTCGGCTACATGCTGAGCAATCCTCACGGCTCGGGTTTTTTTGCCGGCAACTATGAGCTTCTGGGTGAGGCCTTCGGCGGTTCCATTTTTCAAGGCCCGGGCAGCGTCGAGGCGGGCGCAACCCTGATCTTCCGTTACAATTTCATTCAGCCCCGGGCGCGATTCATCCCCTACATGCAGATTGGGGCCGGTGGCATTTACACCGACATTTCGCAGCGCGATTCGCGCGGTCTCGTTAGCCTGCCGGTTGAGTTTAACCTCCAAGGCAGCGGCGGTCTGCGGTTCATGCTCAATCCCAAATGCTCAATCCTTTTGGAAGCAGGCTACCGGCACATCTCGAACGCCTCGATCAAGCTGCCGAACCGCGGCGTGGATTCGGTCGGTGGCGATCTTGGCTTCGGTTTCTTTTTTTGAAACGGCCAAGAGCGGTGCCGGCAATGAGCGGTCCAATTGACAATCCCGGGCAACTGGCGTTTCATCGCGCGCGGATGAGAAAGCTCCTGGCCTTGTTTTTCCTCGCGGTCTTCACCGCGATCACCGCCCGGGGCGGCCCGGAACCCTCCGTCCAATCCGGCGCGACGCCACCGGTCACTAATAATTTCGAGGCCGGCGCGACCGAGTTTCAAAGTGTAACCGGGGCATTTTTCTTTTTCGATACCACGCAAAACAATCGCCCGTCGGTTGACCTCACCGTCGAAAGCCTGCGCCTCGGCAGAATGCTGAGCAACCCCCATGGCCCGGGTTTGGTGGCGGGAAACTTCGAATTCCTCGGTGAAGTGTTCGCCGGCCCCATCGTTACCGGCCCCGGCAACGTGACCGCCGGCGCCACGCTTTTCCTGCGTTACAACTTTGTCCAGCCTCGTGCCCGCATTATCCCTTACGCGCAAATCGGCGCGGGCGGCGTTTACACTGATATCTCGGAAAAGGAATCGCGCGGACTCATCAGCCTGCCGGTCGAATTCAATCTCCAAGGCGCGATCGGAACGCGCATCATGCTGAACGATCGCTGGTCGATCGTGGTCGAGACGGGCTACCGCCACATCTCAAACGCCACCATCAAGCTGCCAAATTACGGCATAGATTCCCTTGGCGGAAACCTTGGTTTTGGTTTCTTTTTCTAAAACATTATGAAAATACGCACTGTTCTCGGTCTCATCGGTTTGCTCTGCGCTTTTGCCACCCCGGCGCCGGCTGCTCTCACTTGGGAAACGACCGCTGCCGACTTGCATCCGGCGCTGACGGACAAAACGGCGGTGGCGCATTTCAAATACAAGAACACGGGTGACAAGCCGGTGAAGATTACCTCGGTGCATCCTTCCTGCGGTTGCACGACCGCTGCCCTGGCCAAGGACGTGGTTGCCCCAAACGAGAGCGGCGAGATCACGGCTACGTTTAATATCGGCGATCGTTCTGGCGTGCAGACGAAAACAATCACCGTCATGACGGACGACCAACCTGCGCAGGCGACGATTCTGAAGCTGACGGCGACGATCCCACAACTTCTGAAAATCGCTCCGGTTTTTCTCTATTGGCCGGCCAAGGGTGTGCTCAGTCCGAAGACCATCACGGTCGATGTCGGTCCGGACTTTCCGGTTAACAAACTGACCGTGACCTCGACCGATAAATCTATCGCCACCGAAGTCGTGCCGGGACCAGAGAAGAAGCAATTTCGCATCGTCGTCCGGCCAACGGAAAGTGGCCGGCCGATCAATGCGGCCTTGAAAATTGAGCCGGATTTCCCGAAGGATTCGCCCAAGAGCTTTTACGCCAATGTGCGCGTTGACAGTCGGGCGACCATGCCGCCGAAATAACTCGTGCGCGTGTCGTTAGGTCGGCAGCTTCTTCTGCTCCTCGGGCTGGCTTTCGTCCCGGCGATCGGCCAGGCGATCTACTACCGTAACGCGGTCTCATGGGGGCAGCCGCCGGCTGATCGCGCGCTGGTCAGCCTGGCGCAGGCCAAAAGCTGGGGCGAAAGCGTCCTGTGGGTCGATGCGCGGCCCGACGAGCAGTTTGCGCGCGGTCATGTTCCCGGCGCGATACAACTGAACGAGGACCGCTGGAACGAATTGCTGCGCGGGATGCTGACGGCCTGGTCCCCGCGGAGAAAAGTCGTCGTCTATTGCAGCCGGAAAAGCTGCAACGCCAGCCACGAAGTAGCGGAACGTCTGCGCAAGGAAGCCGACCTGACGAACGTCTACGTCCTGCAAGGCGGCTGGGAGGAATGGGAGGCGCAGCACCGATGAATGAAGGCGAACAAAAAAGATCGGTCTGGTCGGCCGTCGTTAGGCGTACGCTCGCCTTTCTCGCTGGCGCGGTCTTCGTCTACGCCGGAGGGATCAAACTGCTCGATCCGATGCGGTTCGCTTCCGACATCACCAATTATCAGATCGTTCCCTGGGCGGTTGCGATCCGCCTCGCATTTTATCTTTCCTGGCTCGAATTGATCTGCGGGCTGGCCCTCATTTTCCATCGCCTTTTTTCCGGGGCGCTCTGCCTTACCGGCGGCTTGATGGCTATCTTTATCGGCGCCACCCTGCTGGCGAAAGCGCGCGGGGTTGATGTGACGTGCGGTTGTTTTGGCAGCGCCAGCCGCAACCTCAGTTTTACCTGGCACCTCGTCCTCGACCTCGTTTTGCTCGGGGTGCTGATTCTTCTCTGGTTCTGGCGGCGCCCGGATGACTCTCTGGCGGCCGGGTCCGCAGCTCGTTAGGCACTCGGCTCAACGAGAAGCGCGCGCAACTCGCCCGCCGGATCAAGTTCGACTTCCCGCAGCTCAAACGACATGCCCTGACCGGCCGCGCTGTTCCGCACCAGCACCTGGGTGTTGCGGGCGCGCACAAAAATCGCCTCGATCTCAAATCCAGGCGAGAGCTCCACCCGAGCCAACTCAAATGGCGCCGTCAGTTGCACCCGCATCGCCTCTCCCGAACCGGCCACCAGTTCCAGATTGCGATGGGAATTCGCCGGCTGGAAGTTGATCGAGTTGATCGCCAGCGAATTCGCGACCGTTGGCAGTTGGATCGGTTGCCGTGTCGGGAGCAGCCGCACGGTTTCGATTTTGCCGTTCGCGCCGAGCTGGAATGGGCCAAGATGAAAACCTGTCGCAAGGTTTGCGCCCGTCCGTTCTTTCGGTTCGCTCAGTTGCGCCGCGACAACCCGGCTGTACGGTCGCAGACGGACCGCGCGCACCTGGAGAAGCGGCGTTAATTGCACCGCGGCAACCTCGAGCGAAAAGGTCACGTTCAGTTCTGCCTGCCGGGCGAAAGTGGCCGCGATTCCGCCGTCGGTCGCGGGCGCGGGAGCTTGTTCCTTTGGCGCGGGTTCGGTGGGTTGTGCGGAAAGCGGAGGCGCGCCCGCCGGTGGTTCCGTTGCGGCGTGAGTTGGCGGCTCCGTTTCAGCTAGCGGATCGTCCACAACCGCTTTCGATGGTTCCGATGCGGTGGGTGGCTCCGTCGGCGGGGGCTCCGCCGGCAAGTCATCGCTGCCCGGATCGTGCCCGTTAGGCAGGCGCGGCATGAGGACGTCCGTGGGTGCCGTGGGCACGGACGGCACCGGTTTGGGTTTCGGCTTGTTGGGAGCGACTTTCGGCAGCCATCCGCCTGCGAGCGCCTTCTCAACGGCGTTGATCAACGCGCCGGAAAGGAAAGGCTTTGGTAGCGTGGCGACCACGTTGCGGTAATCCTTCGCCGTCTGCGCCAGTTCGGTGAGATGACCCGACATCATGAGCACGGGGATTCGCGCCGTGAGTTCGTTCTCGAGCAAGGCGCGACAGACCTTGTCGCCTGTCGTGTCGGTGAGGCTATAATCGAGCAGCACCAGGTCAGGTTGGACGGTGGCCGCGACCCGTAGCCCTTCCGCGCCGGTCGGCGCAGTCGTGATCTGAAATGTCGGGTCCGCGGTGGCAAGGACGTCGGCAACAAAAATGAGCAGCATCTCCGTATCGTCGATCACGAGGATCTTTTCCCTTGGCGGAGCGCCGGGTGGCGTTTGCCGAACAGCCGCGCCTGACGGCTTCGTCCTCTCACGCTCCGCGATCTGGCGAACGATTGGCAGCAGCAGCACGGGCCAGGGGATATCGATCGTTCGCACGGCATCCCCTGGCAGCTCCGTTTCCTTGAGATCGCCTCCCGACCAAGCGGCGATCTCCTCCAGCGCTGCAACCCCGATTTTCCTCCCGGCCGCCGCATGAGTGATCTGCCCCTTCTGGAAATGGATTTCGCCCGTTCGGCCGCCTGGTCCGGTAAGATGGAGCACGGACGTGCTGAGCCCGATGCATTTCATCTGAGCGATGTCGATGACGTTCAAATCGCGCAGCGTTCCGCGCAGGCCGTTTCCCAATCCCCTGGGACCGAGCAGAGCTTGGATTGCAGCGCCGAATTCCGCGAGATCGAACGGCTTCTCGACGAATTGAATTGCGCCCGCGGTTCCGCGCGCGGCGCGCAGTTCCCGCGCAGTTCCCGCCGCGATTACGAGGAGACGCGATTCCGGATAGTGCGCCCTTAGTTTGCCAAGAAATTCGACCTCGCCGAGAGGCGGAGGATCGAGATCGAGGACGAACAACTCTGGCTGCATCTTCGCGGCCAGGATCTCTGCCTCGGCAAAGCTGGGCGCCACCTGGACGCTGTGGAAGGGGGCAAACTTGTGCAGCGCCGAAGCAATCGCGGCCGCCAGCGCGCTGTATTCTTCCACCAGGAGAATGCCGTGTGGGAGGTCTTCGAAAGTCGTGGTTGGTGAAGATGAAGGCACGTCAGGCACCGTTAGGGCGTCCGAGAATAGGAGAAGCGGCGCGCATGTCAAAGCAACGCCTTTGCAAGTTGCGTGCCCTACCGTGAAATGGTTAGGGCGCGGGAGGTGTTATTCGTAACGCAGTGCCTCGATCGGGTCGAGCGAGGCCGCCCGATAGGCCGGGTAAAGACCAAACCCGATTCCGATCGCCGAGCAAACCACCAGCCCCGCAAACGCCCAGCCGAAGGGAAAAATGAGGTCCACCTTCAGCCAGAGTGCGAGCAGATCGCCCCCGATCACTCCGAGCAGAATGCCGAGAATTCCGCCGGCCTCGGAAATGAAAACCGCCTCGGCCAGGAATTGCCGCAGAATGTCGCGGTTGCGCGCCCCGATCGATTTGCGCACGCCGATCTCTTTCGTCCGCTCGGTCACGCTCACCAGCATGATGTTCATGATCCCGATCCCGGCGGCGAGGAGTGCGATCGTGCTGATGACGAAGGCACCGATCCGAATCACGCCGGCGATCGAAACGAAGGCGCTTTTCAGTGAGTCATTAGTATAGATCTCGAAGTCGTTAGGCTGCTCCGCGCTCAGGCCGCGCGCAATCCGCATCGCGCCGACCCCGCGGTCGAAGGTGCGGTTGTAATCCATCTGAGAAAAGGACTGGGTCGCGACGTTGATCGTGCGGTTGGCCGAGCCGAAGTCCTCAAAGAACCGGGTGATCGGCAGGACCGCGATGTCGTCCTGGCTCATTCCAAAGGCCGTTCCCCGCTCGCCCATCACGCCGACGATCGTAAAAGTGTGACCGCTCAGCTTGATCACCCGCCCAATGGGCGACTCGTGCGGAAATAGCCGCTGCTCGATCGCGCGCCCAACGACCAGAACGCGGCGGCTGAGCGCAACATCTTCCTCATTCAGATTCCGCCCGTAGGCGAGGGTATAGGCATTGGCGGCAAGAAAACTCTTGTTCGTCCCGACAATCGTCAGGCTGGGCGTGGTTTTGACTCCGTTGTAAACCGCCTGCTTGCCCCCATCGAAAACCTTCAGGCAAACCTCGGCCGCGTTGCCTTCCATCAGTTCGGCGTAACGCTGCGCCTGGCGATAATTGATGTCGCGCCGGTTCTCATACTTCTTCGATCCCCGGCCGCCGGCGTTCACCGTTACCGGATACTTTGCAAACTGAAAAATGTTGGAGCCGAAAAGAGTGAGCCCGTTCTCGATCGAAGCCTGCATCGCGCCAATTGCGGTCATGACCGAGATGACGGAAAACACTCCAATCGTGATCCCGAGCATGGTGAGCGCGGAGCGCAACTTGTTGGCGCCAACGGACGCCAGCGCCATGGTTAGGATCTCACGGAATTGCATAAAACAGCGGGTGCCGAGTTGAAATCATGGAGTAGCGGAGTAATCACGTTATCAAATTGGATTTCTCTGTTACTCGTAGCGCAGCGCGGTAACCGGATCGAGCCGTGAGGCCGACCATGCCGGCGCAAAACCCGAAACGAGTCCCGTCAAGACCGAGACGACCATGCTCGCAATCACGAGGCCAAAGGAAAAGCGAATCGGGAAGGACGGAAAAGCGGTCGCCATTCCGAAGCACATCAAGTAAGCGAGGATCAGCCCGATCAACCCGCCAACCAGACAAAGCGCGGTCGATTCGATCAGGAATTGCAGCAGGATCGTCCGTCGCCGCGCGCCCAACGCCTTGCGGGTCCCGATCTCTTTCGTCCGTTCCTTCACACTCACGAAAGTAATATTCATGATCCCGATCGCCCCGACGAAGAGCGACAGGCCGGTGATGAAAAGCCCGGCGATCGCGATCGTCGTTTTCACACCATCGAGCGTGCTCTTGAACGCCTGTTGCTCGTTGATGCTGAAGTCGTCCCGCTTTTCCGGCGGGAGCGAACGTAACCGGCGCATGATCCCGGTCAGCTCGTCGCGCGCGTCCGCCATGTGGGTCTTGTCTTTTACTTTCACCCGCACGTCGGCTTCGCTTTTCGCGCTGAAATATTTCTTGAATGCCGGCAGCGGGATGACCACGATTGAGTCGAGACTGAAAAGCCCGAGGAAGGTGCCCTGACGCGAGAGCGTCCCGATGACTTTGAAGGCGTGGCCATTGATCAACACCTTTTTGTCGAGCGCGCTGCGCCCCGCGAAAAGCGCGTCGGCCACGTCATAACCGACGACGCACACTTCCGCGCCCCCGCGCCCTTCGAGGTCGTTGAAGAAGCGGCCCTCGCTGCAGTCGACGGTCGAGATCAGGGTGTAATCGGTGGTTGTGCCAAGGATGTAGACGTTGTCGACATTGTTATCGCCCGACTTCACAGAACGCAGCAGACTCATCGTCGGCACTGCGATCATGAGATTGGAGTTCGGCGTCGCCGCCATCGCGCGATTGATTTTGTCCGCGTATTCGGTGCGGATTTTTTTCCGGTCGCGGTAGTTCCACCAATCGTTCATCCGCGTCCAGGGCCGCTGCTCAAGGTAGAGAACGTCATCGCCGATCACCGACATGCTTTTATCAAAGCCAATCGAGATGCCGTTGATCGCCGTGCCCATCAAGGTCACGGCCACGATGCCGATGATCACGCCGAGCGCGGTCAACATGGAACGGGTCTTGTTCGCCGCCATCTGGGCGGCGGCGATTTTCCAACTTTCGGTCAGCTCGTAAAAAAAACGCTTCATCCCGACAGACGGTTCGCCTGGTGCGGCGCGGGAGCAAGCATCATCTCAGGAGCGAGGCTCTCTTCCGCATCGTCCAGGGCGGCATCTACACTTCTGCCAGCGCAGGGGAAACCGGCGCGGTCTCGTCACTTTCCACCACGCCATCGCGCAGATGCACAGTGCGGCGCGCGTGGCGGGCGATGTCGAACTCGTGAGTCACGAGAATGACAGTATTACCCTGCTGATAAAGGCTTTCGAAAAGCGCCATGATCTCTTCCCCGGTCTTGGAATCGAGATTCCCGGTCGGTTCGTCGGCCAGGATAATCGAGGGATGGTTAACCAAAGCGCGGGCGATCGCCACCCGCTGGCGCTGGCCTCCGGAGAGTTCGTTAGGCTTATGCGCCAGGCGATCGCCCAGGCCAACGGAGGTCAGCGCCTCGGCCGCGCGGTCTTCCCGTTCTTCCGGATCGACTCCGGCGTAGATCAGCGGCAGCTCGACATTGCGCAGGCTGGTGGAGCGGGGGAGAAGATTGAAGGTTTGGAAAACAAAACCGATCTCACGGTTGCGGATCGCCGCCAGCTCGTCGCCATCCATTTCCGAGACGTCCTTGCCATTAAACTCGTAGCGTCCCGCGCTCGGGGTATCGAGACAGCCGAGCATGTTCATGAGCGTCGACTTGCCGCTTCCGCTTGGTCCCATGATGGCGAGATACTCGTTGCGCCGAATCTGGAGCGTCACGCCGCGTAGCGCGTGGATGATTTCTTCGCCCATTACGTATTCCTTCGTGATGTTGTCGATGTCGATCACGAGAGGCCCAAGTTTGCGAGTGGAGCGCGAATTCATGTGTTGGACTGAGAATCGAGAATCGAGATCGGTGAATTGTGAATCGTCAGGGCGCCACGGCCGGAACGGGTCCCCGATTCACGAATCTCGAATCACGGTTCACGATTTACTTCGTCCCCGCTTTCTCCATCACCACCTTGGCGCCATTCTTGAGTTTGCGGCTGATCGCGCTGTAACTGCCGGAGATCACTTCGTCGCCCACCTTCAGGCCGCTCTTGATTTCGATGTCGGTATCGTCCGCGATCCCGGTTACGACTTCGACCATCTTCGCTTTGCCGCCCTCTTTCAGGAACACCACTTTCTTTAACTTCTCGCGCTCTTCTTTCTCGGCCTGCTTTGCGAGCCGCTCGTTCTGCACCTCGGCGTTGTTGTCCGCTTTCTCCTTCGCTTCCTTCAGTTGCTTCTTCTGTTCGATTTCTTCCGGACTCAGATTGGTGTCGCCGGTGCGGATGGTCACGCTTTGGATCGGGACCGAGACCACGTCTTTCACTGTCGCGGTCCGGATGTCGGCGGTGCAACTAAGACCGGGCCGCAACCGGATCCCGGCCTTATCGAGCCGAATTTTTACCTGAAAATTCGTCACTTCCTCCTGGGTGCCGGTCCCGGTGGTTGTGCCGGTGTTGGCGATTTCCTCCACCACGCCGTTGAATTTCCGGTCGCCATAGGCATCGATCGAAACCGTCGCGGAATCGCCGAGCTTGACGTGCACCACATCGTTTTCGTTCACGTCGACGACTGCCTGCATGTGGTTGAGATCGGCCACCCGCATCACTTCGGTGCCGGCAAACTGGTTTGTCGCCACGACCCGCTCGCCCAGCTTGCTGTTGAGCACGGTCACGACGCCGTCGAGCGGCGAATAAATCGTGGTTTTTGAAAGTTGATCGCGCGCCTGGCTCGAGCTCGCCTTCGCGCCCTCAATGCTGTGCAGCCCCGACTGATACATCGACTTCGCCGCGTCGTAGTTCGTCTGTGCAGTCGTCATCTCGGTCAGCGAGATCAGCTTCTTGCGATAAAGATCCTCGGCTTGTTTGAAATCCTGCTCCGCCTTTTCCATCGCCGCTTTTTGTTGGCCGCTAATCGATTCCGCGGTGCTGATCGCGGCCTGCTGCTGTTCGAGCAGAGCCTTGTAGGAATCAGGCCGAATCTTCACCAGCATGTCGCCTTTTTTGATTTCCTTGCCGTCCTCCACCGGTAGTTCGATGATTTCGCCCGCGACTTCGGGTGAAATTTTTACCTCCGTCTCCGGTTGAACTTTTCCCGTTGCCGAGACCGTTTCGATGATCGTGCGCCGGGCCGCTTTTTCGGTCGTGACGGGGATTGGTTGCTCGCGTTTCCCAGAAATAATGGAGCCGATGATGAGGAGCAAAATAAGCCCGCCAATTCCCAGGCCGATGTAAAGCTTACGGCGGGATTTGCGCCTGCGACGAACGGTAGTAACGGGGATGGCTGCTTGATGCATCGGCGGATGGTTGATGAAATTCAGCTTTTACCGGCTCCTTTGACCATTGCAAACTATTCCTGTTCAGGATTCGCCGGACGCGATCGGGACGACTTCCTGACCCTGGCGCGCCTTTACCCCGTGGCGCGATTGGATCTGCCCGATCGCCCAGAGCGCATGTTCGACAATGAGCGGCTCGTGATCGCGCGCCGCGCGCGCCAGCGCCGGCAAGTCTTCTTCTCCCCCGATATTGCCGAGCGCCACACAGACATTGCGCAGAAAGCCGCGGCGCTTCGTCCGCCTGATCGGCGAGCCGCGAAACATTTCGCGAAATCGCCCGTCATCGAGGGCAAGGAAATCGCGCAAGCGCATTCGTGCGACCGCCGGTCGCGCCGCGAAGGCGCTCTCTCGCGCCACCTGGGCGAAGCGATTCCAGGGGCAGGCATCAAGGCAATCGTCGCAGCCATAAATGCGATCGCCCATCAGCGACCGGAGTTCGAGCGGGATACTGCCCTTCAGCTCGATCGTTAGGTAGGAAATGCAGCGGCGCGCGTCGAGCTGATGCGGTGCGGTGATGGCGCCGGTCGGGCAGGCCTCGATGCAGCGCGTGCACGACCCGCAGCGCGCTACCTGCAGCGGATCGGTCGGCAACACCAGGGTGGTGAAGATTTCGGCGAGGAAGAACCAGGTCCCCAGTTCGCGGCTGAGCAGCATCGTGCTCTTCCCGTGCCAGCCGATCCCGGCCTCAGCCGCGAAATCGCGTTCCAGCACCGCACCGGTATCGACATAAAACTTCTGCCGCCCTCCTTCCGCCGCCAACAAGCGGTCCAGTTCGCGCAATTTCGCCTCCACAATATCGTGATAGTCATCCCCCCACGCATAACGAGCGATGCGTCCCGGCGTCGCAGCGCCGTTTCCCGACCGACGATCATCGTCGCCTTGCCAGTAATTCATCGCCAGAACCACAACCGATCGTATTCCCGGCAAGATCTTCTGCGGATCGCACCGTTTCTCCGCCGTGCGCGCGATCCAATCCATCTCACCAGCCGATCCCGATTCCAGCCAGCCTCGCAACGCTTCCGCATGCCGCGGGCTCCCCGCGGCTGCGACCCGGCAATTATCGAAGCCGAGTTGGATCGCTCGGTGCCGCAGCCGGGCTTTTAGTTCAGTTGGTGAGCGCAAGGGTTTGTCGGATTGATTCGGCGACTTCTTCGTCGCTAAGCAAGGAAGTGTCGAAGGTGAAGTCTGCGGCCTCCTTATAAAATGGCTCGCGCGCACGGAGTAATGTCTCGATTCTCTCGGCCCGATTCTCCGTCTGCAAAAGCGGACGATCAGCACGCTGCGCCAGCCGTTGACGCAGCGTGGCGAGATCCGCCGTCAGGCAAACCACCGTTCCAAGTTCGCGCAGCCTGACGACGTTTCGAGGTCGCAGGACCGCGCCGCCCCCGGTCACGATAATCGATCGATGTCTCGGATCGAGATTCTGCAAGACCGCCGATTCCTCCTCCCGGAATCGTTCTTCTCCCAGCCTCGCAAAAATTTCCATGATCGGCATTCCCACCGCGCCTGTGATCATCGCGTCGGTCTCGAAGAACGGCCAACTCTGTGTCTGAGCAAGGCGCCTGCCAACCGACGATTTGCCCGCCCCCATAAAGCCGATCAAGACAATCGATCGATGCGCTGGTTTCACCCCGGGAGTATGGGGCGAGTCTTGCGAAAAAGAAACGTGCGAGTCCAGCACACCAAAGTGTTGAATCGAAATCGCTCCTTCATCGCATCCAGCTCGCAACTCCATGGACACCAGACCTTGGCCCCCGCAGCCAGGATTTCATCGACCACTTGCGCCGGGCCTTTTGTTCTTCTGTTTGGTCTCTCGATTCTTTGCCGGAACGTATCTCTTATTGATGGGTAGTGGCGGGCGACTTGCCCCACACGTGAAAGGTATAAGTGAAAACAATGTAACCCAGAACACGGTCCGGATGATAATTCGCAAAGTAGATTGCCGGGTTTACCTGGAAGTCTGGCGTAATGTTCCATGTTACACCGATAGTCGATGAGTTCTCGCGCCCGCTCTGGAAATCGACCTGCGCCCGCCAGCTCTTATTGAAATCATAAGCATAGCCCAGGATCGCCTCTTCTTTACTCCCGGCATGGATCAGACCCGCGATGAACTTGTTATGTTCGGTGTAATAACCGCCCTCAATAAAGGGTTGCGGATTAGCATGACTTCGTGGCGACCAGTTAATGAAGCCGGCCGAGAGGAGATAAGGTTCCTTCGTCAGCAAACCGATCTCTGTTCCCAGGATTTCCTCGTCAGGTTGAAACCCCTGAAAAATTGCCACTTCCACAAACTGATTGAGGCCAAGCTCTGCTTGTAGCTCGTAGGGGTTGGCAATGTGCAGGCTTTGTACCTGGAAGCTGAGCGACAGGTCGCCCGGCGGCTGGAGGTCTGGAGTTACGATCTGGCTCAGGCCCTTGGTGGTGGCCCGTGCGCTCGAAAATCCGAGCCCTTGGAAGACAAGCACTGCGAACAATATTATGCGGCGCACGGGCGGAGATTGCCGCTTGCCGCCGCGGCCGACAATCCTTTTTTCTCGTCGCCGAATCAGTTTGCAAACGCGGCCAGCCCGGAATCCGGGAAGCCCGGGCGAGCCTCAGGAGCGCTTTCTTCCCGCTGGCGCAGCCGGGATATCCGGAACCGGCATCAGATCGAAGGTTCGGAACAACGGCGCAAGGTCGATCACCGCGTTCGCCGCTGCCTTGAGCACATTCCCGAGATTCTGACTCACCGAAGCCACTTCCACCCGAATGCCGCGCCGGCGCAGCTTGGTTGCGAGATAAGCGAAATCGGCGTCTCCCGTGACAAGGATAACTACGTCGGGTTGCATTTCGACCGATAGCTCGAGTGCATCGATCGCCATCATCACGTCAACGTTTGCCTTGTAATGACCTTCTTCAGCCGGCGCCCCGTCTTTCGTCATTACGATGAAGCCATTCAAACGCAGCCAATGGACAAACTTGTTCTTCTTATCTCGCTCCTCCTGCCAAAGAGCGATCGCTGGCGGCAACCCGGTATAGACCACCATCTCGACCAGATCGCGTCCGGTCTTCGCACCGGCAAGAAACTCGCGCAGCCGCAACCAGTCGAGCCCGCGTCCCGCCGTCCGCACCGAGCTACCGACATTCGACTCATCCACCAGCACCAACACCCTGGCGCGCCGCGGCACTTCGAGAGCGTTATTTCGCATCCTGGATCCAGCCATCACGAGAAGCCCGCTCCGACGCTATTTTTTTGCTTTCGCTTTGCCCCTCTTGGCGAGGGCAAGCCGTTCCGTCTTTTTCCGACGGGCGGCGCGTTTCCTGACGTTATCTCTGCCTTGGCTGTTTCCCATAACATCCCAACCCTCGCCTGTCCTGAGCCGGTTCCAAACGGTTTCGCAGCCTCTGGGCGAAAATATCTCGCCGTGAACCGGAGCGCTCACGAAAGACGGCCACAAGTGAATTCTGTAGAGCGGGACCACAAAACGGCTTCACTCCGTCCCTTTCCCAATACCCCGTTGACATTTCCGGTCGCAAGCGGAGGATTCCCACATGGGTGACAAATCTCCGAAAGCAAAGCAGAAACAATCCGCGCAGAAAAAAGCGAAAATAGCCCCCTTGGCTCAGAAGAAAGAAAGGCCGGCCGCCGCCATGGCCGCGCCGAAAAAGAAGTAGCCTGGCGCGCACCGCGTTGTCCGGAGCAATCGGGAGACGCGGCGGTTTTGGCCTGTCGCGCGACGAATCCAGCCGGGGCAGCCGCGGTTGCCACCGAATCGGCAAGGTCCCCCTGACAAATCTGTCACCAGTTTCATATTTGGCGGGTTTCCTTCCCGGCCGCCGGTACGGACGGTGCTTCTGTGGATATGAATATGGACGCACCCTTCCGAATCCTGGCCGTTGATAACGAGCCGTCGGTTACGCTCTCGCTGAAGTATGTCTTCGCCAACCCGCGTTATGAAATAATTTGTGTGGAAAACGGTGCCGCCGCCCTCGCCCTTCTCGATGCGGACGCGAAGGCCTGCGATGTGATTATCGTTGATCAGAAAATGCCGAGCCTGACCGGGGTGGAATTGGTTGATGCGATCAGGAAACGTCGGATTCCCGGCAAAATCATCATTTTGTCGGCACACCTTTCGCCCGAGGTTCGTGAAGCCTACCTGCAACTGGATGTGGACGCGATCTTCTCGAAGCCTTTCGACCTGACGGAGCTTCGCGCCGCTGTTGATAGCCTCGTTGCCGCATGACCGAATCCTGGGAGGGCTCTTGCTTGAGCTGAGGGTTTTCGGCTTTTCTTCCACTAACGCGAATCACTCGCCTTCCCCTCCTTCTTCGTCCTTGCTCCCTGATGGTCGCCCGGTTTATGACCAAAGGCATGAAACGCCTTCGCCTTCTCATCTTGCCAATCGCAGCCTTGATGTTGATCGGATGGACATCCGACCACTTCAAAGTGCCCGCGTCGCCGAACAACATGTCGGACAAGGCAAAAAGCGACGACGACAAGAAAGATTCCACCAAACCGCCCTTCAAAGGAATGACCAAGGCACAGGCTCTTCATTACTATGGTGAACCGGATTCGATCGGTCACCGGGACGGGGAAGAGCTTTGGACCTATGTCCTAAACCGGGGCGAAAGCTATGCCAAGTCATTCATCCCATTCAACTTTAAGAACAGCCTGCGCTATCGATTGCTGACCTTTAAGGACGGGAAGGTGATCAAGTTCAAATGGGATCCGCCGGAGCGCGATTAGTCGGGAGTGTGATCTGCGCGCTGTGCCCCTGCGATTGATTAGCTGCTTTGGTACGGCAACAGGATCAAACGCACGAACTGAATCACGGCAGCGAAGAGTTGAAAGACGATCACGGCAAAAAATGGCCAGAAGATTCCGAGAAAAATCAGGTTATAGAGCTGCAGGAAGTTAAACGCCCAGCCCAGGAGCAGAAGCGGGTAGAAGATCAACCTCGTAGAGAGGTCGGATGGGAACTGACCCGGCGGGATACCGCCCGCGGCACGCCCCATGAGCAATCCGTAGGGGAAAAGCAGCGCAGCCGCAAACCCGCTGCCCCACCGCCACACCCCGGGCGGTGGCGGGCGCAAGACGAGCAGGAAAATGCCAAAGAGACAAAGCATAAGAGGCACCACGGAATTCCCGAGCAACAGCCGGAGCCGGAACTTATCGATCGCCGACCATTGGTGTACCGACTCGGTACGAAAGACCACAACCACACCGGCAAAACCCGCCAGTGCCACCGACACCTGCGCCGCCGTCCCGAGCGCCTCGCCTGGTTCCATGGAAGGAGAGTAGAAGGTAAAAAGTGGTAAGTAGAAAGTAGAAAAGTAGTCGTAAGGCGGCCTCGCAGGAGTGCGAGGCGAAGGCCGGCTGGCAAACCAGAATACATGCGGAGGTTTCAGACGATCGAAAAAAGCAGGAAACGGCACGGTCTTGCCGCTTTGCTCCACCTCGAAACCGTGCAACGTATTCGCCAAGAATGAGCATCGCAGTCGTCACTAATCCCGAAAACGGGTGCTATGCCGTCTGGAGCATGTGGGCGCTCTCGTGGTTTCTGGCCGCCGTCTGGTCGAGCCGCGCCGAATCGCGGGCCAGCATCGCGCGGCAACTGCCTTATCGCCTGCTCACCCTCGCCGGATTCTTCTTGCTCTTCGCCGTCAACACCCGCCGATCTCACTCGCCATTGCGCCTTTGGAAACTTCCATATGGTGCGGGCTGGGCGATGGTGCTGCTATGTCTGGTAGGCTTCGGTTTTGCTTGGTGGGCGCGCCTTCATCTCGGCCGGCTTTGGTCCGCCTTTGTTACCCGCAAAGCTGATCACAGGATTGTCGATACCGGGCCCTATGCGATCGTGCGCCATCCCATCTATACCGGGATCATTCTGGCGGCGATTGCAACCGCGATCATAAAAGGCACGGTCTTCGCGATCGCGGGCGCAGCACTCGCCACACTTGGCTTTTGGATAAAAGCGCGCCTCGAAGAAGGCTTCCTGCGCGCGCAGCTCGGCGCCGAAGCCTATGATGCCTACCGCCGCCGCGTCCCCATGCTTGTGCCTTTCTGGTCAGCATAAGTGCTTATTACTGTGGCAGCAGAGCTGTGAAGCATCAAAGAAGGACCAGGATTGACCGGATTGACATATTGGAGGGACCCGCCGCCGTGTCGTCCGTGTCTCCAGGCGGGGATAGTTGCGCGGCGCGCAAGTTCCGCATATCCAGCGGGAGCACACGATCGTGAACGACGAAGCGCGCTCGGGCCAAATTGATCAGTATTCCGCTTTGGCCGGTAAGGTAGCCGTAGACCCTGGGTTTTCAGATTAGTCAATCAGCGACCAGAAAATGGAGATCGGCATTTAGAAAGGATATCAAGTCTTTGCGATGAAGGTATTGCGGGCTTAAACTGCCACCTACGAGCACGGATCTAGCACAACAGGCCTGCGACCGGTACGAAATTGCGGACACCATGCACCGCTATGCCTTCGCTCTCGACCACGGAGATGCGGATTCGCTTGCCTCGGCGTTCGCCGAGGACAGCGTGCTCGATTTCAGGCCGGCTGGCCGGAAGCTCGGGCTCGACTTCCCTCAATTGACCGGTCGCCAGGCTATCCTGGACGCCCTGCTGCCGTTTCTCGGCCCACTGGACACGACTCATACGGCGAGCAATCTCCAAATCCAAATTAGCGGTGATACCGCCACTCTCTATGCCTACGTGATGTCGCAACATTTCATGCCGCGGGAAGGTTCGCGCCGCGGATCGGAGAACGCGCTTTTGATGAATCGTTATGATTGCGAGCTGGTGCGCGACGGCCAGAAATGGCGCTTCAGACGGGTCACGATTGACAATGCCTGGCTGCAAGGCGACCCCGAAATTCTCAACGCGCGAGCCACTCAGCGGGTCTTGGCGGCGAAAGCGAAGCCGAACTCCTGAATGGTGACGGCGGGACCCGCGCGATGCAGACGAAGCTCGAAGATGAGACGGCCGGGCGCGCGGCGAACCTTAAGCTGGAATAGGGGAAGGCTAGCTTCGGCAGTCGAGATCGAATGTCCGAGTTCGAAGACCGAAGCGGACTTCGGGAAAGGGGAGGCAATCCGTCTTATCCAGCGTCAGTTGGGTCGCTCGCCTGCGATCATCTGCACCTTGGCGCCCTTGCGGAGAGAAGCCAGCCAATCAGCTTCCGGTATGGGCGGATGGCCGTCGTGACCAACGATCGTTTCTCTTTTTCGCATGGCTTTCAGGATCAACTCTTCACCGGTGAACTGTCGGTAATTGTCCATTGTCTCCCCCATGCGCTGAAGTTCTGCCATGAACCTGGCCCGATCGCCCCCAAAGTCTCGATCGATCTTTTCCTGCACGGCTTTGTCGATGAACTCCTCAGGCAAATGAAAGCCGTGAAGTTGGAAGTCGCGCAGGATCAAGGCGCGGTCGACATCGTTACGATAGACACTCGGGAAGTTCACCCAATGGTAGACCGGAGTGCTGTCGAGCAGCGCAACCTTTACCCGGCCGGACGCGGGTTGGGACTGGCAGCCGACGAGGAGACAGCCAAAGAGGATCCACGCAACGAAAAGCGGGCGCATGAAGAAGGCGAGCAAATCGAGAAGTCAGAAGTCAGATCTCAGAATGTGGCCGCCGGAAAAGGAAGGTTCCGCTTCGCTTTGCACGTGTTGGTGGCGAATTACTTTTGGACCGTGATCGGCGCCGAGTAGACGGTGTTTTCCCATTTCAACCGCAGGATGCCGCCAGCTCCGCTCGGATTCTTGTCGAGCGCGATGGTGAACTGGTTTACGGCCGGGGCGAGCGGGTTTTTCTTCATCTCGATGCGCGCGAAGTCCTGGCCGGCGTCGTATTTCGTGCCCCACTGGCCGGTTTGTTTGTTCACGATGAGCATGGCTGAACCGCTTTCCTCCGGCTGCAGGTAGAGAGAATAAGTGCCGGCCGGAATCTTCGCCCCGCCAAGATCGAGGGCGTGATCGGCCGTAAGCAGGGTCGCTTCATCGGCGCCCATCCGCCAGACCTGGCCGAAGGGGACAAGGCCGCCCCAGATTTTGCGCATTACGCCGGTCTTCGGGTCTTTCGTGTAGGGCCGGCCGTAGACGATCTTGATCTGTGCGCCGTCGATCGTGGCTGAGACGGTTTCGTGCGGACTGATTCGTTTCTCTTGCGCGCGCAATGGGAGAGCGGCGAGGAGCAGGAGACTGACAATGGCGGAGCTGACCTTAAGGTTGTTCATACGAAGAGAAACCTAAGGCGGTTGTGGATAGGAGTCCAGAAGACGGAGGATCGCGTCCGGCCGTCGAATTTAGCCGCCGCAAGAACAAATACTTTTCTGAAATGGATGGCCTCCAGATTGAGTGCGGTTCCCGTTCCTTTCCCCACTTCGCCTTGTTATCCTCAGAAAATGTCTTGCACCGCGGCAAAGCAACGCGTGCAATCCTTCCTTTATGACTCTTCGAAACATGACTCATGCACCCTGCCAGACTCGAAATGGCGGCAATGCCCAATTCCGTCGCTCCGGTAACCCGGAAAGTGGCGGGGACGCAGAGGACAACGTTCTCGTTCTTCCCTGGTTGCCGTTCCCGGGCTGGACGACAGGGCGCTCAGCCATTCGCTCCATTGACGACTGTTTCCGCCAAACGTAATTGTGCATCATGGCTGAAAAACTTCCGAAGACGAAGCAAAGACAGATGGACAATGGCGTTACCCGGCGAACATTTCTTGGACTGAGTTTAGCCGGCGGAGCTACTTTGTTGGCAGGCGGGCCGGGCACAATTCTTGGAGCCGGGTCATCGACGGAGCCAAGCCTGGCATCGAATCCCACTTGGAAATTGGGCGGCGATCTCCCGGTCAAGCGGCTCGGCTTCGGCGCGATGCGCATCACCGGTCCAGGCATCTGGGGTTGGCCGGCTGACCGGCCGAACGCGCTCAAAGTCCTGCGGCGGGCGGTTGCGCTGGGCGTGAATTTGATCGACACCGCCGATGCCTACGGGCCGGAAACGAGCGAACTGCTCATCGCCGAAGCGCTCCATCCTTATCCGGCGGGGCTCGTCATCGCGACCAAAGGCGGCCTGACCCGACCCGGTCCGGGCCAGTGGGAACCTAACGGCCACCCTGATTACCTCAAGAAATGTGTCGAGAACAGTCTGAAACGGCTTCAACTGGAACGGATCGATTTGTATCAACTCCACCGGATTGATCCAAATGTGCCGATGGAGGAATCCCTCGGCGCGCTCAAAGAGATGCAAGCTGCGGGGAAAATTCGGCATGTCGGATTATCCGAGGTGTCGCCGGAGCAGATCGATCAGGCGCGCAAGGTTCTGCCGATCGTAAGCGTGCAGAACCGCTACAACGTCGCGGACCGCGATTGGGAGAAAACTCTCGTTTATTGCGCGAAGGAGGGGCTCGGCTTTATGCCGTGGTCGCCGATCGGCGGAGGCCGTGGCTTGAAGACTGGTGATGCGCTGGAAATGGTCGCCAAGGCTCATCATGCGACGGTGTTTCAGGTCGCGCTGGCCTGGCTGCTCGAGCGGTCGCCGGTGATGTTGCCCATTCCCGGGACGTCCTCGTTCGCGCATCTGGAAGAAAACGTCGCCGCCGCCAAGCTGGAACTCACGCCGGGAGAATGGAAATCGATTGACGCTCTGGCGAGTCATTCATAGAGACGCCCCGGAGCGCAGCGCGCCCTAATCCCGGAGGCCGCGTTTCAACTCCCAAACACGAACCGCGGCCATGATCAGTCGGCGCGTACGCCCCAGCGTCCAGGTAGAGGAACCCCGCAACTCCACGAGGTCGTCATTTCTTCCCAAGGGCGATCCCGCGCATCCAAGATCCTCCCATCGCCGGCCTCGTTTCTTATGGGTCGCTACCCCGTTTACATGTTGTCGTTTCTTCGGCATCGCCGCAGGCGAATCGCAAAACAACTCGCAATCTTAAGACACGGATCGATTCTCGTTGGTTTCACGATATTTCAAACCGGTACGAACCATCGCCCGCCGGAGCGGCCGGAAGGGGGAGAGAGGCTGATCAGAAAAAGGGGCGCGTTTGTCGGATTTCCCGAAGCAGTTGCGACCAATTTCTCTCCAGCGACTCTCCGCAACCGATCGACCAGCGTGAGGAATTTGGTTCCTTGCCAGTCACGAGGTGCATCTTGCTCTTCTCAAACCCGAGAAAGCCCAACGCTTTGACGCGGTCGTCGCGTTGATTCCCGGCCGAAAATTATTGGCCGGCCTGGTATTGCGTCGAATACCTGAGCCCAGCATTGGGGACGTCCATCGATGTTTTGAAGTCCCGGGAACACGAAACAATTGCCGGCCTTGCGGTCGCGCAGGTGGCACACAGAGCTTCGGCGCGCCTGCTTATTTTAGGTTGTAGACCTCCACCAATCCAATACCGGTGGTGCTGCCGACGCCGCTCACGATGGCGGTATAGCCGCCCGGGCCAGGGGTAATAAGCAGGGCCGACTCATTGGAGTTAGTTGGAGCCAGACCGTCGCTCGTAATGGTGGCTGCGTCAGGGCTATCCATCCAGTTGTCATTGGACGCGATAACGTCGCCGTCGGCATTGTCGATGACGAGCGTTGGATCGAGCAGGGGGTTGGTCACTCCGTTCGCCGCCAAAGATGGACCAATGGCTCGCACAATGACGGTGGCGGTCGCACCGGTGCCGGGGCCAAGAATGAAGCCGCCGATGAGAAGATTGTCGCTCGTGCCGACAAATCCGCGGGTGCTGATGTTGGCCAGTTGCCCGTCTGTGATGGCATCGACATCATAGACCTCGACCAAGCCAATGCCAGTGCCTCCGGCGGCGCCGCTCACAATGCCAGTGTAACTGCCAGGAGCGAGGGTCTGAACAAGAATCGATTCGGCGTCGCTGATTGTGGAGCCGGCGTATAAATTGAGGCCCTGATTGATAATGGTCGCCTGGTCGCCCGCCGAGTTATCCTTCCAGTTGTCATTGGTGGCGATGACCGCACCACTCGAATTGTGTAACTCGAGCGTTGGATTGGCGAGCACTCCGCTAACATGAGAGAGACTGAGCGAAGGCCCGAGGGCCCGGATGATGACTTGCTTAGGCTCCGTGCCAGTGACGATGAAGCCGCCGATCAAAACGCCATCACCGGTCTCAACATCGCCACGGGTGGATATGTTAAGCGACTGTGAAGGCGGCGGGGCTGAATCATACACCTCCGCGCTCGAAAGATAACTCCTGCCAGTGCCAAGTCCCCCCGCGACGAGCACCTGCCCGTTTGATTGTAACGTCGCGGTCTGACCGACGCGCGCGGTGAGCATACTGCCAGCCGCAGTCCAGGTTCCGTTCATGAAATCGTAGAGTTCCGCGCTCGCCATGGCAACGTCGCCGCTGTCGCTTCCTCCGGCGACAAGCACCTGCCCGCTGGATAGCAGAGTTGCCGTATGACCGACCCGTGCCGTGGCGAGGTTACCGGTCGCACTCCAAGCGCCGCTTGTCGGATCGTAAAGTTCCGCGCTTGCAAGGACAGAGTTGTTGGCACCGAGCCCTCCGGCCACGAGCATCTGCCCATTGGGTAGTAACGTCGCTGTGTGACCCTCTCGTGCGATATTAAGACTGCCGGCCGTGAGAGCGCGTTTCGCGAGGCTGCCCGTCAGCGTCCACTTTCCGCTCGCCGGGTCATAGGTCTCGGCGCTCGCAAGCAGGCCGCTGCCATCCGAACCTCCTGCGACCAAGACCTTACCATTGGTAAGTAAGGTCGCCGTTTGTGCGAAGCGGGGCGTGTTGAGACTGCCAGTTGGCGTCCACTTTCCGCTCGCAGGATCATAGATTTCCGCGCTCGCCAGAGCGCCGTTCCCGTTGGAACCTCCCACCACCAGCACTTTGCCGCTGGGCAACAGTGTCGCGGTAGGAACCGAGCGGGCGCTTCCGAGGCCGCCAGTTGACGTCCAGCTCCCGCTCGCCGGATCGTAGATTTCCGCGCTCGCGAAATAGCTGCTTCCGTTATAGCCTCCAGCGATAAGCACTTTGCCGTTAGGCAGCGCGATTGCGGCATGACCAGCACGTGCGGAGGGGAAGCTTCCCGCGGCGGCCCAAGTGCCGGTTACCGGGTCATAGATCTCCGCGCTCGCAAGGTAGCTGCCACCAGTGCCTACTCCGCCTGCGACAAGAACCTTGCCACTAGGCAGCAGTGTCTGGGTATGACCAGCGCGGGCGGTGCCGAGGCTACCGGTGGCTTTGAAGATCACCGGAGGCGTGCCACTGCCAGCAGTTGGCCGCCCCGTTCGCAGGATTTGGCCGATGAGGTTGCTCCAATAAACGTAAGTGGTGTCTACCGCGAGACCGATGGGACCAAAGGCCTCGGCGGCGCTCGCTACGACCGTGGTCGCGCCATCGTTGATCGAGACCTGTACGATCCCGCCGTTCTGTTCGCAATAGACCAGGTCATCATCCACCGCGAAGCAACGTTTTGACGCGGCTGTGATGTCGCCGGCAAGCACGGTGATAATCTGGCCACCGACTTCACGGCGCATGAGGCTGGCGCTGCCAATAGTTCCCTCAACCCAAAAGATGGAGCCGGCCGCGGCTCCGGTCGTGGGTGTGGCGATGACCTGGATATTGTTGCGTCCGGAAACGATCGCTGTAGCGGCGCCGCCAATCAACGGCAGTTGCCAGATGCCCGTTGTGTCCGAGTCCGACCAATAAAGGAACGTGCTGTCCGTGCTGAAATGGTTGGGAATGCTACCGAGCCAATACTTCAGGCCGTCCTGTTGGAAAATCGCTTCGTCGGTGCCATCGGGATCATCATAAATCAGAGCGTTGTCACTGCCTCCCTGGGTTGAAAGAGAAACGATTGGAAGGTAGAGGTTATTGATTTCTCCCGGTATCGAGCGAAAACCGCCAATGTAATAGAGCAGACCGCCCACGGGCCCGATCGTCAGTGACCCGCCATAGGCAAAGCCATAGTCCATGCCATTATTAATGGTGTTGGTAAGTCCGCCGGCCTTGGACGTCTTATAAGCAAAATGCTCACTAAGATAGGGGCCGGTGTTAGCCGCGCCGGCGAAATAAAGAGAAACGTTATCCTGAGCGAGATCACCTCCTCCGACCATGGCCACCGGGTAATTCGTCACGGCGCCCCCGGGATTTATACTGACAGAACTGATCTGCCCCGTGTAAAGATCGTCCCAGTAAACGCTGCTGGCATCGATAATAATATTGTCTGGATTGCCGACATTGTTGGCCAGGATTGCCGGAGTGGCGGAGTAAGCCGCGGAGGACAATCCGAGCGCCATTACGCAGACGAAAAGTGCTTTCATGATGATTTATCCGTGAAATCCGGCAAGGGCGCGAATCGTAAGGATCTGGCGCGATGTAGAGCAGGAAGCCGGCCTCGGAGCCCGGATGAAATGGTGTTCACGAGCTGGGCCAGCCAGAGAGCTAGAATTCACCCGCTGCTCTCGGGGCGCAGCGGACCTCATGCAAGCCGGCGCTTCAAATTGTAAGTGGCGAGTCATTTGAAAAGTAATGTTGCCCGGTTGCGCCCGTTTCCGGCTTCGCCGCGGCGTGCCCCTGTGCTAGGCTCTCGCATGGAAGAAGCTGACACAACCGAATTGCCCAACGGAGAATTGGTTATCCGTACGATCGCGATGCCGGCCGATACCAATCCCAGCGGCGACATCTTTGGCGGCTGGATCATGTCGCAGATGGACCTGGGCAGCGGCATCCTCGCTTCCAAGACGGCGCGCTCTCGTGTCGTGACGGTAGCGGTCGATGGAATGTCCTTTCTCCAACCGGTGCGGGTGGGGGACACGATCGCCTGTTACGCCCGGGTGGAAAAAATCGGCCGCACCTCGATGAAAATTCCGGTCGAAGTGTGGGCCCAGCGTTATCGCCGCCAGGAGCGATTGCTCGTGACCCGCGCGGTCTTCACCTGTGTGGCAGTGGACGAGGCAGGCTCGCCGATTCCCGTGCGGCGGGATTAGATTCGTTAGGGTGACTACATTCCGCCGTCACCCGAGGTGGCTGATTGCGGCCCGGTAACCTCGGCGTTGGCGACTGGATGGGATGGCGGCAGCCGCGGGATCTTGAGTCGCACCAGACTGAGGCGGCGTTGCTGCTTTACCCGACCGAGACTCGATTTACGAACGTAGCGCTCGTAGGCGCGTTCGCGTCGTCCTTGCGCGGTCAGCATGGAGCAACCGGAGAGAAGCATGGTCCCAACCAGCAGGAGCGCCAGGGCGCGATTGATTTTCTTCATGGCTTAACCTTCCACGAGCACGTGCTCGTCTTGAACTGTCCCGAGGGCGAAAAATCCGGTGCGGACCAACTGATCGACGGTCTTGTAAATCTTCCAATCGCAAAACCGGCTCCGGTCGTGGAGTTCGTTCAGGGTCAGCTCGTCCTTATACGCGAGTTGCCAGATCTCTTCCGCCACCGGCCGCAGCTCCTCGAGTTTGGAGTCATCCCAGTCGAGATTCAGTTTCTGTCGTTTGAGCCGGGCGGCGCAGTCGCGCATGCGCTTGCGCAAGTCATCAAACTGATCACGCATCTGGATGGCGTTGATTAAAATCTCATCGGGATGGCGAGTGAGGGCGCTTCCTTTGCCCCAGTCAGCCCCAACCTGGACTTGATTCGAGAAAGAGAAACTGCCCGAGCGATGTTCATGCAGGAAAAGCTGCCAGAAAGCTTCTTCGCCGCTCAGGTGCTGGAAGCGCCCCCAGCGCGGCGTTCCTTTTTCAAAATAGAAAGTCGAGATCGTCTCACCTCCTTCGTCGGCAATCGTGAGCAGGCCGGTCTGCATCGACTGGATGATCGTCTGGTAAATGGTGACGATGTCGAAATTCGCGAGGCTGCCGGTGAGCTCGAGAGCATTGTTAGGCGAGCGCGACAGTTCTCTGGCCTGGAAAAGGCGGTTAGCCAGTTTCTCTGCGAGGAAGAGAAAGAACGAGGGCACCCGCGCGGTCAGCTCGGGAAAATCGTCCCGGCGGAAACATTGTGCGCTGAGCGCGGCGCAGGCGCGCGCGCTGTGATCGCGCGGCCGACCCATCAGCGCGCCGGTTTCGCCAAAAATGTCGCCACGCGAAAGCACCGTCGGGGCCATACCCGGTCGCAGATTTGGCGGCAAGAGTTCCAAGGCGCCGCGCGTAATCAGGTAAAGCTCGTCGCCTTCCTGCTCCGGAGAATAGACGATCTCGCCTTCCGCGAAGTGTTTGACCCGCGAAAGCTGGCCGATCGCCTTCAGCTCGATGAGATGAAGCGACTTGCAAAAAGCGAAGAAATCGCGCTGTGCCACTCCTGAGGAAAAGCAAGAGTCGTGCGGGGGAGGGGAGGCCCGCAGAGATTTTGAGTCGCGCGGCTTTCCAAGCCCGCGATTCGCCGGTAATCCTTCTGCCATGACGGGACTGGCCTATCTCTTCGAGCGCTTTCCGTCGTTCACCCAAACCTTTTGCTATCGCGAGATCAGAGAAATGCGCCGCGAATGTGTCATCCCCGCAATCTTCTCGGTGCGGCGTCCGTTGGACGAGCCGGCGCAGGATTGGGAGATGACGATCGTGCGGGAAGTGGAATACCTGCCGGGCGACGAGGAGCTGGTGCGGGAAGTGGACCGCGACCTCCGCAAGCGGCGGCTCCCGGCCCGCGCGGCGGAGGAAATCGCGGCTTGGGGGCGAAAAACCGACTTCCTGCGCCTCTACCAGGCGGCCTGGCTCGGCCCGCATCTCCAGGCGCTTGGCCTCCGCCACGTGCACGCGCACTTTGCCGGCCTGGCCGCGCGCACTGCCTACTGGATCGAGCGCTTCTTCGGGATCGACTTCAGCTTTACCGCCCATGCCAACGATCTTTTTGCCCCAAAACCCTTCGAGATCTCGCTCGGCAAGATGATCGGCGCGGCTCGCGCCGTTGTGACAGTGAGCGATTTCGGAGTGGGTTTTTTACGCGAAAAGTATCCCGACGCCGCCGGTAAAATTCATCGCGTTTACAATGGGATTGATCTCGGGAATTTTCCGACCGCTGATTTTGCCGCAACCATGCCCGTGATCATCTCGGTCGGGCGCTTGATCGAGAAGAAGGGCTTCAGTGATCTGATCGAAGCCTGCCGGCTGTTGCGTGAGCGCGATGTAGTTTTTCGCTGCGAAATCATCGGCGAAGGACCGTTGGCGTCTGCCTTGCGCGGGCAGATCGAGACCGCCGGTTTGACGACGATGGTGACGTTGCCCGGTCCGTTGCCGCAGGCGGAGGTGCGTGCACGGCTCGCGCGCAGCACGATCTTTGCCTTGCCCTGCGTGACCGAAGCGGGCGGGGGAATGGACAATCTTCCGACAGTGGTGATGGAAGCGATGGCGGCCTCTCTTCCGGTCGTCTCGACGGTGATCGGCGGCGTGCCCGAGATGGTGCAGGATGGCGTGACGGGGTTTCTCGTGCCCGAGCATCAGCCAGTGGCCTTCGCCGAAAGGTTGGGCTGCTTGCTGGTCGATCCGGCGTTGCTGAATTCGTTAGGCAAAGCGGGCCGCGAGCGCGCCGGCCGACTGTTTGCGATCGAAAAAAACGTGCAAACCCTGCGCGCGCTTTTTCACAGGCTGGGCGCGCTCTAAGACTGAAATCGGGCTGCGTTCCGACGAGAGTTCGTCCTTGCCGGCGTCACAAGCGTTGCGCAGAATCCTTAACATGAAAACGTCTCTCTTTCTGCGCCGGCTGGGACTCTTCGCGCTCGTCTTTTTCTGCGCCTCGCTTGGCCGCGCCGAGCATTCTCCCAAGTGGATCGAGACCTATAACCGCCTGCTCGGCAAGTACGTCACCGACACGGGCGTGAGATACGCCGCCTGGAAAAACACCGCCGCCGACATGCAGGCCATGCAGGAGGTGGTCGATGGCATCGCGAACGAAAAGGTCGCCGGCCTGAGCAAGAAGGAGCAGCTCGCCTTTTATCTCAACGCCTATAATGCCTGGATCCTGCACGAAGCGCTCGCCAAATATCCGACCAAAAGCGTGAAGGATTTGCTTTTTACCTTTTTTACCGGCCAGCGGATCAAGGTTGGCGGCGAGCAAATGAGTTTCAATCACCTCGAGAAAGATATTATCCGTCCGAAGTTTGGTGAACCTCGCGTCCACTTCGCGCTCAATTGCGCGAGCCGCAGTTGTCCGCCGCTCAATCGCGAAGCTTTCCGGGCCGACCAGCTCGATGGCCAGTTGGAAAAGCTCGCGGTCGCTTTTGCCAATTCGAAGAAGGGCGTGGATTACATGCCGGGCGGGAAGACCGCTGCTCTCTCCGCGATCTTCAATTGGTACAAGGATGACTTCAAGGGGGTCGGCGGCCCGCTTGCCTTCATCAACAAACGGCGCAACCCGCCTTTGCCTAACGACGTTAAGATCAGCTATCAGAATTACGACTGGTCGTTAAACGAGGCGCGATAACTTTCGATCTCCCCCGAGAAGGCCTCGAGTGAGCCGATGGCGGGCGCCCTGGGACGCAGTCGTCATCCCGCGCTGGAGGGAAAACTGCATCTCGCGCGCACCCAGCAAGCTTGTGCCGTGCCGCACGCGCGGCTGACGTTTGAGCGGCGCTTTCTCTCGCGCTTCGCGCAGCGACCTTCTACAGGAGGTCGCGTACCTTGGCGACGGCGCGCAGGTAAACTCGATGTGGCCCGCCACGCATCAATTCTTCCTCCAGCAACTCGACCACATCATTTCTTCCCGCGGGCAGAAATTGCCGCATTTTGCGCCCTTCGGTGCGGCCGAAGAAAACGTCGAGCAGATCTGCCCCGGGCTTGTGCTCGATGCGAAACTCCGCCGAACTGGTCGTGACCTTGCAGTGACTGATCGGTTCGCCGTCCTTTTCGTGCAAGGCGACGGCAATCTTGTCTCCGCCCCGGTCCCCTTTGCCGCGAAAGCCTAACGACTTGCTTTTGGCGATGCGCTCCCATTCCAATTGCCCTGCCAGCCAGCCAACCAGGAGAAGGGCGGTGGAACGAAACTCCGGCGCGTGCTCAATCTCGAGCGCTTTGATTTCCTCCAGATGGTGATGGGTCGCAGGGTGATCGAAGAACTGGGCGAGCGCGATGCGCAAATGGACCAGTCGCACCCAGTTGAGGTCGCAGAGAACGATGCGTTGCCGCGCCTCGCGCTGCGCCGTTTCGACCAGTTGCATTTGCTCCTCAAAGTTGCGCCACTTTTGACTATCGTAGATGACGCGATCGACCCAGGCCCAGAGTTGCGGGTCGAGCGGGGCGCGGAATTCTTCCTGCCACCAAAGGTAAAGTGGAAGATCGGAGTCGAGCTGGGCAAAGACAATGTTCGGTAAAAGGCCGCATTGCCTCCCGCGGAGGGAAAAGGAGAGCTGCTCCGAGCAAACTTGCTTGCTCCCCGCCCGGCTGACATGGCAATGCGCACTGATCCAGGCTTCGACCTGATTTTCCGACGCGCTCGGATCCGCCGCAACCACGATCGCGCGACAGGCGTGGTCTTCGGTGAGCTGCGAAATGATGGCGGTGTTCGCGCCTAACGAATCGTGAGCTTCGCTGTAAACCGCGAGATTGATGAGGGAGGCGCGCGTCATCGCGCTCTCCTCTGAGCCCCAGAGCCGCTTCAGTTCGCGCTGAATCTTGCCGATTTCGACTGGAATCCCGGCGGTGAAGGTTTCAGTGGCGGCAGGCATTCTTCGATCGTCCCGGCTACAACCTTCTCCAGCTATGGCCATCGCGCGCCAGTAACTCGTCCGCTTCCGCCGGGCCCCAGGAGCCGGCCGGATAGGTGCAGAGTTTCGGCGGGTCATCCTTCACCGCCCAGGCTTCTTCGATCGGATCGATAAAGGCCCACGCCTGCTCGACCTCGTCGCGCCGGGCGAAGAGCGTTGCGTCACCCGCCATCGCGTCGAGCAGCAGTCGTTCATAGGCCTCCGGACTCGCTTTGCCAAAGGAGGTTCCGTAATGAAAATCCATCTTCACCGATTCGATCCGGAAACTGGTGCCCGGAACTTTCGCCTGCATCCGGAGCGAGATGCCTTCATCCGGCTGAATGCGGATGACGAGCACGTTCTGCTCGATCGCCTGCGACTCGCGGTTGAACAACACCTGGGGCGCTTTCTTGAAGTGAACCGAGATTTCCGTCCCGGATTTCGGCAGCCGTTTGCCGACACGAACGTAAATCGGCACGTGTGCCCAGCGCCAGTTATCCACCAGCATGCGCAAGGCGACGTAGGTCTCGGTTTGCGATTGCGGATCGACGCCCTTCTCTTCGTGATAGGCCGGGACCGGTTTCCCGTTGATCGCCCCGGCCACGTATTGCCCCCTCACGATCTCGGTGCGGACTTCCTCCGCTTTGAGGCGGCGCAGCGAACGCACCACTTTTACTTTTTCATCGCGGATGCTGTCGGCGCCGAGATCGGTTGGCGGCTCCATTCCGACGAGGCAAAGCAATTGCAGGAGATGGTTCTGCACCATGTCGCGCAAAGCGCCCGCGCCCTCGTAATATCCGGCGCGGTTTTCCACGCCTAACGTTTCCGCGGCGGTAATCTGGACGTGGTCGATATAACGCGTGTTCCAGAGCGGTTCGAAAATCGCGTTGGCAAAACGCAGGACCAAAATATTCTGCGCGGTTTCCTTCCCGAGGAAGTGATCGATCCGGTAGGTTTGATCTTCCGCAAAAGAACTCTGCACGACACGATTCAAATGCCGCGCCGACTTGAGATCGGTGCCGAATGGTTTTTCTAAAATAACGCGCGCCCAGCTTCCTTCCCGCGCCTTGTTCAATCCTGCTTTCTTCAGGTGGTCGACGATCGTCTCGAATTGCTCGGGTGAGGCCGCGAAATAATAAAGGCGATTGCCGCGCGTGCCGCTCGTCTGGTCAAGACGGTCGAGCCGTTCGGCCAATTTCTTGTAGCCTTCTTCGTCGCCGAATTCGCTCTGATGATAGAAGAGCGATTTCGCGAAGCCGTCCCAGATTTCGTCGCGTACGGTCTGCCGTGAAAATTGCCGGGTCGCTTCCTCCATTTCCTGGCGGAATTGGTCGTCCGTCTTCGGACGTCGCGCGAAGCCGATCACGGCCACAGCCGGCGGCAGTTCGCCGTCGGCCGCGATGTTGTAAAGCGCGGGCACGAGCTTGCGATGCGTCAGATCGCCGGTCGCGCCGAAGATAACGACCGCGCACGGTTGCGGCACGGCTTTGGTCGAAAGGCCCTCGCGCAGAGGATTGGGTTGCTGCTTGTTTGTCATGATGTCGTCGGCCCCGCTGCCACGGATAGCTTACGCAGATCAACGCGCGCTGAGTAAAACAAAAAAACTGCGCTCTCGGTTTGTGGCGCGCCCCCGCCTCGGTTCAAATGATACGATCTACTAACTCGGCAACGGAAAGCGCCGCGTCAGTTGTTGCACCTGCTGGCGCACTTTGCCGATTGCGCGCTCGTCGTCGCGACCCGCGAGCGCTTCCGCGATCAGCTCCGCAATCTCGAGCATCTCCTCTTCCTTCATTCCGCGAGTTGTGACTGCGGGCGTGCCCAGGCGGATGCCGCCCGGTTTGAAGATCGGATAAGTGTCGAACGGAATCGCGTTCTTGTTCACCGTGATCCCGGCGCGGTCGAGCACCTCCTGCGCGACCTTGCCGTTGATCTCCTTCGGCCGCAGGTCGACCAGCATGAGATGATTGTCCGTTCCACCGGAGACGATGCGGAACCCATGCTTTGCCACCCCGGCGGCGAGCGCCTTCGCATTCAAGACCACCTGGTGTTGGTACTGGCGGAAACCCGGCTGGAGCGCTTCGTGAAAACAAACCGCCTTGGCCGCGATCACGTGCATGAGCGGGCCGCCCTGGACGCCGGGGAAGACTAACGAATCGATCGCCTTCGCGAATGGTTCCTGGCAAAGCACAATCCCGCCGCGCGGTCCGCGCATGCTCTTGTGCGTCGTGGTGGTGACGAAGTGCGCATGCGGCACCGGGCTGGGATGTTCGCCGCCCGCCACCAGCCCTGCGATGTGCGCCATGTCGATGAACAAAAGCGCCTCGACCGAATCAGCGATCTGACGCAGCCGCGGGAAATCAAGAAACCGCGGATAAGCGGAAGCCCCCGCCGTGATCATGGCCGGGCGGACTTCCTCCGCTTGTTTGGCGAGCGCGTCGTAATCGATCTGCTCGGTTTGCTGATTGACACCGTAATGCGTCACTTCATAGAGCTTGCCGGAAAAATTCGCCGGGTGCCCGTGAGTGAGGTGACCGCCGTGGGCGAGATTCATCGTCAGGATGCGGTCGCCCGGTTTAATGGCGGCGAAGTAGACCGCCATGTTGGCCTGCGCACCGCTGTGCGGCTGGACGTTGACGTGATCGGCCCCGAAGATTTTCTTCGCCCGATCGATCGCGAGCTGCTCGACGACGTCGACATTCTCGCAACCGCCGTACCAGCGTTTGCCGGGATAACCTTCGGCGTACTTGTTCGTCAGGCAGGAGCCCTGCGCTTCCATCACGGCGCGGCTGGTGAAATTCTCGGAAGCGATCAATTCGATGTTTTCGCGCTGCCGCCTCTCTTCCGCCGCGATGGCTTCGTAAATTTCCGGATCGACCTTGCGGAGAGCGTGGCCCGACGAACCCGCGTGATAGCTGTCGCCGGCTTCAGATTCGAGATCAGGCATATTTCCCAGGTTGGATCGCGCCGCCGAACTCCCGCCCGCGTGGCGGGGGACCGCCAGTTCGGTTTCTTCTACGAAGGCGAGCACGCTCGGTAAAGCCTTTTCAATGCTGTCGGCGCACTCCTGATAAACCTCTCGGCCCATCCCGATCGGGTCAGGCAAATCGCGCCAGAGCGTAGCGCCCGGTTCTTCGAATTCGCGGAGCAGAAACGTTTTCTCCGCGCTCTGCGGGAAGAGAAGCTGGATCGTCTCCAGATGGGCGCTGGTCATCGCAAAAATGTGCGAGGCGCGATCAACCAGCGTGGCGGTGAGTGGTTGGCTACGAAAGTCCGAGATATCGACCCCGCGGTTGCGGCAGACGTCGATCGCATGCACGCTGGGCGGCTGACCCCGCACCGCATGGACGCCCGCGGCGTCCGCTTCGATGTCCTTGCGATTGCCGAGCAAACGGCGGAAAAGTCCCAAAGCCATGGGACTGCGGCAAATGTTGCCCGTACAGACGAAAAGGACGTATTTCACGATTGCGGGACGTGGTGGCGGCGGCGTCCGCCAAAGTAAAATCAAACGTCCCCAAGTCAACGAACCCTGCTTCTCGCGCGCTCTGGAAAAGACCAGCGAGGGCTTCCGCCTAACGATCACACCGCGATGAGGGCGCGTTGGAAATCCCTGCGTTACAAGCTGGAATGGCTTGGGGTGCAGTTGCTTGCCTTGCTCGTGCCGCGCCTGCCGCGCCCGGTCGCGGTCCAGTTTGGTCGCGTCGCCGGCGCGTTCGCGGCCCGCTTCGATCTTGAGGGACGGCGTGTCGCGCTGAGCAATCTCGAGGCCGCCTTCGGCGACCGCTTTTCTCCTGCGGAACGCGCACGCATCACTCGACAATCCTACCAGCAATTCGCCAGCACGATGATCGATCTCTTCTGGAACCCGCGGATCAACCGGAAGAATTACCGCAAGCTGATCGAATTCGAAGGCTGGGATGATTTCGCCCGCACCGTCGGACCAACCGGGCCGTGCATCATCGCCGCTTGTCACTACGGTAACTTCGAATGGTTCAGCCTCGCCGCTGCCTACGCCGGACTGGTGGCGACGATTGTTTCGCAGGAATTCAAGAATCCGCTCCTCGACCCCATCTTCAATCGGCTCCGGGAACAATCGGGCCACCAGTTCGTGCCGCGCGAACGCGCGATCGTCAGGCTTTACAAAACTCTGCGGCGTGGCGGGACGGCCGCGATCCTGATCGATCTGACCCTGCATCCGCGCCAGCCCTCGGTCGTGATCGACTGCTTTGGGATGAAGATGTCGGTCACCTACGCCCATGCCTGGCTGCATCGGAACACTGGATTGCCGATCGTGCCCGTGCATCAGGAGCCGCTCCCGGGTGGGCGTTGCCGCGTCGTCTTTCATCCCAAACTCGCGATTCCGCAGAGCGCGACCGACCAGCAGATCGCGCAACTTTGCTGGGACCAGTTCGAGCCCGTCGTTAGGCGAAATCCGTCGCCCTGGCTCTGGATGTATAAATACTGGCGCTTTCGCCCAACGAACGCAGCGCGGCCCTATCCGTTTTACGCACACACCGCGCCGCGTTTTGACGAGCTGCTCGCCCCGGTCTCGGAGCCTAACGAAGCTGGAAAGCAATGATTCCATGGTCCGCTGGGCGGTGCCGCGTTGTAGCCGCTTCGCTGTGCGAAGCGTGAGAGAGAGGTGGAACGATAGGTTGCCACAGCGCCGAAACCCGCGTCGCCCGCAGGGTGGCGGTTACAGAGGCGGTTCCCCCGCGGAGACGAGGTAACAAAACCGTTACCGGACACTTCTTGTCGCGGGACTTGACCCGCCGAAGACTGGCCAGCGTAAAGCCATTCATTCACGTCCAACGAGAAAGGAATCAACATGCAAACAGTTCAATTCAGTCTCTCGCGGAATCGCTTCCGCATATCGTTAGGTCAGCTCGCTCTTCTGGCGGGTCCGTTCCTTGCCGTAGGTATTTTCGCAAGCCAGGCCCTCGCCGGTTATGCGGCGACCAATCTCGTCTCCGACATCCCCGGCGTAGCGCGGCGGACCGACGCAAATGCCGTCAACTCTTGGGGAATTGCGGTCGGAAGCAGCGGCACGATCTGGGTCGCAAACAACGGCACCGGGACCTCGACCCTGTATGACTTCCACGGCGTGCCGCAGTCACTCGTCGTTACCATCCCGCCGTCGGCGACCAACACCGAAGGCGCCAACCCGACCGGGATCGTCTTCAACTCCGGCCCGGGCTTTGTCGTGTCGAGCGGCGGTGTTTCTGGTCCGAGTATTTTCATCTTTGTCAGCGAAGATGGAAGCATCTCAGGCTGGAATCCGACCGTCTCTCTCAATCAGGCCATCATCGCAGTCGATGACGGAGCCGAGGGTTCGGTTTACAAGGGCGCCGCGCTCGGAGAGTCATCGAGCGGGTTGCGACTTTTCGTGACCAATTTCCATGAGGCAAAGATCAGTATTTACGACGAGAACTTCGCTGAAATTGAGGATGACGAAGCCTTCGTCGACCCCACTATTCCAAAGGGCTTCGCGCCGTTCGGGATTAGGAACATCAACGGCTTGATTTACGTCACCTACGCCAAGCAGGACGCAGATAAGCATGATGATGTGCCCGGGCCCGGGCACGGTTATGTGAGTGTCTTTGACGCAGACGGTAATTTCATCAATCGCCTCGTTACACGCGGGGCGCTCAACTCGCCCTGGGGTCTGACGCTCGCGCCGAACAACTTCGGAAATTTGAGCGGCGCCTTGCTCGTGGGCAATTTCGGCGACGGCCACATTCACGGCTACGATCCAACGACCGGCGCTTTTGTCGGCACAATGTCGAAGGCGGACGGGACGTCGCTTGTTTTGGATGGGTTGTGGGCCTTGGACGCCCTCGGGGGAAAAACCGTCTATTTCACGGCTGGGATCGTGGATGAGGCGCACGGTCTATTCGGTGTGATCAAAGAAGACAAGTGAAAGTTGCCTCGGGCGGGAGACGCTTCGCCCGGTCTGTCATCCCGAAGCTGGCGCAGCGAGCTGAGGAACCTCTCTTATGGTCCTTGCTCGTCGCCCCCTCGGACCCGTTTCCAGACGAGCGATGGGAAGGTCCCTCGACGTCTTCGCGTGCTCCGGATGACAAGCTGGCGAGCGCGCGCTGGTCGCGTCGGCAAAGAAGAGCGCTCCATGCTGAACGATATCTGCGAATCGCGGCGGAGCCCGACCGGTCTGCCATGTTCCACCGGTTTCTCCGCCTAACGAGAGGCGCCGTCGGTTGACAAACCGGCTGTGTTACGCTCTCCAGTCTGATACATATGCGCATCACTTTTCGCCTGCTCTCGCTCGCCCCGCTCTCTGCCTTCGCCCTCCTTGCCAGTTGCACAACGATGCCAACATCGACGGCCGATTACCATGTCACCGCGCACAAGCCGCATGATCCTTCCAAAGTGCGAGTCGACGTTTCGCTCTCGAAGGAAAACGTCTATGTCATGGAAGGCGACCGCTGCCTGATGGCGGTCGAGACTTCCGTTGGCATCCCGAGCAAGCCGACGCCGAAAGGTCACTTCAGGATCTACAACAAGATCGAGGAAAAGCGCTCCGGCTCCTACGGCTATCGCGTCCAGGGCAATCGCGTCGTTGCCGCCGAGGCGGGCGCGAATGTGCCCGGCCGCTACGTAGGTTATCCGATGGGATTCTGGTGCGAGTTCGCGCCCGCCTACGGTTTTCATCAGGGGTTCGTTCATCCCTATCCGCGAACCCACGGCTGCCTGCGTTTGCACGGCGAAGCGGCGCCCAAGTTCTTTGCCTTGGTCCGTATTGGCACGCCCGTGAACATCGCCGAAGCGCAGCCGGAGGACGCGACGCTTGGAGCGACGGTGCGACGGGTCGATGATTCCAGGGCGCCCGATCCGGACCCGCGCGTCATGGTTACTTCGGCCGCCTTTCAGAAGCCGACCGGATCACTTCTGGTGGAATAGCGCGCCGCGATCGTTAGGCGGATCTCTCGCCCCGATCGCGACTAACGGGTTGCGAGCGGCCCGATCGGCGGCGACATTCGCCGGGTGAGCGCCAACCTTATCTCCAGCGGCACCACCGCGCGCAACAAGGTCAATCTGCGCACGCCGGAGGTCATGACCGCGGTACAGGAGCAGGTCGAGTCGCACTATCGCAGCGACATCGTCGACACGGTGCGGCGTAGCGGCGGCATCATCTCGGTCGGGGATGTCACTGTCCGCCTGGCGAAGCAGTTCGGCTTTTGTTATGGAGTCGAACGCGCGATCGACCTCGCTTATGCCGCGCGCAAGGTCTTTCAGGATCGCCGCCTTTTCATCGTCGGCGAGATCATTCACAACCCGGAGGTCAACGAGCAGATTTCGTCGTTAGGCATCAAGAACTTGATCGGCCACAACAAGCAGGCGGACATCTCGGAATTGCAACCCGACGACGTCGTTATCCTGCCCGCTTTCGGCACCGAACTTTCCATTTTGCAGCAGATCAAGGATCACGGTTGCCAGATCGTCGACACGACCTGCGGCGATGTGATGAGCGTCTGGAAACGGGTGCGCAAATACGCCAGTGAATCCGCCACCTCGATCATTCACGGCAAGGCTGAGCACGAGGAAACCAAGGCGACCAGTTCGCGCGCCCTCGGCGACGGCAAGGGACATTATCTCGTCGTGCTCACCCTGGCCGACACCGATTACGTTTGCGATTACATCCGGGACGGCGGCGACAAGCAGGCTTTTCTGGCAAAATTCCGCGGCGCTTACTCTCCCGGATTCGATCCCGACGTTCACCTCCGCACGGTTGGCGTGGCTAATCAAACCACCATGTTGCGGGGCGAGACGGAGG
>JBOHXL010000184.1:0-27398 GCA_050736975.1 Chthoniobacterales bacterium | reverse complement strand
GCGCCGTCTTGACCCTCGTTACCTTCCCGTTAATCTCGTCAGGTGGAAAGGAGCGTGCGATGAAAACCGAAATCCGGATCGAGTATTGCAGCGTTTGAAACTACGCACCGAAGGCCGTCAGTTTGGCGGCCAAGATTCTCGAACTCGGCGATCGCATCGCGTCGCTCACCCTGGTTCCATCCGGAGGCGGCGCCTTCGAAGTCAGCGCCAATGGCAAGACGCTCCACTCCAAACTCGACACCGGCGAATGGCCGGACTTCGACGCCTTGGTTAACCAGATCAAGAAAGCAAAAGGCTGATTTCTGCTCTTCCCGGAGAGTGAAGGGTGCCTGGTGGCCCTCGCGGTCTTCAAAATCGCTGTCGATCCCGCACCCGTGGGATCGAGGTAGGTTCGATTCCTATCCTCTCCGCTATTTTTTTGGATCAAATCAATCAGGAAAGCAGGAAAGCAGGAAAGGAAGACCGGCACTGGCTGCGACCCTGCTTCTTCGATTCTTTTTCCTGTTTTCCTGCTTTCCTAATTTAATCGTTCCCCCCGAAAGGAGGTGATCCGGAATGTCGCGTGAGCAGATCCGCAAGCTGACTTCGCTCTCTTCCTGCGCCGGCTGAGCTTCCAAGCTGAGCCAACAGGCCCTGGCGCAAGTTTTGCGTCAGCTTCCCATGCAGAGAAACCGCAACGTCCTCGTCGGTTCCGCAACTGCGGACGATGCCGGAGTTTTCCGGCTCGATCGCGACCGTGCCCTCGTGCAAACGACCGATTTCTTTACTCCGATCGTCGACGACCCGTTCGACTACGGCCAGATCGCCGCGGCTAACGCGCTCTCCGACATCTTTGCCATGGGCGGCCGCCCGCTCACCGCGCTCAACATCATGGGTGTGCCCGACGATCTCGTTCCGCCGAAAACGATCGCCGCCATTCTGCGCGGCGGTCTGGAAAAGGCGAATGAAGTCGGCTGCGAAATCATCGGTGGACATACCATCCGAAATCCGGAACCGATTTACGGGCTGGCGGTGACGGGAATCGTCTCGCCGCGAAAAATGCTCACAAACGCGCGGGCCAAACCTGGCGATCTTCTCATCCTGACAAAGCCACTAGGCACCGGTATCGCCACAACCGGCATCAAGCGCGGCCTGACGAGTCGCGAGCTTTCCGCCACCGCCATCAAACTGATGTCGCACGTCAACATCGTCGGCGCGGAGTTGGCCGAGCGCGCTCTCGTTAGGGCCGCGACCGACGTGACCGGCTTCGGCTTGCTCGGGCATCTCGCCTCGCTCTGCCGCGCCAGCGGGGTGAGCGCGGAAATAAACGCTGCCGCTGTGCCCGCAATCAGCCAGGAAATCTTCGATCTGATTGCGCAGGATTGTGTTCCCGGAGGCACCCGGCAAAACTTGAAAACCGCCCGCGCGGTGACCGACTGGAACAAGGCGACAGGTCGACAGAAGTTGCTTCTGAGCGACGCACAAACCAGCGGTGGTCTGTTGCTCGCCATTCCGCCGCGCCGCTTGAACGAAGCCGTTCGCCTGCTCGCCCGGCGCCGGACGGCCTGCCGTGCGGTCATCGGAAAAATCCTTCCGGCACGGGAACCACTGATCAGGGTCACGACATCATGACCGCGGCGCCAAAGACCTCGCGCCGCGCCATCCCTGCGGTTGGGAGGGTGCTCGAGGCGCTCGGTATCCGCGACCTGCCTCGCCCACTCGCCACCCAACTCGTTAGGCAACATCTCGCTTCGCTTCGTCGGGCCGGCAGTGTGCCCTCCCTCGAAGAGATCGTGCGCGATATCCAAGCCGAAATCGGCCGCCTCGCTCAGTCTCGACTGCAGCCGGTCATCAACGGCACCGGCATCGTTCTCCATACCAACTTTGGGCGCGCCCCGCTCGCTCCGGTTGCGGTTCGGCGCGTCGCGGAAATCGCCGCCAGCTACAACAACCTCGAATACGACATCACGAACGGCGGCCGCGGTTCACGCGCCGCTTATCTCGAGCGCTGTCTCGCGCTCGCCTGCTGCGGCGAAGCAGCCACCGTGGTGAACAACGGCGCGGCGGCGCTCGTCCTGATGGTGCGTCATTTCACGAAGAAGAAACGCGAAGTAGTCATTTCGCGTGGCGAACTGGTGCAGATCGGCGGCGGCTTTCGGGTCGGCGAAATCCTCGAGGCGAGCGGAGCGCGGCTGCGCGAGGTCGGCGCCACCAACCAAACGACGCTCGACGATTACGCTGCGGCGATCGGCCCAGAAACAGCGTTCGTCCTGCGAGTCCACCAGAGCAATTTTTATATCGGCGGTTTCACGGAAACTCCGCCTAACGAATCGATCGCGTTGCTCGCCCGAAACAGGCGCGTGCCGTTCGTGGTCGATCTCGGCAGTGGTTCGCTCTCCGCCACGGAAACCCTGGGTCTGAGTGAGCACGAACCAACGCCGGCGGAAACACTCAAGCAGGGTGCCGAGCTGGTCTGCTTCAGTGGAGACAAATTGCTGGGTGGGGCGCAGGCCGGGATCATTGCTGGCAAGAAACGTCTCGTCGCGGCCTTGAAACGCGAGCCGATCTTTCGCGCTTTGCGCTGTGACAAGATGGTTTTGGCTGCCCTTGAAGCGACGGTCGACTTGCATCTTGGCAAAGCGACGAACCAATTGCCGGCGTTGCATCTGCTCAGCTTGCCCAGCGAAAAACTGCGGGCTCGCGGCGAAACGCTCCTGGCGCGTCTTCGCTTGTTGCCCTGCGAAATCCGACTCGCAGAAAGCGCGACCGAGATCGGAGGCGGCGCGCTCCCGCGCTCCAAGATCGATTCGATCGTCCTCGAGATCTCTTCGCCCCAAATTTCGCCTAACGACGTCGCGGCTTTCCTGCGAAAGCAAACTCCGCCCGTCGTGGGCTGCGTTGCGAACAATCGTTTCAAACTCGATCTCCGCACCATCTTTCCGGAGCAGGACGAACTGGTGGCCGCGGCCCTGACTGCATGCCTGACGAAAACGGTTGCCTGAAGCATTTCATTCTCGCGACCGCGGGCCATGTCGATCACGGCAAGACGGCCATCATCAAAGCGCTCACCGGAATCGAGACCGACCGGCTGCCGGAGGAAAAGGCGCGCGGCATCACGATCGATCTGGGCTTCGCCCATCTCGCATTGCCCGGTTTTTCGATCGGCGTGATCGACGTTCCCGGGCACGAGGATTTTGTCCGCAACATGATTGCCGGGATCGGCTCGGTCGATCTCGCTCTCTTCGTCGTCGCCGCGGATGACGGCTGGATGCCGCAAACGGAAGAACACCTCCAAATCCTGATCTATCTCGGGGTGCCGCGGATGGTCGTCGCCCTGAGCAAGAGCGACCTTGGAAATCTGGAAGGGCGCGGCGCGGAGATCCGCGAGCGATTGCGCGAGACACCCTTCGCGAGCGCACCAATCGTGCCGACGTCCGTGCGCAATCAAACAGGCATCAGTCAGCTTAAGGAAATCCTCGCGCACGAATTCGAAGCCCTGCCTGCACCACGTGATTTCGGGAAGCCGCGTCTCTTTGTCGATCGCGTCTTTACCGTGCACGGGAGCGGCACGGTCGTGACCGGCACGCTCAGCGGCGGCAGTTTTTCGCGCGGCGCGACGGTTTTGGTTCAACCGCAAAAAATCAGCGCGCGCATTCGCCAACTGCAAAGTCACAACCGGCCTTTGGAAGTTGCCCAGCCGGGGATGCGGGTCGCGCTCAATCTCGTCGATCTCGATCCGGAGCAGATTTCTCGCGGATCGACGATCAGTGCCGGGTTGAACGCCGGCGAGGCGTCGCGCTTTCTCGACGTGCTTCTGGAACGCTCAGCCCGGTTGCCGCCGGCGGCGCGGTCGATCAGGAGCGGGGCAACCTTCAACTTCCATTTTGGCGGCGCGCGTCTCGCGGCCAGCTTACAGCTGCGCGATCGCGGCCAACTCTTGCCTGACGAATCGGCCATCGCCCGGCTCCGGCTGGCCGCGCCGGTATTTGCCTTCGCCGGCGACCGCTTCATCCTGCGTGACTCCTCCGAACAGCTGACCATCGCCGGAGGCCTGGTCCTCGACTCGATGTCGGGCGGAATCAAGTTCCGCTCTTCGCGGCAGCGCGTCTTTCTCGACGGCCGAGCCCGCGCGCCTAACAATAGTCGGATCTTGCTGCAAACGCGGCTGCAGCGCGATGGGTTTGTCTCGCGCGCTCAGTTGCTGATGAACACTCCCTTCAATCTGGAAGAGATGAACGCCGCGCTCGATGATTTGCGCGCCGCTGGTTCCATCTTCTTTGACGAAAAAATCGCGGCTGATGCGAGCTGGTGGAAATCACTTCAGGAAACAGCCGCGAAACTGATCGAAGCGGAGCACGCCGAACATTCCGAACAGCTGGGTTTTGAGATTACGCGGCTGCGCGGAGCGCTTCGCCTCGCTGATACAAACCTGTTCGACGCGCTCCTGCGTGAACTGGCAGCGAACGGGTACGTCCGGACCCGTCACGTGCTCCAGCGGGCGAGCTTTCGGCCTTCGCTGCCGCCCGAGCTTGAGCGAGTGGGCGAGCGCATTCGCGCCGCGTTGCGCGCCCGCCCGCTCGACCCGCCTTCGCGCAAGGAGATCGCCCCCGATTCCGCGGCGCTAGAAGCGCTGCGCTTTTTCTGCGAAACCGGGGAGCTTATCGCGCTCAACGAAGACATCGTGATGACCGCCGAGGGCTTCGCGCAAATGCAGACCATGATCGAGCGTCGCCTGCGGGGCGGAAAAAGCGCGACCGTGAGCGAACTGCGCCAGGCCACCGGCAGCACACGCCGCATTCTCATTCCGTTGCTCGAGCGGCTCGATCATCTTGGCCTGACGATTCGCCAGGGAGACCGCCGCACTCTTCGTTAGGCCGGCTTGCCCTCGCCCCCGCCGACGTATTGCGCATGGGCGATCGCGGCTACGATCGACGAACCCCCAATGATATTGCCTAACAAAACCGGAAACATGAAAACGAGATAATCGACCGGGCTTTTTTGGCCCAGGCCAACAAGGTAGAAAACGTCCACCGAACCTGCCACGACGTGGGAAAAATCGCCGATCCCGACGATTTCTTCGGATTCGGCCTTCTTTTGTTTTACTCTGCGGTCGTTAGGCATGCGGCAAAATGACCCGGCTAAGCGGGCAAAAAAAAGACGGCTTCAGGATGGAGCGCGTACCGTGCGCTTCGTCAGTCCGTGCGTGCATTTCGCGCGTCTCGTCCGCCATCACCTCGAGGCTGGCCCCGTCCTTGGGTTACGAATCTGGCGCAGGGCTGGGCCACTCCAGGATAAGATCAGCCGGAGACGACATACCCATCCATCGCACCGGAAACGTTCGCTGGCTGCACTCCTCTCGGTTGCCCCGGCAGATGGATGATGGCCTGCGCCGATCGTCGACGAGCCGAAAGAGCGTCGGCCGAGTCGGGCGGGACGCCTAATCGCCGCGGCGCTGCGCGTGGTATTCCTGCAGGCTCTTCACAGTCATCGGTCCTTTTTGCAGGGAACGAATTCCCTTCGCGCTCGCGCTTGCGGCGCGCAGCGTGGTCATGATTGGGATGCGCTCCCCGAGGGCGGCCGTTCTGATTTTGACTTCGTCCTTCCGCGGAATTTTTCCGCTCGGCGTGTTGATGATGAACTGGATCAGCCCGTTCTTGACCAGGTCGAGAACGTTCGGCCGCCCGGCGCCGATCTTGAATACCGTGGTGACTCCGACCCCGCCGCCCGCCAGCGCGGCCGCCGTGCCCTCGGTTGCGACGATACCGAAGCCAAGCTCCGCATATTCGCGCGCCACCGCGATGACGTTTTGCTTATCGCTGTCCTTCACGCTGACAAAAACGTTGCCGGCGCGCGGGAGCGGCCATTGGCTGGCGAGCTGCGACTTCGCATAGGCGAGCCCGAGGTCGGCATCGATTCCCATGACTTCACCGGTCGATTTCATTTCCGGGCCTAACGAAATATTGATTCCTTCGAAGCGCAGAAAGGGGAAGACCGCTTCCTTGACCGAATAATGCGGGGGCAGGATTTCCTCCACAAAGCCGAGCTCGCCTAACGACATCCCGGTCATGACCTTGGCCGCCAGCTTGGCCAGCGGGACGCCGATCGCCTTGCTCACGAACGGCACCGTGCGCGAGGCGCGAGGATTGACCTCTAGGACGTATAGTTTCTCGTCCTTGACCGCGAACTGCGCGTTCATCAGGCCGCGCACCTTCAACTCGCGGGCCATCGCCTTGGTCGCGCTCGCGATTTCTTGGAGGATGGCGGGCGAGAGCGAAAAGGTCGGCACAACGCAGGCGCTGTCGCCGCTGTGAATGCCCGCTTCCTCGATGTGCTCCATGATCGCGCAGATCACGGTCCGTTCACCATCGGCGATGCAATCGACGTCCACCTCGATCGCGTCCTCCAGAAAACGATCGACCAGCACCGGCCGCTCCGGGCTCACCTCGATCGCGCTCTGCATGTAACGCCGCAAATCCTCCGGGTGATAAACCAGCTCCATCGCGCGCCCACCGAGAACGAATGATGGCCTAACGAGCACCGGGTAACCGATCCGCTCTGCGATCGTGACCGCGTCCTCCTCGCTCGTGGCCGAGCCGCTTGGCGTCTGGCGCAGGCCGAGCCGGTCGAGCATCTCGGCGAAGAGTTTACGGTCTTCCGCCAGTTCGATGCTCTCCGGCTGGGTGCCGATAACAGGGACGCCCGCCGCTTTCAATCCGGCCGCGAGGTTGAGTGGCGTCTGGCCGCCGAACTGCACGATGACGCCTTCCGGCTTTTCTTGTTCGTAAATGTTGAGCACGTCTTCGTGGGTCAACGGTTCGAAGTAGAGTTTGTCGCTCGTGTCGTAGTCGGTCGAAACGGTTTCCGGGTTCGAGTTCACCATGATCGTCTCGATCCCCAGTTCGCGGAGAGCGAAAGCGGCGTGGACGCAGCAATAATCGAACTCGATTCCCTGGCCGATGCGGTTCGGTCCGCCGCCCAGGATCATGATCTTGCGCTTTGCGCTCGGGCGAATCTCGTTCTCGTCGCCGTAGGTCGAGTAGTAATATGGCGTGTAAGCCTCGAACTCGGCCGCACAGGTATCGACCAGGCGATAGGTGGGGATGACGCCGGAGGCAATCCGTCGTGCGCGCACTTCCTCGGGGCTCGCGCCTAACGAGTAGGCAAGCTGGCGATCCGAGAACCCAAGGCGTTTGAAGCGCCGTAACTCAGGCGTCCCGCCTGGCGCGTCGCGCCCGCCGGCCGGCAGCGTCTCCGCCGCCTCCACCACCTGGGCGATGTTGCTCAGGAACCAGGGATCGATTTTCGTCAGGCCAAAAACTTCCTCAATCGACATCCTGGCCTGAAACGCCTGCGCCAAATAAAAAATTCGCTCGGCGTTCGGCACACTGAGTTTGCGCCGGAGCGTTTCTTCATCGACCCGCACTTCGCGGCCGTCGCCGCAGAGGCCGAAGCGCTTGATCTCCAGACTCCGCAACGCTTTCTGCAGCGCTTCCTTAAAAGTGCGCCCGATCGCCATCGCTTCCCCGACGCTCTTCATCTGGGTCGTCAAGGTGGGATCGGCCTCGGGGAATTTTTCGAAGGTGAAGCGCGGCACTTTCACGACGCAGTAGTCGATCGTCGGCTCGAAGCAGGCCGGCGTTTCGCGGGTGATGTCGTTGCGGATTTCGTCGAGCGTGTAGCCGACCGCGAGTTTGGCCGCGATCTTGGCGATCGGAAATCCGGTTGCCTTCGAGGCCAGCGCGCTCGAGCGCGAGACGCGCGGATTCATTTCGATTACGACCATCCGCCCGTTCTCCGGCTTGACCGCGAACTGGATGTTGGAGCCGCCGGTCTCGACTCCGATCTCACGAATGACCGCGAACGACGCGTCGCGCATCGCCTGATATTCGCGATCGGTCAGGGTTTGCGCGGGGGCGACCGTGATCGAGTCGCCGGTGTGCACGCCCATCGGGTCGAGGTTCTCGATCGAGCAAACCACGACGCAGTTATCGGCCCGATCGCGCATCACCTCCATCTCGAATTCCTTCCAGCCTAACAATGACTCCTCGATCAACACCTCGCTCACGGGCGAGCGATCGAGACCCTGCTCGACAATGATTTCCAATTCTTCGCGATTGTAGGCGATGCCACCGCCGGACCCGCCCAGGGTAAAGGCGGGCCGGATGATGAGCGGGAAACTTCCGATCTGGTTCGCGACCCGGGCGGCGTCTTCGAGCGAGCGGGCAATGCCGGAACGCGGCACCTCGAGGCCGATGCGCAGCATGGCTTCCTTGAAAAGCTGGCGATCCTCTCCTTTTGCGATCGCCTGGGCGTTGGCCCCGATCAGCCGCACGTTTTGCCTGACGAGGGCGCCGTTGCGATTCAGTTCCATCGCGGCGTTGAGCGCGGTCTGCCCGCCCATCGTTGGGAGGATCGCGTCGGGTTTTTCCCGTTCCAGAATCGCCTCGATCACCTCGGGCGAGATCGGCTCAATATAGGTGCGGTCGGCAAACTCCGGGTCGGTCATAATCGTGGCCGGGTTCGAGTTCACGAGCACGACTTCATAGCCTTCCTCGCGCAGCGCTTTGCAGGCCTGCACGCCGGAATAATCGAACTCGCACCCTTGCCCGATGATGATCGGGCCGGAGCCGATGAGGAGAATCTTGTGGAGTTGATCGTTCCGCGGCATGCGCAGCGGGAGCGTATGCAAAAACGAGCCGAGGTCGAGACATCGCTCGGTTTTGAGTCAGGAACGCAGGAAAAGAGAGAGAGCGGGGCTGTCAGGCGGAAACGCCTAACGAATTATGCCGCCTGTCTGGCGCGCTGGCGGTCAAGATACACCTTGCAGATGCCTTTAATCCGGCTCAGCACATAGTAGGTGGTCTGGCTCCGCACCCTAACGAGCTCCGCGCCGACAATACGGGTGACGAAATCCTGCGGCAGGTCGAGGATTTCTTGCGGGCTGGCGCCGTCCAGGCCCTTGCAGAGAATCGACGTCATGGCGCGGGTCAGAGTTTGCACTTCCGGGCCGAGCGTCATGCGGAGGTGGGCCTTGCCTTGGTCGTCGACCTGCAGGTAAACGCCCACCTTGTCCGCGCACTCCTCATCTTTGCGGATGTCTTCGAGATCGAACTTTTCGTTAGGCCGCGGCTCCTGTTTCGGTGCGCTGTCAGAATAGGCGACGAGCGTCTCGCGTCGTTCCACCTCCGGCAAATGCTCGAAGAGATCGATGATGTTCTGCAGCTTCTCGGGATACATCGGGAGCAAATTTCCACAGATTTGGGAGTCAGTCATCCTGACGGTAAGCCCGTCGAGCCGAGCCAGGCTGGGGAGCTGACTTCCTACGCGCTCTTTTCGATCGGCGCGCCGACTTTGTTACCCCACTCCGTCCAGGAACCGTCGTAGTTACGCACCTTGTCGAGGCCGAGGAGATAGGTGAGGACAAACCAGGTATGACTCGAGCGTTCGCCGATCCGGCAATAAACCACCGTCTCGATCTCCGGTTTCACGCCCGCTTCCTCGAGATAAATCTTCTGTAATTCCTCCGCCGACTTGAAGGTGCTGTCGTCGTTTGTCGCCATTTTCCACGGCACGCTCTTCGCGCCGGGAATGTGACCACCGCGTAACACGCCCTCTTGTGGATACTCCGCCATGTGCGTGATCTCACCCCTGTATTCACCGGGCGAACGCACGTCGATGAGCGGCTTGCCGGTCTTGCTCTGGAGCAGCGCTTCATCGGCGAAGGCGCGAATCTCCTTGTCCAGGCGGCGAGCCGGGACGGGATAATTTGTGCGCGGATACGTCGGCACTTCGCGCGTCATCTTGCGGCCGTCGGCTTTCCATTTGTCGCGGCCGCCGTTCAAAATCCTGACCTTCTCGTGACCGAATAACCGGAAAGCCCAGAGCGCGTAGCAGGCCCACCAGTTGGCTTTATCGCCGTAGAAAATGCAGGTCGTATCGGGGGTGATGCCGTTGCGGTTGCAGAGTTCGGCGAATTTCGCCGGCGGAATATAATCACGGATGACCGGATCCTGCAGGTCGGCCCGCCAATCGATGTGCACCGCGCCGGGGATGTGCCCGGTGTCATAGAGGAGGATGTCCTCGTTCGATTCGACGATCCGGATATCTTTGTCGTTCAGATGTTGCTCGAGCCAGTCGGCATCGACCAAGGCTTCGGGATGTGCATATCCATTCGCGTTCATGCTCATGATCAAGAGTATTGGCGCTTCATCAGCCCTGCAAGCCGATCTGGTCCTGGGCCGCGCGTGAATCTTTCCCTCCATCGGGCTTGTATGATGTCGCGGCGATCTGCTATGACGGGCCTCACATGAAATCTGCGACCAAAGCAAAGTCAGCAGGCCGGCGGAAGAGCGCCGTCGCTCCCCGGCGCGTCGCCGCAAAAAAGTCGAAACCTCCGCCAAAAAAACTGCCGCCAACAAATCCGTCAAAGAAGGCGCCAACGAAACGAGAGAGAGTCGCGTTGACCGGGCTCGCCTTCGGGGAATTCGAAGCGCTCCGCAAACAGCTCGACCTTTCGCTCGATGAATTATCGGCCCGGCTCGGACTTTCCCGCAGTGCGGTCGAGCAACGCAAGGCGACCGGGCGGCTGACATTCGATGAATCCGGCAAGGTGGTTTGCTTCGCGCGTCTGCTGGGGCACGCGCTGCATCTCTTCGGCAGCCTGAGGGAAGCGCGTCATTGGCTCAAGACGCCACAGCGCGGTTTGCATGGCGCGGTGCCGCTCGACTATGCGCGGACCGATCTCGGAGCGCGAGAAGTGGAGAACCTCCTCAGCCAACTCGACCACGGCCAGACTTAATAGGAAAGGCCGACGGCCGCGCCGAGGTATTGATCGTCCGTCTTGGAAACGATGAGCGCCCACCCTCTGCCTATTGAAAGGCGCGACCGTATTGCGGCGGCGGTGCCGCTTCCTGGTGAAGCGGGCGCGCCGCGTTGAGCGGCCAGTAGGGATGACGCAAAAATTCGCGCGCCATCAGGACAAGGTCGGCCTGGCCCATGCGCACAATCTGGTCCGCCTGTTCCGGCGCTGTAATCATGCCGACTGCGCCGGTCGCGATCTGCGCTTCCTGGCGGATTCGAGCCGCGTAGGGAGTTTGGTAGCCGGGGCCGATCGGAATCCTGGCGTTGGCAACGTTACCGCCGCTCGAGCAATCGATCAGGTCCACGCCTAACGACTTTAGTTTCCTCGCGAGCGAAACCGAGTCTTCGCCAGTCCAGCCGCCCTCCGTCCAGTCGGTCGATGAGATGCGGACAAAAAGCGGATACGTCTCCGGCCAGATCGCGCGCACCGCGACGGCCGTTTCGCAGAGAAACCGGACCCGGTTCTCAAATGAGCCGCCGTAGTCGTCGGTCCGCCGGTTGCTCAAAGGCGATAGAAAGCTGTGCAACAGATAACCGTGGGCGGCGTGGATCTCCAGCACCTTCGCGCCTGTCTCAAGCGCGCGATGCGTCGCCTGCGCGAAGGCCTCGGCTATCCGCTCGAGACCTGCGCGATCGAGTTCCTGCGGCGTTTGATAACCCTCGGTAAACGGCAGCGGACTCGGCCCGAAGATCGGGCTCCAGCCGCCTTCGCTCGCGCCTAACGGCTTGCCGCCTTTCCAGGGCGCGCTTGTGCTTGCCTTGCGCCCCGCATGGGCGAGCTGCAACCCGGGCACCGCCCCCTGTGCCTCGATGAACTGGAAGATGCGCGTCAGCATTGCGACGTGCGCGTCTTTCCAGATTCCGAGATCGTCCGGGCTGATCCGTCCGTCATCGAGCACCGCGGCTGCTTCAGTGAAGACGAGCGCTGCGCCGCCGACCGCGCGGCTCCCGAGATGCACGAGATGCCAGTCGTTGGCGAAGCCGTCGATGCTGGAATACTGGCACATCGGCGAAACCACGATGCGGTTGCGGAATTGGACGCCGCGCATTTGCAGCGGCAAAAAAAGATGAGCGGTTTGATTTGTTAGCACGCCCAAAAATGGCATGAAATGCGCCCGACCTCGCTCCGAAACGCGAAGTGATTACATGGACCCAGCTGATCCACATAATCTGCACGATACCGCGGACCACCCGGTTCTGGAGACGATCGACATCGCGACGGAAGGCAACGACTGCGACGAATGCGTGCGCCGCCTGCGCGAGCCGCTCTTGCGCATCGATGGCGTGAAAGAGGTGAAGGCCGATCCGAAAGCGGAGCGGGTGTGGGTGACGTTCGACGCGCGCAAGACGCACGCCCCGGCACTGCACGACGCGATCTTGCGCAGTGGCTACAAGCCCGCGCCGAGCGCCTAGTTGCGGCTGTAGCCGCCGCCCTGTGGGCGGCGTGGGTATCGATTTTGCGTGACAGATCGATCCCCGAGCTTCGCGCAGCGAAGCGATTACAGAGGCTGCTGCTGCGTCAGGCAATGAAATGCACCGAGACCCCAGATCAGTTCCCGACAATCGATCGGGACGATGCGCCGTGTCGGGAAAGCGCGCTGCAAAACCTCGATTGCTTTCAAGTCGTTTGGATCAGCAAAGGTCGGAAGAAGGACACTACGGTTTGCGATGTAGAAATTCGCGTAGCTCGCCGGCAGGCGCAGATCTTCGCGGTCGATCCGGGCCGGCATCGGCAGCGCCGTGATTTCGAGCGGGTCTCCGTCGATCGTTAGGCCGCGCAAGCGTTCGAGGCTCGCCTGCAGCGGCAAGTGGTTTGGATCGGAAGCGTCATTTTCCACCACCGTCACCACGGCGCGCTTCCCGACAAAGCGCGTCAGGTCATCGATGTGCCCGTCGGTGTCGTCGCCCTCGATGCCATCGCCGAGCCAGAGAATCTCGCGCACCCCGAGATAGTCGCGCAGGCGTTGCTCAACTTCCTCGCGACTAAGCTTTGGGTTGCGGTTCGGATTGAGCAGACAGGCTTCGGTCGTGAGCAACGCGCCCGCGCCGTTCACCTCGATCGACCCGCCTTCCAGAATCATGTGCGGATAATAAACCGGCAGGGAGAGCTTCCGGGCCACGCGGGTCGGCACAACCTCATCGAGATCGCACGGCGGATACTTGCCGCCCAAGGCGTTGTAATCCCAATCGACAATGGCGAGCCGCGGTTCCTCCGCACGCGTGAGAAAGATCGGACCGTGATCGCGACACCATGGTTCGTTCGTCGGAATCAGGTAGAACGTCAGGCACTCGTTAGGCAATCCGCTCAGCGCGGCGCGCGCCTCCGCTTCGTGCGCCCCGTTGCAGACATTGATGTTGACCGGCTCCGACGCGAGCAGGGCCTCGACCATCGTCCGCAGCGCCGGCAGCACACGGTCGTAAGAATCGGGAAAGCTGATCCCTTCGCGGCGCGGCCAGGAAAGCCAGGTGGCGGAATGCGGTTCCCATTCGGCCGGCATCCGGTAACCGAGCGCGAGGGGAGTGGTTTCGTCCGGCATAGGGCGGCAAGGTAGCATAGGGCTTTTAATGTGGGAGCCGCGGCGATCGGCCGCGCGAAGATCGGGGCACACAGGCTCCTCCCACATTCAGGCCCGCCTTTGTTGCGCGGCGAGGAGCGGTGGAAAATCCAGCAGGGTCGGCGAGGATGTCCGCCCGAGGAGTTCTCCCGCTCTCGCCTTCAGCTCGCGCCAGCGATCCCACTCCAGGTCTGGCGCGGCCGCGATGTGGCGCAGAAGACTGCGCCATTCCATCAGGGCCCGCTCGACGTCGCCATGGCGCAGCAGGTCGGATGTGATCCGGTAACGTCCGCCCGCATTTTCGACCAGCTCGCGAATCACTTCCGCAGCGCCTGCCCCGTAATGCACCGGCACACCCATTTCCAGATAGCCCGGGCGATCGGCGCGTTCGTAGACCGTCTGGCAAAGGGCGCCGAGCCGTCCCGCCAACCGGGAATCCTCACCCGCAAAACGCGGACCGGCGCGAATGTTCGCCAGATCGAAAACAAGGTCGCCGATCGGATAGCTCTCATCTTCCAGGGCCGCGGCGAGGGCGAGTCCTTCGCCGGCCTGGAAAAAGCCAAAGACAATCCCGCGTCGGGTGGGCGTTCCGTCCGACTCGACCAGACCGAGCCGACGCCAGGCCTGGGCCGGCGAGGCGACGATCTCGGTAGTTTGATCGTGCTCCAGCTCCGGGCAACTGCGACAAACGAGCGGGAGCGCTCGCCGTTCCGGTGGATCGACGAGGAGTTTGCCTAACGAATCACGCCGGGCTTCGATTGCCACTCCGGAGAAGTCGACCCGGACCGAGATCAGGTTGGCTCGCCTAACGAATTCAGCGGCCACTCCGCCGCCCGTCAGCGCCGGGAGGATTGGGACGATGCGGGCGAGGAAAGTTTCCTCCTGCAGCGGCCGTCGCTGACCGCCGGGTCCTTTCTCTCGCGCACCGCTTCGGCGGTCGAAGATTGCCGCTACAACTTCCGTTTTTTTACGCAACCATTTTACTGGATGGACGATGCCGGCGGCTACCGTCGCGAGCGGGACGTCGCGGCCGTAAACTTTCTTCTCGCGCAATCGGCATAGGTTGCCGATCGGGAAGCGCTGGAGCGTCTTCGGCAGGCGGAGCGCGGGAATCCAGCGCTCGTTTTTGCGGAGAAGCACTTCGCCTAACGAAGCTTCCACCATTTCGCCGCGCGGCTCCCATTCCCCGCGGCTGTTCAGGATCTCGACAATCGGGCGCCGAACGAACCGGGCGCGCTCCGCGTCGACCCAGAGGCCGCAGGGCTTCGGCCCGGTGGCGAGCGAGTGCTCCACCCCGAGCTGCACCTGCTGCACGCTGAAAAGCGAACGGCTCAACTCGACCGCCGCCGCGAACGGTTGCTCGCCGCGCTCTGCCGCGCCACGCATCACGCTGATCAGGCTCGGCCAGTCGACCTGTGTCGCACGCTTCAATTGCCGCGGTCGCGCGAAGCTCAGTCGCGGCTGCTCCGGCGTAAAGAGAATGAAGCCGGTGTCGTCCAGCCCGCGGCGCCCGGCGCGACCAAACATTTGTAGCAGCTCGTCCGGCTGCACCTGGCGCTCAAAATTTCCTGAAAAATAGCGCGTGTCGGTAATGAGAACCGAGCGCATGGAAAAATTGATGCCGGCAGCGAGACCCATCGTCGCCACCACCACGTTGAGTTGGCCGGCTTTGGCGAGCGGCTCAATCAGCCCGGCGCGGACTGCATAGCTGAGCCCGCTGTGATGATAAGCGACGCGGTTGCGCAGCAATTTGGTCAAACGCTTGCCCGCCAGCGCCTCCTGTTGTGGCGAGAGCTGAAGCAGGTCGCGCACCGGCACCGCGCTCGCGATTGCCTGCGCCATTTCCTCGGTCGCGTTACGCCGCGGAGCGAAAACCAGGATCGGCGCCAGCCCGCCATGGAGCGCGCGCGCGATCATGCGCGGCCAAAATTCGCGCGTGCGCGCGAAGCCGGCGTCCGGCAGATTGCTCAGATCGATTTCATGCTGTGGCACCGGCCGCTGATCATGCCTGACGAGTAGCGCATCGCGGCCGTTGCGCCGCAACCATTCGACAACGTCCTGCGGATTGTTCACGCTCCCGCTGAGCAGGAGCAGTTGCGTATCGAGTGGGGCGAGCGCGAGGGCCAGCTCGTAATGGACCCCGCGGACTGGATCAGCGATGAGCTGGTACTCATCGACCGCGAGCAGCCGCGGACCTTTCCGTCGGAGAAAACGCGAGCGCTGGGTCTCAAGCGTCGCGACCACAACCCTGGCATCGAGTTTCAGCGCGAGGTCGCCGGTGGCGATGCCGACATCCCAGCCGCGGGTGCGCCACTCCGCGAGTTTGTCGTTCGCCAGTGCGCGCGTCGGCACGGTGAAAACGGCCTGACCTTTGAGCGAGGGATAGAGCAGCTCAAAGATGTAGGTCTTACCCGCACCGGTCGGGGCGTGAACCACCACATCCTTGCCGTTCTGGAGGGCGCGCACGGCTTCCTGCTGCCAGAGATCCGGCACCACCAGGTTGATCTCCAGCCCTCCCATCGTGCCTGAAAGATGAAGGATTCGTGCGCGCGGCGCAATCTGGGAGGAGCCTTGGCGCGCCGACTCCTGCAATCCGGCCTAACGATCGCCAAACCCGGGCGGCTCCCGCATTAATCCAGCCGGGCCGCCGCGCGCGGGTTGCCTTCCAGCTCGAGCACCATGCGCCTGATGTGGCGGTATTTGGTGTGCGGCGCGAGCCGGCGCAGACTTTCCTGGAGATCGCCCCATTGCACAATCTGGATCAACTCCCGGCGCAGACCCCAACTGTTCATGTCGCGCGGGGTCGCCATGTAAAGATCGATCGTGTTGCGACCGGCCAGCGCCCAGCCGTAGTCCTCCACCCGGTAAAGTTGCCCGGTCGAGACCACGCGAAAAATTGTGCCGGCGGGCCAGCGCGACCAGTCGGCGGCCGCGCTGCCGTAGATCTGGTTGGAAAAATTATCCTGCAAGAACGGCTGCGAGCGCGAGACATAGGCAATCGGCTGGTAGGAACTCCACGAGGCCCGCTTGAAGGTTTGCGTGACAGGGAGAGCGCGGGGGACGACCGGCGGCGGCGCGGCGCGCAGAACTCCGCCGAGCGCGGTGCGATTTCCGTATTCTCTGTGGTCCGACTCCGTGTCGGTATAAGCCGTGGTTCGGACTTGTTGAAAGCCGGTCCGGGCGAGGGGCGCCTCGTAGGCGGGGAGATGTCGCCCGGTCCCGCACGCCCCTAACGACAATCCGGCGGCGAGCGCGAGCAGAGCAGGATGGATTCGCATTCCCACTTAGTTTGGAAGTTATTAACAGTTATTCACAAGGGCCACAAGTGCAGTTTTTGGCCTGAAATCCCCAGGGGTGACAAGCGAATCGGTTTGCGGAAGATTGCGCGATGCTCGCGAAGTTTGCCGATCATATCTCCAAAACCCTCGAGGAAATCAAAGCGCAGGGACTTTACAAAACCGAGCGCATCATCACCGGCCCGCAGAACGCCAAGATTCCGATCGCGGACGGGCGGCGGGTAATTAACCTTTGTGCGAATAACTATCTCGGTCTGGCCGATCATCCCGCGCTCATCGCCGCGGCGAAAGCGGCGCTCGACAGCCATGGATTCGGAATGGCAAGCGTGCGCTTCATCTGCGGGACGCAGGACATCCACAAAGAACTGGAAGCCGCTCTCACGAAATTCCTCGGAACGGAGGACACGATTCTTTATCCCTCCTGCTTCGACGCCAACGGCGGTCTCTTCGAGACATTGTTAGGCGCGGAAGACGCGGTCATTTCCGACGAGCTGAATCACGCGTCAATTATCGACGGCGTCCGCCTCTGCAAAGCGCAGCGCTACCGTTACAAGAACTGCGATATGGCCGATCTCGAAGCGCAGTTGCAGGCGGCAAAAGATGCACGTTTTCGCCTCGTCGCAACCGATGGCGTTTTCTCGATGGACGGGACGATCGCGAACCTCAAGGGCATTTGCGATCTGGCCGAAAAATATGACGCGATGGTGATGGTGGATGACGCCCACGCCGCCGGCTTTATCGGCCAGACCGGACGCGGCACGCCGGAACATTGCGAAGTGCGGGGCCGGGTGGACGTGATCACGGGAACGCTGGGCAAAGCGCTTGGCGGGGCGAGCGGCGGCTACGCCAGCGGACGCAAGGAGATCGTCGCGCTTCTTCGCCAACGTTCGCGACCCTACCTTTTTTCGAACACGGTTGCGCCCCCGATCGTCGCCGCCTCGCTCAAGGCACTCGAGCTGCTGACGGCCTCGACCGAGCTGCGCGACAAGCTCGCGGAGAACACGAAATATTTCCGGGCTGCGTTGACGGAGAAGGGCCTGACGATAAAGCCCGGCACACATCCGATCGTCCCGATCATGCTGGGCGACGCTGCGCTCTCGCAAAAATTCGCCGCCCGCATGCTGGAGAAGGGCGTGTATGTGATTGGCTTCTTTTATCCTGTCGTGCCGCATGGGACGGCGCGAGTGCGGACCCAGGTCTCCGCGGCGCATTCGCGCGCGGAATTGGAACACGCGGTCAACGCCTTCGCCGAGACGAACGCAGAGCTTCGCGCGGAACAACGCTGAGGCTGGCCGCAATTGCAGCCACCTCGCTAGGCGACGCGCGGGGAAATCGATTCCATTGCCTCACGTCGCTCACAGGGCGACGGTTACAGGTCAGATTCCGCTCCTTCTCTGGGATGCAGCGCGATGCTGGCGCCGACCCAGGTCTTTTCCTTGTTGAAATCGACACCCATCATTTTGCCCTGGCTCATCCGGACGAGGTTGTTGGCCAGGATGGGCTCGCCCTCGTTAGGCCAAAGAAACATCATCCGGATTTCCGCCTTTGAACGGTGGCCATCGACGGTCGGAAGGAACTCCGCATAGCGCACCTTTTTTTGCAGGATCCAACTGCTCGGGGATTCGAGCCCGGCCAGTTTTTCGCGGCTAGGTTCCATGTCGACTCCGAGCCCGGCGAAGGAATAAAGCGGCTTGAGCACGTAATCCTCGATCGATTCGTCAGGCGGAAACTGATCGGCAAAATGCGCCGGAGAAGTGTGCGGGGTCTTGAGGAAGGGAAGCGAATGTTTGCTGATCCGGAAATACCAGTTTGGGTGCCCGGCCCAGACGACATCGAGCTCGTCCTGGAAGTGAAACCCGGGCGTCACGTCGGGCCGGCGCAGCAGCTCGTCAAAAATGACGCGGTTGTAGATGCGCTCGATTCGCACCTCGCGCCCGTCGCGTTCGTAAAACAACTGACGGCGCCGCTTCCAGACCTTTGTCAGGCAGACCGGTCGCACTCCGATCAGACTCTCGGTGCAGGCAAAATCGATCCGGGTTTTTTGCTTCTCCGGTTCGATCTCGAGCAGGATCACATTCTCCGGATTAGCCGGGCCGATAATGACCTCGCGCAGGAGCGAGAGATAGCTCTCGTCCTTCAAGCCACTGAAGGCCGAAGTCCAGTTGCGCGGAATGATGGGAAACGTCTGCCGGATGCAGCCGAGCAGAAGCAGTTGAAAACCGTAGAGACTTGGAAAGGCCTGGAGCTCGATCAGTCGCGGTGTGAGCCGCCCGCCTTCCTCGCAAATCCCAAAGTCCACCACGAGAAAGTTGGGATGCGCGGGTTCGTCTGGCACTTCCAGTCCCGGCGGGATGGCAGTGGCAGCGTGACGTTCGAATTGAGGGGTGCGGGTTCGAGCCACGATTTCGTTCGCCGCCTCGACCACTTCGTCGGTGAACTCGCGCGTCAAAAAAACCGGCGTCTCAGATATCCGAAAATCAGCCGGCCAGCGCTCAGTGTGCTGGACACAACGCAGAAACGCCTCGTACCTGGCCGGCGAAAAGTTGGCGTTAAACCGGGCGCGCAGGGTCGGATCCATCGGCCGTGAGCATGGCACAAACCTCCGGCGGCGACAAAACCGTTGGCAACCTCAGTTTCCCTGCTGGAAGACAAACGACACGCACGAATTCAGGTGGTTCAATCTGGAGGCTGAAAAGAGAGGAGGAAGTTCCTGATTTCCTCGGCAGCCTTTGCATCGTCATTGCGTGCGCTTGCCGGAACACGGTGTGACAGGCTGACGAGATCCGCCAGTCCTCGCGCCGTCTCGCCTCGATCCGAAGGCCAGGCATCGATTGACACCCGGAGAAATCGGCCAGAGGAACAGATATTATGAAACGTCTCTTTGGTTTCGTGAATGTCACCGCGCTTCTCGTTTTAGCGATCGCCGCTTTGATCCCCTCGTCCGCCAGATCGCAAGGGTCGGAGCCGCTTCCTCCGCAAACCCTCATGAGCAAGCTCAAGTGGCGTTGTGTCGGCCCATTCATTGGCGGGCGCGTGGTGACCGTGACCGGCGTTCCTGGGAACAGCAACCTCTTCTACGCGGGAGCGGTCGGTGGTGGCGTTTGGAAAAGCACCGACGAAGGGGTGGAATGGGAAAACATCACCGACGGCAAGCTGCCCGGGCCGAGTTCCAGCGTCGGCGCGGTCGCGGTCGCACCGTCCAATCCCAATACGCTCTACGTCGGGACCGGCGAAGCCGATATTCGGAGCGACGTGATTCCCGGCGATGGGGTTTTCAAATCAACCGACGCGGGTAAAACATGGCAATTCGTCGGTTTGCGTGATGCGCATTCGATCAGCGCCATTCTCGTGGACCCGAAGGATCCCAACGTTGTCTATGTCGCTTCGATGGGGCATGTCTTCGCTCCCGATCCCAACCGCGGCATCTTCAAATCCACGGATGGCGGCAAATCATGGCAGAAAGCTCTGTTCGTGGACGACAACACCGGCGCGATCTGCCTCGTGATGGACCCGAATCACCCGGAGCAGATGTATGCCTCGATGTGGCAGGCTGCCCGCATGCCCTGGGGGATGACCAGCGGCGGCCCGGGCAGCGGCATTTACAAGACGACCGACGGAGGTGCGCACTGGACCAATATTACTCGCAACTCTGGTTTGCCGCAGACCGTCCTGGGCCGGGTCGGCTTAGCCATCGCCGCGAGTAAGCCGGACACGGTCTACGCCATCATTCAGGCGAAAGAGGGCGGCGTGTTCCGCTCGGATGACTCCGGCGCCACCTGGAAGCGGGTGAACGACGAAATGAAACTGCGGCAACGCGCTTTTTATTACATGACGATTTATGCCGATCCGAAAGATCCCAATACTGTTTACGTGCCCGAGGTGGACGCGCTCTGGGTTTCACACGACGGCGCCAAGACCTTTACGAAACTGAGAACGCCGCACGGCGATAACCACGTCGTCTGGATCAATCCGGACGACACGCGGATTTTACTCGAGGGCAATGACGGCGGCGCGACGGTCTCGACCGATGCCGGCAAGACCTGGAGCACCGAGCACAATCAGCCCACCGGCCAGTTCTACCACGTCAATCTTGACGACCAATTTCCCTATCACATCTACGGCGCGCAGCAGGACGAAGGTTCTTTTGAAGGGCCGAGTGCAAGCGTCGAACGAATGATTCCGCTCGCCGCCTGGCACAGCGTCGCGTATGGCGAAAGCACTTATACCGTACCCCAGCCGGGCGACCCCAAGATCACCTATGGCAGCGGCTATTACAGCATCTTCGTGAAGCACGATCAGCGGACGGACGAATACCGCAGTGTAAGTCCCTGGCCGCATTACCAGGAAGGCGCATCCTCGGGCGAGCTGAAGTACCGATGGGGTTGGACTCATCCCATTTTATTTTCGCCGGCAAATCCGAAGCAACTATTCACGGCCGCCCAGTATGTCTTCAAAAGCGATGACTACGGCGCAACCTGGAAGCAAGTCTCGCCCGATCTCACTCGTAACGAGAAAAACACGGAAGTGCCCAGCGGCGGGCCCGTCGATCTCGACCAGTCAGGCGCGGAGATCTTTCCCCTCGTTTCGGCCCTCGCGATTTCACCTCTCGACGGCAATCTCATCTGGGCCGGGTCCGATGACGGTCTTGCTCACGTTACGACCGATGGCGGGAAGCATTGGGAGAAAGTCACTCCGCCCGGGTTGCCAGAGTCATCCTGGATTAGTTGTATCGAGAGCTCGCATACTGACAAGCAAACCGCCTGGCTCACAGCCCGTCGTTATATGCTGGATGATTTTAAGCCTTATATCTTTAAGACCACCGATCTGGGCAAGCATTGGACTGCAATCACGACCGGACTGCCGGAGGACGAATTTGTCTTCGATCTGCGGCAGGACCCTAACGATTCCAACCTGCTTTTTGTTGGTACCCGCAGCACGGTCTACTTTAGCCTCGACGCGGGCGCGCACTGGCAGCCGTTAACCTTAAACCTGCCGGTGGCGCAGGTGCGCGATATCGCCATCAATCCGCGGCAGGGCCAGGTTATCGCGGCCACTCATGGCCGCTCATTCTGGGTGCTTGATAACCTGGCATTTCTGGAACAGTTGACCAAAAACCCGGCTGTCCAATCCAACACCAGTTATCTCTTCGCTCCAGAACAGGCCTGGTTAACTCATGACTATGGCCTTCCCGACCCTGACCGCAGACGGCCGCCCGATGCCGGCTACAATCCGCCCTTCGGCGCGACCGTCTTCTTTCACCTGCCGGAAGATTATGACGGTAAGACGCCGGCAACGCTCGAATTTGCCGATGCAAAAGGGAAGGTGATTCGTAGCATCCCGCTGCACCTCGCCACCGCGAAAGAGAAAAAAGAGAACGAACACGCCAGCGCAGCGCAATATGGCGAGCACCTGGAGAATGCTGCCGCCGAACCGGACCAGAGCGGTAAGAGCACCGATGAGAAGATTCGAGAAAAGGAAGCGAAGCTTGCCGCGGCCGAGCCAGGGATGAATCGGCTGCAGTGGGACCTGCGTTACCCGTATGCCACCGAGATCACCGGCTACCATGCTCCGATCGCGGCTGGTGGGCTGGAGGATTCGGTCGAGGGTCCGGTCGTGCTGCCGGGTACCTATTCGGTCGTGCTCAATTATAATGGGCAGAAAACGCAACAAAGCCTTAAGGTCGGTCTCGACCCACGGATTCATGCCACGCAACAGGACCTGGAGGCGCGCCTCGCGTTAGACCTGAAGATTCACGCTGACCTCGACGCGCTGGATCAAGATATCAACCAGGCGCTGGCCACACGCGACAAGCTCCAGAAGGCGGCTGCCGCTCACACCATGACCGACGCGCAGGCCGCCGCCCTGGCCGCGCTCACCCGCGACATCGACAGCATGGCGCAGATGGCAATGAAAGCGAGCGAAGGCAGCCTCCTTCATGAGACCAAATTGCGCGATCATCTCGCCTACCTGGCTGCGGACATCGACCTATCCTATGGTCGCCCAACGGCCGAGCAGGAAGCCGTTTTCCGCCAACTCGATCCGGAAGCGAAGCAAGGCGAGCAAAAGCTCAAAGCCGACACCGCTCAGGCCGACAAACTGGCCGCGCAAAGCAGCCCTGCGATGTGAAACAAACGGATTAACGATTTACCATCTCAGTTGCGAGGGAACCGGAGATTCGTGACAATCGCGAGATCTAACTAATCTCTCGGCACATAACTTTCTCCCATCCCTGATCGATCCTTTTCTGGAATCGCAAGCCCCGCTTTGCGCAGGCCTTCGATGATGTGCTCAACCGTCTCGGAGTCATACCATTTGGCGTATTCCCGGCGCGCCGCGGTGGCGAAGTCGGGACGAAGGACGAGTAATTCCCTTAGCTCTTTCTCCGCCCCTTCGCGCTGGCCGAGTTGGCCGAGGGCCGCAGCTCGTCCGGCATGGGCGTAGAAGTAATTGGGCATGTTAATGCGAACCGCCAGCTCAAGCGCCTCCGCGTACTTACCCTGGACATATGCATTGGTGAATGCGGCCCAGCGGAACAAGGCCGAATGGTTGGGATTGAGCTGCATGGCAGCTTCCGCGATTTGACAACCCCGCTCTAACTCGCCGGCGCAATTTATGAGAACGCCGAGGATACCCATGACCGATCCATCCATGGGGTTAAGTGCGAGGGCCTTTTCCGCTGCAGCCCGGAAGGAAGCGTTCTCCTTGCGCAAGAAGTAAACGAAGGCCAGCCCGTAGTGGCCGAGAGCATTAGTTGAGGCAAGGCGCACCGCGCGCTGTGCCGCGGTCAGGGCGCGGTCGAGAGGATTTGGCCCGGTATTGAATCCATCTGCGAACTCAACGGCATATATAATGGACAGCATCGCCCAGCAGTCGGCGTAATCCGGAGCCTCGCGCGCGGCGCGCTCCAAAATGCGTCTTACGACCAAGTGTTCCTCAGGAGTGAAGCGCTCGAAATAGGTAAAGGCGCGGAGCACGGCCTCATACGGAGTCAGGGTGTCTTCACTCTTGCTCCGCAGGGTTTCGCTCATCCAGCGAGTCAGGATGCCGTTCTGGTCCGCCACCGTTGAGACGACGCGGGGGACCAAGTCATCCTGCAGCGCAAAAACGCTCTCTGGGGTGAAGCTGCGTTCATAGTTTTCCGCCCACAAATGAGCGCCATTGGTGGCATCCACCAACTGGACCGCAAGACGAATGGTTGCGCCAGCCTGGCGAAGGCTTCCTTCCATGACATAGCGGGCGCCCAGTTCTTTGCCGGCGGACCGAATGTCAACCGACTCATTGGCATAACGCGCAGTAGAACCGCGCGCGATGACCTTAAGGTAGGAGAAACGCGACAGGCCGGTGACGATCTCCTCGGTTAGTCCTTCTGCCAGGGCTGTGAGATCGGAGTTGCTACCACCATACTTGAATGGCAGCACCGCGACCCAGAATCCCTCGTCAGCCCGAACCGCGCCCACGTCCGGGCCAGACTTTGCTTTTGCCGCGACCGTCCCTTTCGGAGAGTCGGATAGGTCATTCTCGGGAATCGAGAGTCCTGCTTTGCGCAATCCTTCGAGGATAGGCTCCATCAGGCCGCTCGCGAAATGCCAGCTTCCAACGTTCGAGCGCACGTGCGCTGCAAACCCGGGATCAATCGCCAACAAATCCCGGACTGCGGCCGCGGCTTCAGCGCGCCGGCCGAGGTGCCCGCAGGCCGACGCCATGACGAGGTAAGGCCAGAAGAGTCCAGGGACATCCACGCGGTTCGCGCACTCGAGGGCTTGTTCGTATTCGCCCTTGTGAAAGTAGTCCCAGAGCGGAGCGAAATGCATCCAGCCGGCGTGGTTGGCGTTGAGCTCCATCGCGCGCCGCACGATCGCGGTGCCGCGCTCGAACTCGCCCGTGTGCACGATCTCCAATCCCAGGATCCCGAGCGCGTCGGTGTTGAGTGGATTGAGCGCCATCGCGCGTTCGGCCGCCGGACCAAAGGCTGCCAGGTCCTGGCGGAAGAAGTGGGTTTGCGCCAGCGCAACGAGCGCGAACTGGTTCGCCCGATCCAACTCGACCGCGCGGCGCGCCGCGGCCAGGGCCCGATCGAGAGACCTCCCGTCATCCCCGGGAAAGCCAAAGGCGTATTCGTCGACATAGATTTGCGCGAGACAAGCCCACAAATCCGAAGGCCGATTCTCCGACTTCGCCGCACGTTCGAGCCGACTCCGAAGCGCGCCATGAGAAGCGGGGGTGATCTGCTCCCGGTAGGCGAAATATTGGAACTGCCATTCCGCTGGAGTAAGATCGCCGTCGTCCTTCTGCCGGATTGCGGCCCTCATCGAATGCACGAGCACCCCATAGCTGTCAGCGACCGTTGCGACGATGCGGTCGGCGACGTCGTCCTGCGCCGCAAAAATACTCGATGCCTGAAGATCGCGATTGTAGGTCTCAGCCCAAAGTTGAGTGCCGGTCTGCGTATCGACTAACTGCGCAGTTACCCGAATGCCTGAGCCTCCTTTCCTAATGCTTCCTTCCAACACGTAACGCGCGCCGAGCCGGGCGCCCAGGGCCCGCTCGTCTCCAGTCTCTCCCTTTACTCGCGCCGCCGAGGCGCCCGCGACGACCGACAAATACCGAAACCGCGAGAGCCCGGTCGTGATGTCCTCGACCAGGCCATCGGCGAACGACTCCATCTCCGCGTCTCCAGCACCCCGAAACGGAAGCACAGCGACCCACAAATCTTCGCCGCGCCCGGAAACTGCCGGAGCCGTTTGCGCTTTGACCCGCCGCAATTTCTCAGGCACCTCCGGATTGCCGGTCTCAGAGTCATAAAGATTCAGGATCGAGATACGCAGCCCGTGTTTTACTTCGCATTCGCCGAGCTCGTGCAGAAGCGCACGCCATCGCGGATAGTCCTCCAGGTCACCGGCGACACGCTTCGAGAGAAGAATGTGTCCGGCATCCCCGCAGTCCATCACCCGCTGCGCAAGGTTGATGCCCGCGCCGGCAATGTTGACCTGCTCGTTGAGATCTCTCACTTCGTTCACTGGGCCGCTGTGAATCCCCATCCGAACGCGAAGTTCGGGATGATTCTTCAGCGCCCCGCTGATTTCCAAGGCGCACAAAACGGGCGCTTCCGGACTGTTGCGAAAAACGAGGGCGCCGCCGTCGCCTGTCGGCAAGCGCAGCAGTTTGCCTTCGGCTTCCGCCAGGCGGCACTGTTCCGTCCCGCGGACAATGTTCTTCAGCGTCTCAAGCCGTTCACTCTGTTCGTTGATGAGCAACTTCGAGTAGCCGACGATGTCGATGAACAAGACGTGCCCGAGGTCGAATTTCACCCCTGCGCTAAGCTCGGACGTCATCGTTTCCTATTATCTCAAGAACTGGCAATTTAACGAGCCCATTCTGACACGCGAATTCCAAGGCAAGGGGACGCTTGGCCGCGAAAAGCTTTCGCACTCCTGACCTGCGTGGAGAACCGGTATGCTGCTTCTGCCCCGGCTCCCTGACCCCGGACTGACCCCGAACTGCCCCCCTTTCCTGCTCTCCCAATCCGTCCTTGCCAGTTAACGCGGCTCCTTCTCGCCCGCTAATTCAAGTGAATGTTTGTGAACAACAAAGCGAAAGCTTCTCTCCGATGGGTGTTCCGGCCGGCGTTTTGGATACTGTAACTTTGCGGTAAAAATAACCTTCATATCCGCACCCCGATAAACAACAAGCTGCCCCGATGGGATGATCAACGCCGTCCCCGTTTGATGAGGGTTGATCAAGGTGCCGGAACCGGCGCCACTCCTTATCTCTGAGTCAACTATTACAGGCGAAGAAGTTGCGTTAAAAAACAATCCTATGTCCTCAGGCCAAAGTAGCCGTTTTTCGTGCCGTAAGTCGCGAAACTGGATCATTTCGATTTCACACGGATTCTGTCCTGCCCATCCATGTTTTGAAGCATGCACCACACCGATGACCTCAACCCAATGGCGATTATAGTCTCGTTTAAAGGGGCCGGGCACATAAACAGCACCTCGGGTGTTCGTCCTACCTTCAGAGGCGGCTTCAAAAGTTGGAAATACGTATAGGTCGTTTCCATTATCCGCCGCTAGGCCAATGACAGTCACCTTTCGTCCGTCAAACTCTTGAGGATGAGCAATGATCGCGCTGAGTTTGACGTGATCGGCAGCCGCGTAAGAAGCCAACGCCGCAGTTAGAGCGACTATGATTACTTTGGACATAACTTATTATTATCGACACTCGTCCCTCTCTTTTGAATGACCGGAGGCTCACCCTTCGGAAACGCAACCATCGGCAACCCAGATCGACGACTGTCTGCGCGCACCTTGCATGCGACGCGCGCGGATGCTCGTCCCGTCCGCGCGATAAACTCCGGAGCGTGGGCATTTAGGGTCAGGGTAACATGAAAACAGTTCTGGCGAGCGTAAGCTCGCGGGGAAAAAAAAGGAACTGTTTTTATGACCTACGTTGGGATCGATATTTCACAAGCGCTACAGTGTCGGCTTGATGATCGACGTCCACTTTAAAACCCAATTCTTCCGCGTAGAATTTCTTCGCCCGATCAACGTCCGAGACGGGGACGACGATTGCTTCCAATTTCATGCTCATAGTTGAGGCTCCTTTATCTAGAGGCTATCCGGAAAGTAGGGAAGGGTCGGGTGGTGATCGATTTTGGCGCTGGCCGAGGCGCGAGCGAAGTGGCTGTATCGGTTTTGATACTGCCCGAGCG
>JBOHXL010000183.1:0-14088 GCA_050736975.1 Chthoniobacterales bacterium | reverse complement strand
GGCGTCGGACCTTCCATCGCGTCCGGCAACCAGACGTGGAGCGGAAATTGTCCCGACTTCCCAGCCGCGCCGCAAAAGATGAGGAGCGCGATGAAAGTCGCGCTCGCGCCTAACGAGACCAACCGTGTGCCTTCGAGCGCGCCGTGACCGCCATCGTAGAAAAGCAGCGTCCCGCTCCGGCCATAAAGCCAGAGCATTCCGAGAAAGAACCCGATGTCGCCGATCCGCGTCGTGATGAACGCCTTCTTCGCGGCCGCGGCCGCGCTCGGTTTGTGAATCCAGAATCCGATGAGCAGATAGGAAGCGAGCCCGACCAGTTCCCAGGCGACGAAGAGCAGCAGCAGACTGTTGGCGATGACCACTCCCAGCATCGCGGCAGAGAAGAACGAGAGATAGGCGAAGAAGCGGGTGAAGTTCTTGTCCGCCGCCATGTAGCCAACGCTGAAAATAAAAATACAGAGGCTGACGAGCGTGATCATGATCAGCATGACGGCCGCGAGCGGATCGAGCACAAAGCCGAGCCGGAGCGTTTGATCGCCGAAATTGAGCCAGGTGAAATTTTGGAAAACGCGATAACCGGGCGTCTGCAACGTCGGCCAGAAGGCGCTGAGCGAGAGAAGGAGCGCAATCACCTGTCCAGCGATCGCGAGCAGCGCCGCGCTCGAGCGGCGCGCGTTCGAAAGACTCAGGACGATGAGCGACGCCGCCAGCGGAATCGCCGGGATCAGCCAGAGATGAGCGACAATCCAGTTGCTCATCCTTTGAGTTCGTCGATCCGGTCGACGTTTATCGTCCGATACTTGCGGTAAACTGCGACGACGAGCGCGAGTCCGACCGCAGCTTCCGCGGCCGCGATCGCGATCGCGAAAATGGTCACCATGACTCCGGTGGGCGGCGCCGGTTGCGGACCGAAACGCCAGAAGGCGATGAAATTCAAACCGGCGGCGGCGAGCATCATCTCGATGCCGATCAAGATGAAGATAGCGTGGCGCCGGCTCAGCGCGGCGAGCAGGCCGATGCAAAAAAGCGCCGCCGAGACGATCAGGAAAAGTTGAAGCGTAGGATTCATCGCGCAGCTGGCGGCCGGATCACCGCTTTTCCTCCATCACGAGCACGAGCGCGCCGATGAGTGCGGCGGTCAGGAGGACGCCGATGCATTGCAGGGGCCAGACGTAATCCGTCATGAGCGTCTCACCGATTCGCTTCACGGTCAGCGCCGCGATTGGCCTCGCGGCGACGGAAAGACCAGACGTTTTCACGATCGCCCAGAGCAGACCGGCGAAAACCGCCAGCGCGATCACCACGCCGGACCAGTTGAAGCCATGACTCTTCTCCGTCTCGTGGCGGGTGAGCAGGATGGTAAAGACAATCAAAACCGCGACCGCGCCGACGTAAACGAAAACCTGAACGAGCCCGACGAATTCCGCGCCTAACAAGAAATAAAACGCCGCCACGCCGACAAACGCGGCGGCAAAACTGAGCGCGGCGTGGATCAGCTTCGAGAGCGTCGCGGCGGCGAGCGCAGCCGCGAGGGTGCCAATCGCGATGACGATAAAGGCAGCGCCGTTCATTCCGCGAAACGATAGGTGCGCGGAGCGAATTTCTTCCCCGTCCCGAGCAGACGCGAGAGCGTCATGTAAACCAGTGCGAGCACAACCAACGACCAAAGCCAGCCGGCAAGTTGGTGACCCGCGTAGTACCAGACCGCGGCCGCGAGGATGCAGGTAAAGGCCATCGGAAGCATGAATTTCCAGGCGAAATTCATCATCTGATCGACCCGGATGCGCGGGAGAGTGCCGCGAATCCAGATAAAAACGAAGAGCAGGACGGCGAGCTTGAGGAAGAACCAGAGATAAGACGGAACGATTTGGAGCGCGCTAATCGGCGCCTGCCAGCCACCGAGAAAGAGCGTCACTGCGAGCCCGCTGATCGCGAACATCCCAAAATATTCCGCGAGGAAAAAAATGGCATATTTGAAGCCCGAATATTCCGTCATGTGGCCGGCGACGATCTCGGATTCACCCTCCGGCACATCAAAGGGCGTGCGGTTCGATTCCACCAGGCCCGAGACGAAGAACAAAATGAAAGCCGCCGCGCCCCAAGGCGTAAGAACGAACCAGTGGGGCAGAATGCCTAACGAATAGCCGGCTTGCGCCGCGACGATCGCGTCCGGTCTGAGCGAGCCGCTCACCATCACTACGGGCAAGACCGTAATGAGGAGCGGCAACTCGTAGCTGACCATCTGCGCGATAGCCCGCATCGCGCCAAGCATGGAGAATTTGTTGTTGCTCCCCCACCCGGCCATGAAAACGCCCACCTCGTTGGTCGAGCCGACGGCGAAGAAGAAGAGGATGCCGCCGTCGATCGCAAACGGGGTCATATTGCGGCCGTAGGGGATTACACCGAGCGCGAGGATGGCCGCCCCGCTGATCAGGATGGGCGCGAGGAAGTGTACCACCTTGTCAGCCCGCGCCGGCACGATGTCCTCTTTGATCAACATCTTGATCCCGTCGGCCACCGGTTGGAGGAGACCAAAGGGACCGACGCGGTTGGGCCCGAAACGGTTTTGGATGCGGGCCAGGATCTTCCGTTCGAAGACCGATATCAGGGCAAAGAGGGTAAGAAAGACAACGAGGAGCGCGATGATGTTGAGCAGGCTGGAGACTATCTGCCAGACCCAATCCGGTGCTCCGGTGAGCAGCGACAGAAGCCGCTGCTTCCCAATCACGAAAATCTGGTCGAGAAAGCCGCTCACCGTGCGATGAAGAAAAGCGGGTCTGATTTTTTAAGCAAGAAAGGAATGGGAATGGCCGCGCAGAAAGCGGAAGAAATGCCCACCGGCATCCAGCCGTAATCCTTTCAAGAGGAGGTGCCCGATAAAATTATCCTTCTGTTTCTTCCGCCGTCTGGCATACCTTGGAGGCGATTTATGAATTTTGTTTCGTTCCGACCTGCGGGACGCTATTCCTGCACGACAGATGGCCGGACGCACCGAGACCCACCGCGCGTTGTCATGACTCGTTAGGCGGGGTCGGGAAAATCAGAAGCACGGCGGGCAGACTGCCAAAACTACCTATGAAAGACGACGTTTCAGAATTGATGGCGCGAGTGAAGGCGAAGAACCCGGGCGAACTGGAGTTCCATCAGGCGGTGGAGGAAGTACTCGAGTCCCTCATGCTCGCGCTGGATCGGCACCCGGAGTACCGCGCCGGCAAAATCCTGGAGCGGATTATCGAGCCGGAGCGCGTCATCATGTTTCGCGTTCCATGGCAGGACGACAAAAACGTCATTCACGTCAATCGTGGTTTTCGCATTGAGATGAACAGTGCGATCGGGCCCTACAAGGGAGGGCTGCGCTTTCATCCTTCGGTTAATCTCGGCATCCTCAAGTTCCTCGCCTTCGAGCAGGTGTTCAAAAACTCGCTTACCACCCTGCCAATGGGCGGCGGCAAGGGCGGATCTGATTTCGATCCGAAAGGAAAGAGCGACGATGAAGTGATGCGCTTTTGCCAGGCTTTCATGTCCGAACTGTCGCGCCACATCGGCCCCTATCGCGATGTCCCGGCGGGCGATATCGGCGTCGGCTCGCGCGAGATCGGTTATCTCTTCGGCATGTATAAAAAGCTACGCAATGAGTTCACCGGGGTGCTGACCGGGAAAGGGATCGGCTGGGGCGGCTCGCTCATTCGCCCGGAGGCAACCGGCTACGGCGCGGTCTACTTTGCAGCCGAGATGTTGAAGACACGCAACGAAGATCTGGCGGGGAAAGTTTGTCTCGTTTCCGGAAGCGGCAACGTTGCGCAATACACGGTCGAGAAATTGATCGAACTCGGCGCCCGTCCCGTGACGTTATCTGATTCCACCGGCTACATCTATGACGAAGCGGGCATCACGCGGGAGAAGCTCGCGTTTGTCATGGAGCTGAAAAATGTCCGGCGCGGCCGCATTTCCGAGTATGCGGATAAATTCAAGAGCGCGGTTTATACGGCAGACGACGGAACGCTCGATCACAACCCGCTTTGGGATCACAAGGCGCAGTGCGCTTTCCCGAGCGCGACCCAGAACGAAATTAGCGAGAAGGATGCGACCAATCTGATGCGCAACGGCGTCTACGTCGTCTCGGAAGGCGCGAATATGCCGACCATGATTGGCGGGGTTCGGCTGTTTCTCGACGCGGGGATTCTTTTTGGTCCGGGGAAAGCGGCCAACGCCGGCGGGGTCGCGACCTCCGGACTTGAGATGGCACAGAACAGCATGCGCCTCTCGTGGACGCGTGAAGAGGTGGACGCACGCCTGCAAGGCATCATGCAGGCGATTCACAAAACCTGCCGGGCGACCGCGGAGCGTTTCGGCACGCCGGGGAATTACGTCAACGGCGCGAACATTGCGGGCTTCCTCAAGGTCGCGAACGCCATGCTTGACCAAGGGGTGGTGTGACGGGCCTCCGGCCGGAAATCCGGAATCCGAAGGAATGAGCGATGACCGAATGACGAGTGATTGCGCGACGCTCTCGTCATTCGGGCTTCGTCATTCCTTCGCCGTTCGGGCTTCGTCATTCGTCATTTTCCGCACGTCATGAATCCTTCCCCTTATTTCTTTCTCGTCATCTTCGTCGGAGTGGCCTTTATCTTTCCGGTCATGCCACTGGCCCTGGCCTGGCTCTGGCGGCATTTCTTCCAGCCGCCCAAGCCGGGCCAGGCGAAAAACGCCACCTACGAATGCGGAATTGAGTCGTTAGGCGAAGCCCAGATCCAGTTTCATTCGCAGTATTATTTATACGCCATCATTTTTTTGATCTTCGACGTCGAGGCGATCTTCCTTGTCCCGTTTGCCACCGCCTTTACCGGTTTGCCCTTCGGTGCCTTCATCGCCATTTTGATTTTCCTGCTTCTCTTGTTGGAAGGACTGATTTGGGCTTGGGGCAAAGGTTGTTTAAGTTGGACGAGGTGATGGAAGGCGCGACAACAATGGACGACGGTCTCCGCAGCGAGCTGCAGAAGCAGGGCATCTGGGTGACCTCGATGCAGGACCTCTACAATTGGGGCCGGCGCAATTCGATCTGGCCACTCCAGTTTGGCCTCGCTTGTTGCGCGATCGAGATGATCGCCGCTGCCGCCTCGCGCTACGATCTGGCCCGCTTTGGCGGCGAAGTTTTTCGACCTTCGCCGCGGCAGGCCGACCTTATGATCGTCGCTGGCACCGTGACCAAGAAAATGGCGCCCCAAGTGGTCCGCCTCTACAACCAGATGCCGGACCCGAAATACGTCATCTCAATGGGTGCCTGCGCGATTTCCGGCGGACCATTCAAGCAGGGCTACAATGTCCTCAAGGGGATCGACCGTTATATCCCGGTCGATGTGTACATTCCCGGCTGCCCGCCCCGGCCGGAGGCGCTGCTCCACGCCTTTATGGAATTGCAGAGAAAAATTGACGAACAAAAATTGACCGGGCAAGGCAAGGCCGAGTTTCTAAAAAAGGCGACGCCGAGCGAGTTTCCGGTGCCGGCTTTCGGCGCGCACGATCTCGAGCCGCCGGCGAATCCGGATGTCTATCACCCGCCCGCGATTGAAAGACAGGGTTAAATTGTTAAATGGGTTACAACGTTAAAAAAGGAAGGCAAAGCACTCCGCTTCCGGCCGGGCAATTTCGGACCTTTGAGGATTTGGAAGTTTACCAGGTTGCGCGCGAGTTTCGGAAGAAGATGTATGGGGTCACTCGCCAGCTGCCGGACTTGGAAAAGTTCGAACTCGCGAGCCAGATTCGGAGAGCGGCTGTCTCGCTCACGAACAACATCGCGGAAGGCCACGGCCGCTATCATTTCGCTGATCAGGTTCGCTTTTTCCTCGGCTCGCGCGGTTCGCTGCAAGAGCTAATCGACGACCTGAATACCTGTGCGGATGAAAACTATTTAAAGAAAGACGAGATCGCTGACCTAAAGAAGGAGGCGTGGAGAGTCCTGGGCCTGATCAACGGCTATCTTCGCTACCTCCGCAATCGCAAGACAAACGAAGGATCGACCGTCCGCGAAATCGACGACTCTCCCGAGGAGGAAAACGCTCTCGCCACGCTCAACGATGCCCTCGAAATCTCTGCCCCGTTTTAACGATTTAACTTTTCAACAATTTAACGATCCACATGCACTCGCTCGAGGAAATCAAGGCGCGGGTCGAGCGGGCGATCCCTGGCGCCCGGGTCGAAATCATTCCAAACCCCGGTCCGGCCAATCAGCCTTCTCTCCTCTTCGATCACGCGCATGCCGTCGCTGCCGCGCGCTTCCTGCGCGATGACTCGGCCCTGTGCCTCGATCACTGCTCCAACGTCACCGGGGTCGACTGGCTTGATCGCACGGCGAAGAAAAAAGTGAAGGTGAAGAGACTGGTCGAAGGCGAAGAAAAAGAAGTCGAGGAAATGCAGGAAGAGTTTTTCCCCGGCTATCTCGAGGCGGTTTATCATCTCTACTCGACCGTGCATAAGCATGGGCCGGTCGTCGTTAGGCTGCGGACCAGCGATCGCGCGGAAAAAACGCCGCTCCCATCCCTCACTCCGGTCTGGCGGAGCGCGGAATTTCAGGAGCGAGAAATTTACGATCTCTACGGCATCCATTTCGAGGGCCATCCCGATCTGCGCCGCATCCTGATGTGGGACGAGTTCACCGATTTCCCGATGCGGAAAGACTATCGCGAGCCGGACGACTTTGAATACGAGCCGACCCCGCATGACGACGTGCTGGTACGCGCGAAGGAACATTATCCTGCTCGGCCGGCGCTTGACGGGACGGAGGAGCTGGGAAGCGTGAAACGTTAAATGGTTAAAACGTTACAACGGCACCGCTCGCTTCCCTTTTTAACAATTTAACCCTTTTAACGATTTAACGACTCAGCGTAACGATCCCATGCCCACCACTCTGCCTGAACAAAAACACGCGCCGCCGCAGGGCATGACTTCGCGCCTCGAAGGCGATCTGCTCGAAGTCTCGATGGGCCCGCAGCATCCATCGACCCACGGCGTTTTCCGAATGAACGTGGCGCTCGATGGCGAGGTGGTGCGCAAGCTCAAACCGGTCTTCGGTTATCTTCATCGCAATCACGAGAAGATCGGGGAAAACACCAGCTACCTCGGCTCGATGCCTTATACCGATCGACTCGATTATTTTTGCTCAATGACCAACAACTGGGCCTACGCGCTCAGTGTGGAAAAATTGGCCGGGATCGAAGTGCCGGAGCGCGCCGAGTATCTGCGCGTCATTCTCGGCGAACTGACCCGCCTGGTGAATCACGCTTCGCAGCTCGGCTTCATCCTGAGCGACATGGGCGCGTGGGGCACGCCGCTTATGTACGCCTTCCGCGAGCGCGAGAATATTCTGGATCTTTTCGAGTCGCTTTCCGGTTCGCGCATGATGTGTGACTACATGCGTTTCGGCGGCTGCCGTTGCGACCTGCCGGCCGGCTGGATGGAGCGCGCGCGCCAGATCGTCGATCGCTTTCCGCGCTTTCTCGACGAGTTCGAGGGATTGATTACCGGGAATGAAATCCTTATCGCCCGCACCCAGGACGTCGGGAAGCTTTCCGCCGAACTGGCGATCAGCGCCGGTATCACGGGCCCCGGCCTGCGCGCTTCCGGGGTGAATTACGATATTCGCAAAGTGGATGGCTACGGGCTTTACCCGCGCTTCAACTTCCGGGTGCCGTTAGGCGATCACGGCGACGTCTATGATCGGCTCATGATGCGCGTGCTCGAACTGCGCGAAACTCTCGGAATCCTGCATCAGGCGATGGAGCAATTGCCCGAAGGCCCAATCCAGAATCCGAAAGTGAAAATCCGCGCCTTCAAACCGCCGGTCGGCGAGGCGTATGGACGGATCGAAGCGCCCAAGGGTGAGCTGGGCTTTTATCTGATCAGCGACGGGAGCGGCAATCCGTATCGTTACCGGGTGCGCCCGCCGAGCTTCATCAACCTGACGATCCTCGAAGACATGTGCCTCGGGCATACGGTGGCGGACGTGATGGTCATCCTCGGCAGCATCGATATTGTCCTCGGAGAGGTCGATCGCTAATAGAGAGGGTTAAACGTTAAATAGGTTACAACGTTAAAACGGTTCCGAAGTCCGCACCTATTTAACAATTTAACCCTTTTAACGATTTAACATTCTCATCGTCCTGGGCGAGGTGGACCGATAGGTTCGCGAAACGTTAAATAGGTTACAACGTTAAAACGGCTCCAGTAGACCGCTGATCGAACGGCGACAGATGAGCGATCAAATAAAGGGATTTAGAGCCCGCACGCCGTCGTAGTTCTGGCCGTGGCTAAGGTCTTCGAGGATCAACTCAGACGCCCCCGCTCTCCGCGCCGCCGCCAGGATTAGAGCGTCCCAAAGGGAGATTTTCCAGCGGGCCTGCTCGTTCAGCCCAGCTTGAAAGAGATCGAGGGTGTGATCTACCACGGGCCACGCTACATAGTCGCGCACGATCCGAGTCGCCTCCAGTTGAGAGATGCCCTGTCGTTCGAGATTTACGTGCATTTCCTGCAAGACCTGCACGCTGATCGCCGTGTCGCGGAGCGCAGACCAGCCTTGCTCGACGAACCGCAAAGCCACCGTCCGTTTGGCCGGTGCATCCAGATCGTAGGCGTAGAGCAGGATGTTGGTGTCGAGAAACCTAGTGGCGCTCATGAAGTTGAGCCCGGCCCAGCCGCTGGCCACCAAGGCGAAGACCCTTCTGCAGGCGAGCGACCGCTGCCTGGCGATCTGGAGCTTCAGCGCCTGAATGGATGACCCAGTTTAGACCGAGGAGAACGAGTTCCTTGAGGGTCGTCTTTCTCTGGGCCGCCACGATCTTCGCGCGATGCAGGACGCTCTCTGGCAGATCGATCGTGGTTTTCATCGCCCGTAGATACAGTTTTACAGTTGTATTCTCAAGCTCGCCGCGCGGCCATCTTGGAGTGATCTTGAAAATCCGGCAGTCAATGCGGGATTTTCATGGTTTCGAGCGCACGACTGCGCCGCCCTCGGAACAACATTGCGGTCATTGCCGAGCGGGGGATGAGATTAGCCGAGCAAGCGATGTCTGATGCGCCGGCGTTCTCGCCAAGAGAGCGTACCGGCGAGAAGGAGCGCAGCGAAAATCGGATAAACCGGCAAAAATGATCGTGGAACCCGACGGCCAACCGGTTACCCTCTTGGTCACGCGCGAGGCGCGGAAATAACAATTGGCAGCGGCAGTCCCTACCGTTGCCGGGTGCGTCCGCCGAGCTTCATCAACCTGACAATCCTCGATGACATGTGCCTCGGGCACACGGTGGCGGACGTGATTGTGATCCTCGGCTCGATCGACATCGTCTTGGGTGAGGTGGACCGCTAAAGAGAAGGTGAAACGTTAAATAAGTTACAACGTTAAAACGGTTCCGGAGTCCGCATCTATCTAACAATTTAACCCTTTTAACGATTTAACGCCTCGCCTGCTGGATCCCCGCCCGCCGCGCCAGCCGCGTCGACCCGATGATCGCGCTCAGGGCGGAGTGATTGTTCGACGCTGGGTATGGGTGCCGGTTGGTCACCGAACCTCGCTCACAAAGCACTATCGTCTCGCCAGGTGTTTCTGGTTTGAAAGCCCGGCCTCGCCTGCGGCTGCGTTACGGCCTGGTTTCCAAATTCAATCCCTTTTTCCTGCTTTGATTCGCTCTCGCCAGCGGTGGCTCAGCTCCGTCTCGTTAGGCTGACTGAGGGGAGCGGAGGCGGCTTGCGCCCAGCAGGACGGTTAAGGAGAAAAGGAGCAGGCCCAAAGTGGCGCCCGTGTCGGGTACCAACGCCGGTGTAAATTCGAAATTCGGCCCGAATTCACCGAAATTGAGATCTGATCGGCTCCTGACCGGGTCGGTAAAACCTGAGGTGAAGTTGTTGCCGACGGCACTATCTCGGGCTTGGCCATAAGTGATCGCGGGGTCAAATGTCGCGACTGTTCCGTTCCAAAAAAGATCGCTCGAATTTGCCGTGACCTCCGCCCCTATAATGTACGTTTGATTAGCGGCAAGATTCAAAGCGCTAGACAGGGCCGCAAATCGAAATCCGCTGACCAGAGAACCAGTGGTTCCCGATGGAACCGTTAAGCTTGCCAAGAGTGAGCCGCCGCTATCCCAGATCCCGACGTTATGAGCCGTGTTGAGGCCATCTCCGCCTTGATCGAAGAACCCAAGATCTGTCAGGGTGATACCTTGCGATCCGACAGTGAAGCTCCAGCCAATCGTCAGGTCGGCGTTGCCGCCGTATCTGTCAGCTGCGGTGGTCGATACGCCACCCGAAAATCCAGTCAGCCCCAAGCTGTTAGCATTAACGTGGGAAAGACTGGCCGCTGCAAAAAGCAAACAGACGCAGGTCTTGTATATCGTTGAATAAGAGTTCGTTTTCATAGGATTATTAGCGGCAAGCTTGCATCGAAACTCACCATGATTCGGAGGTTGAGGAAAAACCGACCACGTTGTCAACATAATTCGCGGGCGGCAGACGGGGTCAGTCCGCGCTTCATTTCCTGGCGGGGCAACAACTGCTACGTCGGGGAGTCTTGCCGATGTCCTCGGTTCATACCGGCCTCGCCTGCGGCTGCGTTACGGCCTGGTTTCCAAATTCAATCCCTTTTTCCTGCTCTGATTCGCTCGCGCCCGCTCACTCACCGCCTACCCTCGGCGGTCTGACCATCTACCCGGCGGCTCCCACTGCGCCGTGTTCGCGATTCGTCATCCGTCTTCCCGCACGCACAAGTGATCGCGCACCGGGATGCTGACGAACTTGATTTGTTTGATAAGGGCAGCGTCACGATGGAATCTGCGTCACGTGTCACAGTTCCCTCGCATCGTTTTGCGTCCCGTCGAACCGGGTGATTTGCCGTTGTTCTTCGAGCACCAGGGGGATCCAATGGCGGTCGCGATGGCCGCCTTTCAATCGCGGGATCGCGCCTCGTTCGACCAGCATTGGGCGAAGATCCTCGCCGACGAGACGGGCTTGATCAGGACGGTCACGGCCACGTTTGACGAATCCCAGCCTAAAGAGCACGTCGCGGGGAACATCGTGAGCTGGAATTCGGACGGGAAACGCGAGATCGGCTACTGGATCGACCGCGCCTACTGGGGCCGCGGCGTCGCCACCCGCGCGCTCTCCGCTTTTCTTCACCTGGAACAGACGCGGCCGCTTTACGCCGGAGTCGCGAAACACAACGCCGCCTCGGTCCGCGTCCTGCAAAAGTGCGGGTTCACGTTCCTCCACTCGACCGGCGATACATCTCATGACGCCGACGATTCGCACCTTCTCCTGGTCCTCGCACCAAGCTGATTGCGCGGCCGCCCTGATCCGACCCGATCACCTTCACGCTCCTCACGATCGGCTTCCTCGCCTGCTGGGTTCCCGCCTGCCGCGTCGACCCGATGATCGCGATAAAGGGCGGAGTGATTTGTCGCCAACGATGCCACATCCGTCGCGCGCATCCACGCCGCCAAAGTCAACATGATCCAGCTGATCGACGACGCTGCAAAGTGAGCCGTTTTCAATTCCTCGTCGCGACGCGCGGCAGCGTCGCAAATCGCTCGCAAAATTTATCAACAAACGCTTATCTGTTCGCGTGATTGAAGACCGCTTCGAAATTCCGTTTGTCGCGGAGCTTGCATTTGCGAGAGAAGCAAGACTAGAGTCATCCGGCAGAATCGGGAAAATCCGACCGAGGAAACAAATGTGCGACCCAGAGTCTTACCTCCTCGCCGGCCAACCCAATCGACACCCATGAAAAACAACATCCTACTCACAAGAAGCAGAATTGAATCTCCCTTGTCCGCATCTGGCGCGCCGCAGCAGGCGCTTCGCCCACTGGTTGCTCGGACTATCCGTCGCCTCGGGTTGGCTTTGTTACTCCTATGTGCCGTCCTTCTCGCGCGACCGTGTGCCGCGGCATCCTTTCAGTGGGATTTCACCGGCAGCCTCAATCAGGCGCGAAGCTATTTTACGGCGACTTTATTGACCGATGGCAGAGTGCTGGTGGTGGGCGGCGACGCGCAGGCGGGTACGGTGGAGCTGTACGACCGAACGACCGCAACCTGGACGTTTACCGGCAGCCTCAATATTGGGCGGGCTGGACACACTGCGACCTTGCTCGCCGATGGCAGGGTGCTGGTGGCGGGTGGGATTGACGTTAGCGACCACGAAGTAGGTCCTGCGGAAATATATGACCCGGCGACCGGGACTTGGAGTTTGACCGGCAGTCTCCATACTGCCCGGGATCTGCACGCGGCGACGCTCTTGCCCAGCGGAAAGGTCTTGATCGCAGGCGGCACGATTGGGGGAGAGGCCTATCTGGCCAGCGCGGAGCTATACGATCCCGCCGCGGGAACCTGGGCCCTCACCGGAAGCCTCGGAGTTGCGCGCATCTACCATACGGCGACCCTTCTGGGCAACGGACTTGTGCTGGTGGCCGGAGGATCGAGCGTCACCAGTCCTGAGTTAAAGGCGGAACTTTATAATCCAGCGAGGGGAACCTGGACTTACACTGGCAGCCTCAACGCGGGAAGGGCGAGGATTGTCACGACGTCGCTGCAGAGTGGGAAGGTACTCGCGACTGGCGATGACACGACGGCGGAGGTTTACGATCCGGCAACGGGAATCTGGACGTTCACCGGCAGCCCCAATTATTACCTCCTTTCCCATAGCGCAACTTTGTTGCTCGATGGCGAGGTGCTGGTCGCGGGCGGTTACCTATTCCCCAAGACGGCGGAACTCTATGACCCGGTGACCGGGATCTGGACGAACACTGCCAACCTGAACAAGCAGCGCTTCTTTCACACCGCGACCTTGCTCACTACGGGCGAGGTGCTGGTCGCGGGCGGTAACACGAAGAGCAACCATATCCTCGACAGTGCAGAACTCTATGGCCCCCAGACTACGACCACGGCAAGCGGGAGCGGCTCTATCGCCGGCCAAGGGGATACGGCAACCTTTAGCTTTCAAGCCAGTGAGTCGACAGACCAACCGAGGGGATCGTTGACCTTTAGCGATCCGGCGGCCGGCATCGCGATCAGCCGGGCCAAGGTTCGCACCCTGACCTTCGACGGGAACAGTGCGAACCTCACCGGCACAGCGCGGCTGGGCGACGGCAGCAAGGTCACCTACAGCGTCAGTGTGACTGATAACAGCAGCGACGGAAGCTCGGATAGCTTTAGTATTACCTTGAGCACTGGCTATTCCGCCGGCGGCACGTTGACCAGCGGCGATATCCAGATCTATTAGAAAACCCTGGAAGCAAACGTCCAACGTCCAACTTGGAAGACGCTGACGGTCCCAGCGCGACCGCGGTGTAGCGTGCGCTGTCTCAGCCCATCGAATGGTTTGCAGCCGGCTTCTTTCCGCTGGGACAGCCTCGAGCGCTTTCGCGGCTATACCGCCGATCGCGCCCCAGCCTTCGGCCATGACTTCGCGGAGACGAGTCATGACCGCGTTTCGGATTCGACGACACCTCCGTCGCCGAGCAGCCTATCCGCACGCTAGCGCCGCGCGATCACAAAGGTCGAGGCCGGTTGCGGGGCGTAGCTTTCGGGATAGCCCGGCTCGCATCCGAAGCGAACGGCCAGAACCGCGGCCTGGGTCGGCCAGTTCGGAACCGTCCAGTCGAAATAGTCGGGACCTTTGTGGGGGAAGGTTGGGGTCAGAGCTGCCTATCGACACTGATTCAGGTCAGCTTCGATCGCCGCTCTATCCTTCTTGAAAAGATCGTGTGCAGGGTCGGTAAGATTCCTTCACTGCGCGTGCATCTAAGCAGAGCGGCGATTCCGTGAAAGCAATTTGGGCTTTCCACTCGGCTGGGTTTTTCAATATGACGGGCAGGGATGCCGAACCGCTCTCGTCAGTGCCGCCGTCACCGGGAAGATTGATGTGAGGGCGGTCAGTCGGTAGGCTTGGGTTATGGAGCGGGTCGCGATCGAACCAAAACTGCTGCGCTGGGCTTACAAGCGGGCAGGGTTTGAGGCGGTCGATCTGGAACGCAGGTTTCCGCGTTTGACCTCCTGGGAGACCCGCAAGACGCGGCCCACCCTGAAACAAGTGGAGGCCTTCGCGAAAGC